>JAHFQV010000097.1 GCA_023259175.1 Oxalobacteraceae bacterium | reverse complement strand
GTGATGTCGTCAGTATTCAAGTCAATTTCAGCGAAGTCGTCAATGTCACGGGTACACCGCAATTAACCCTGGAAACCGGTAGCACAGACCAAGTTGTCGACTACGTTAGCGGTAGCGGTTCTAGCACCTTGACCTTCAATTACACCGTACAAGCGGGTGATACGACAGCAGACTTGGACTACCAAAGCATCAGTGCGCTGGCCTTAAACGGTGGCACGATCAAAGATGTTGCGGGTAATAACAGTGTCTTGACTTTAGTCGCGCCCGGCGCGGCCAATTCTTTGGGCGCGAACAAAGCCATCGTAATTGACACCACTGCACCCACGGTTGGTTCAGTCAATTCGAGTACCAGTAACGGCAGCTATAAAACCGGGGATGTCGTCAGTATTCAAGTTAATTTCAGTGAAGCAGTCACTGTCACAGGCACGCCGCAATTAACTTTGGAAACGGGCACTACTGATCGCGTTGTCGATTACGTCAGCGGAAGTGGTTCGAGCGCATTGACCTTTAATTACACCGTACAAGCGGGTGACAATAGCGCAGATTTGGACTACCAAAGCATCAGTGCGCTGGCCTTAAACGGTGGCACGATCAAAGATGTTGCGGGTAATAACGGCAGCTTGACTTTAGTCGCGCCCGGCGTGGCAAATTCTTTGGGCGCGAATAAAGCGCTCGTGATTGATGGCATTGCGCCCACAGTTAGTTCGGTCAATTCGAGTACCAGTAACGGCAGCTATAAAACTGGGGATGTCGTCAGTATTCAAGTCAATTTCAGCGAAGTAGTCAATGTCACGGGCACACCGCAATTAACATTGGAAACCGGCAGCACTGATCGCGTAGTCAACTATGTTAGTGGTAGTGGTTCGAGCTCACTGACTTTCAATTACACCGTGCAGACAGGCGACAATAGCGCGGATTTGGACTACCAAAGCATCAGTGCGCTGGCCTTAAACGGTGGCACGATCAAAGATGCCGTGGGCAATAACAGTGTTTTGACTTTAGTCGCTCCTGGGGCGGCAAATTCTTTGGGAGCGAACAAAGCCCTCGTGATTGATGGCGTTGCGCCCACCGTCAATTCGGTCAATTCAAGTACCAGCAATGGCACTTATGCGACAGGTGATGTCATCAGCATTCAAGTCAATTTCAGCGAAGTAGTCAATGTCACGGGCACGCCGCAATTAACATTGGAAACCGGTAGCACTGATCGCGTCGTCGATTACGTCAGCGGTAGTGGCTCAAGCACCTTGACCTTCAATTACACTGTGCAAGCAGGCGACAATAGTGCGGATTTGGACTACCAAAGCATCAGTGCACTGGCCTTAAACGGTGGCACGATCAAAGATGTTGCGGGCAATAACGGCAGCTTGACTTTAGTCGCGCCCGGCGCTGCGAATTCTTTGGGAGCGAATAAGGTCATCATAATTGATGGTGTCGCACCGACGGTCAGTTCAGTCAATTCCAGCACCAGCAATGGCAGCTATAAAGCCGGTGATGTCGTCAGTATTCAAGTCAATTTCAGCGAAGTCGTCAATGTCACGGGTACACCGCAATTAACCCTGGAAACCGGTAGCACAGACCAAGTTGTCGACTACGTTAGCGGTAGCGGTTCAAGCACCTTGACCTTCAATTACACCGTACAAGCGGGTGATACGACCGCGGATTTGGACTACCAAAACATCAGTGCGCTGGCCTTAAACGGTGGCACGATCAAAGATGCTGCGGGTAATAACGGCAACCTGACTTTGGTCACGCCCGGCGCAGCGAATTCTTTAGCAGCGAACAAGGCCATCATAATTGATACCACCGTTCCGACTGTGAGCTCAGTTTCCGTACCAGCTAACGCAACTTATATCGCAGGCCAAAATCTTGATTTTACGGTGCATTTTTCTGAAAATGTAAGTGTTAATACGGGCAGCGGAACGCCGAGCATTGCGCTGACCCTCGACACTGGCGGCACCGTCAATGCAAACTATCTGAGCGGTAGCGGATCGAGCGACATCGTATTTCGTTACACCGCAGCGGCGGGCAATTTCGATAATACCGGGGTCGCACTCGGTAGTAGTATTGTGCTCAATAGCGGCACGGTCAAAGACAGCGCTGGGAATGACGCAAGCCTGACTTTGAACAGCGTCGCAAGCACCAGTGCAGTCTTGGTCGATGCGGTTGTTCCAAATATTTCATCGGTGACGGTTCCCTCCAATGGGACCTACATCACCGGTCAAAACTTAGATTTCACCGTCAATTTCGATGAAACCGTCGTCATCAATACCGCAGGCGGTACGCCTTACATTGATCTAACACTCAACACGGGTGGCACGGTACATGCCACCTATGTGAGCGGCAGCGGTAGTGCCGCACTTAATTTCAGCTACACGGTTGCAGCAGGTAATCTCGATAGTGATGGCGTGAGCTTGGCAAGTGGTATCACACTCAATGGCGGCACGGCAAAAGACTCTGTCGGTAACAATGCCAATCTGACTTTGAACAGCGTCGGTGCTTTGAGCGCAGTACTGGTCGATGCGCTTGCGCCTACCGTTTCTTCCATCACTCGCGTCAATAGCAGCCCGAGCAACGCCAGCAGTGTGCAATACACCGTGACTTTCTCAGAGAACGTAACGGGTGTTGATGTGAGCGATTTCAGCTTAAACACGACTGCCAGCGCCAGCGGCAATATTGCCAGCATCACTGGCAGTGGTAGCACCTACACCGTCACTGTCGATACGCTCACTGGCGACGGCAACTTGCGTCTCGACCTCAATAGCAGCGGCACGGGTATTAGCGATAGCGCGGGCAATGCGATCAGCACTGGTTTTACAACGGGTCAAACCTATAGCTTTGATCACACAGCGCCGTCGGCACCGAGTACACCCGACATGAGTGCAGCCAGCGATACAGGTAGTTCAAATATCGATGACATCACCAGTAACACCACGCCTACATTCACCGGCACAGCCGAAGCCAATAGCACCGTAAAATTATTTGACACCGATGGCACTACCCAATTGGGCAGCGCGAGCGCCGATGGTAGCGGTAATTGGTCTATTAGCAGCAGTGCGCTAAGTCTAGGCAGTCACACCATTTCTGCCAAAGCGACTGATGCCGCGGGCAATATCAGCGTGCTCTCGACTGGTTTAGCGGTGGTGATCGTTGCCCCCACCATCACCAACGCAACTTACGATGCCAGTTCCGGTATTTTGGCGGTTACCGGCACAGGCATGAACACAGGCGATTTGATCGATGTCAGCAAACTCACCCTCACTGGTCAAAGCGGTGCCACCTACACCCTGACCAGCGCCAACGTCAACACGAGCAGCAACACCAGCTTTAGCATCAGCTTAAGTAGCGCCGATAAACTCGCGGTCAACGGTTTACTGAACCAAAATGGAAGTACGGCCGTTAGTGGTGCTAATTTTAATTTGGCGGGCGCACTCAACTGGGACAACACTTCCGGTGCGGTGGCCGATGCCAGCAACGCCATTACGGTGAGCAATGTCACTGGGCCCACCATTACTTCTTCGACCTACGATACGGTCAGCCATGTCTTGACCGTCACGGGCAGCAATCTGGTAAAAACCCTGGGCGCAAACAACGATATTAGTGTCGCCCAATTAGCCCTCAAAGGCGAAGGTAATACAAACTACACGCTCACCAGTAGCAACGTTGAAATCACCAGTGACACCAGCTTTGCGATTACGCTGAATGCCACCGACAGAGCGAATGTCGAAAGCTTTTTCAATAAAAATGGATCTGCCTCGTCCGGCGGCACCAGCTACAACCTGTCCGCGTCTGACGACTGGAATAGCGTCGTGACTGGCGGCGATATTTCGGTCGCTACGAGCGGCGTGACTGTCAGCGGTGTCAGCATACCCACCATCACTTCAGCGACCTACGATGCCACGACAGGCAATTTAGTCGTTACTGGCACTGGTTTTTCATCGGCCAGTGGCGCAAATAATGACATCATCGCGAGTAAATTTAAATTCCTGGGCGAAGGTGGTGTTAGCTACACTTTAAGCAGCACCAGCAACGTGGACATCAGCTCGGCGACCAGTTTCACCTTGAGCTTAAGTGCTGCCGACAAAAATATAGTCGAGCAACTCATCAACAAAAATGGACTGAGCTCGACCAGTGGAACTAGCTACAACTTGGAAGCCGCCGAAGACTGGGCCGCAGGTGCTGACGCAAGCGTCGTCGTGGCTGACCTAACGGGTAACAGCATTAACGCCAGCAATATCGCCATACCCGCGATCAGCTCGGCCACTTACGATGCGGCAGCGGGAGTTTTGGTCGTGACGGGAAGCGGTTTTAAAAAATTTGCTGGTGCCTATAACGATGTCATTGCCAACCATTTCACCTTCACAGGCGAAGGTGGTGCGACTTACACCCTAACCGACACGGCCGATGTCGAGATCACTTCAAACACCCAATTTAGCTTCACCTTAAGCGCCACCGATAGAGCGGCCATCGCTTTGCTAGCCAATAAAGATGGTAGCAGCTCCACTGGCGGTAGCACCTACAATATCGCAGCAGCAGAAGACTGGGCCGCAGGTGCGGATAGCGCCGTTGTTGTCGCCGACGTTTCCGGTAAAGGCGTCACGGTTAGCAATGTCCCAGTACCCACCATCACCTCGTCTACTTACGATGCAGGCACCGGCGTTTTGGTCGTTACAGGTACAGGATTTGTCGGCGCAAGCGGAGCGGCCAACGACATTATCGCCAATAAATTGAGCTTCGTAGGCGAAGGTGGTAGTAGCTACACCTTAAGCAGCACAGGCAATATCGAGATTACGTCTAGCACCAGTTTTAGTTTGACATTAAGTGCGTCAGATCAAGCTGCGGTCAATCAAATCATCAATAAAATCGGTAGCAGTGCCACCGATGGCACCAACTACAATTTAGCGGCCGCCGAAGATTGGGCAGCTGGTGCCGACAGCGCGGTGGTCGTCGCTGATTTATTGAGTAACGCCATCACCGTCAGCAATGTCGCCGTACCGACCATTAGTTCGTCGACCTACGATGCCGCTACCGGAATCTTAGTGGTCACCGGAACCGGTTTTCTCAAAGCCAATGGCGCGGCTAACGACATCGTCGCCAGCAAACTCAGCATCACCGCTGAGGGAGGAAGTAGCTACACACTGACCGATAGCGCCAATGTAGAGATCAGTTCCGGAACCAGTTTTAGCATTACCTTGAGCACGGCTGACAAAGCGGCCTTGAATCAAGTCCTCAATAACAATGGCAGCAGCTCAACCGGCGGCACGAGCTACAATTTAGCCGCTGCGGAAGACTGGGCTGCAGGTGCGGATGCGGCTGCGACTGTCGCTGATTTAACGGCGAACGGCATCACGGTAAGCAATGTCGCCGTTCCGACCATTACCAGCGCCAGCTACACCGCATCATCGGGCAGCTTACTGGTCACCGGCACTGGTTTCCTATCACTCTCGGGTGCTGCCAATGATATTATCGCGAATAAATTTAGCTTCACTGGATTGGGCGGAGCGAGCTTTACTTTATCCAGCACCAGCAACGTAGAAATCACATCGACGACGAGCTTTACCCTCAACCTTAGCGCCAGCGACCAAGCTTCACTCAACGCCATTTTAAATAAAGATGGTAGCAATGCTGGCGACGGTACTCTCTACAATATTGCCGCCGCAGAAGATTGGGCTGCGGGTGCAAATGCCGCTGTTGTGGTCGCTGACTTAACGAGCAATGGAGTGACTGTCGCAGGTAGCAACGTCGCCCCCAGCATTTCAGGCAGTAGCGCCGGACAGGCCATCAAAGACAACCAAACGGTGTCGCCATTTAGCGGCATCACCATTAGCGATCCAGACGTGGGTGCGAAAGAAACCGTAAGTATCCACGTCGACAATGCAGTCAAAGGGCAATTCACCGCGACCTCCCTAAGTGCTTCAGGCTTTAGCAGTAGCGATGGCGGCAGCACTTATACGCACAGCGCGGCCAGCCCCGATGCGATTCAAAACGCATTACGTAGCTTGGTTTTTCAACCGACCACAGGACGCGTCGCACCCGGTGCTAGTGAAACCACGCAATTCCAAATTTCGGTCAGCGACGGCTTTGCCGCCACTGTCTCAGACAGCAAAACCACGGTCATCAGCACGGGTGTTAATGTCGCACCTAGCGATATTCGCCTCAGCAATTCCAGCGTTTTACAATCTGCGAGCGACTACAGCGCCGTCGGAAAATTAAGCGCAACCGACCTTAACCAAACAGACACTCATCAGTTCGCACTGGTCAATGCAAATGGAACGCCCGAGTACGATAACGTCAAATTTAGCATGAGTGGTGGCACGCTCTATATCAACAATCCGAGTCTGCTGAGTGCTGGCAATTATCAAGTTCATGTACGTGCGACCGACTTGGGTCAACTCAGTGTCGACAAAATTTTAACCGTGCAAGTAGTCGATAGTCAGGCACCCTATGCACAAAATATTGTGCGCACAGCGGTCAATCCGAATACCAGTGACAGCATCAGCTACCGTGTCGACTTTAGCGAAGCAGTCACCGGGGTTGATGTGAGCGACTTTAGTATGGGCATCAGCGGATCCGTCAAAGCCCACATCAGTTCAGTCAAAGCCTTAAGTGCCAGCAGCTACATCGTTAACATCGATCAAATTAGCGGCACAGGCACGCTGCGCATGGATTTAAACGCCAAAGGAACGGGTATCCAAGATAGCGCCCATTTCGACCTCAAAGCAGGTGCCGTGGGTGAAGTCTTTACGATTGCCTCTGCCAATAACAGTGTCAGCCTCGCTTGGGCACAACACCCAGGAACCGCCGACTCATTCTTCACCTTGAGTAACGCCCAAGGAGCGGCTTTAACGCAGGTCAACGTCAGCAAATCAGCTAGCAACTTACCCGCGCAATTTCAATTACCCTACGGCACAGTCGGCTTCAAAGTCGATGCCATTACGCCGGGCGGTGAAATTAAATTATCCTTGACGATGGATGGCAGCGCGCCGATTAGCGGCTTCTGGGCGCAATCGAATGCAGGTGTATGGACCAACATCGCCGAATCGATACTGCCTAGCGGCACCCAAACAAAAATTGAATTGACTGTCAAAGACGGTGGCGAATTTGATGCCGATCACACGGTCAATGGCATGATCAGTTTGAACGCGGGTCCCGGTACTGAGATTGCAGGTGGACTCAAAGTCGCCAGCTTGACGCTAGAAGCCATCGCCCCTCGCAATGCCGACGAACTCAGTTTCAATTTGAATTTCCCGGGCACGGCGCAAGCCTTTGAACTAAGCGATTATGCGCTCGTCACAACCGGCACTGCGCAAGGTGAAATTCTGCAGGTCAATAAAATCAGCGACAGCTTAGTGCAAATTCGCCTCAACCATTTAAGCGGTAACGGCACCTTAAGTCTCAGTAATAAATCCAATCTCATGGACAGCGTTGATAGCAATGGCGTACACAGCAACATCAACTTAACTTCCATCGCACATCCGGTGCAAGCGGAAATTGGGCATCGCAGCAGCCCAGAAAAAATCGCAGCACTGTACGTCCTCTTATTTAACCGAGCACCCGATCAAGCCGGCCTCACCTATTGGCAAAATAAGATGGACAATGGCATGAGCTTCTTCGATATCGCTAGATCCTTTACCTCGCACTCGCGCTATGTCAGCGACTACAGCGCACTAAGCGATCAACAGTTTGTCGAGACCATGTATCTGAAAGGTCTAGGAAATGCGGGCGACAGCGCCGGCATTACCTACTGGACAGACTACATCCACCAAGGTCACACTCGTGCTGAAATGCTGTCACAATTTGCCTACATCGCCATCACCATCGACCTTAAAGCAATGCTGGCGCAGCACCAAGTGACCCAAGACGAATACCAAGCCGCGGTTGCGCGTCAAAATTCCCTACTCAATCGCATCGATTTAGGTTTGGAATTCGTCAAGCAGTTTGGTAGTGCCACCAATCCTAGCGAAACTACTGATACCGACCCAGCCTACCACGCTGCCAAAATCCTGATGAGCAAGCTTGATGGGACTGATGAATCGCTACAAAAAGCGCTCGATGCGCTGCATCAAGACAAGAGTATCAACGACATCCTCAAAGTCACTGTGCCACACGAGCAAGTCGGCCTGATCGGCACGGCCCAAGCATCGGAAATAATCTGGGTTTAACAATTAGCAATAAAAAAACGCAGCGCGAAAACAAATTCGCCCTGCGTTTTTTGTGAGCCATACGGTATTTCCCGAGCTAGTTTAGCCTAGAAACGGGAGTTGACCGCTAACCGTCGTTTCTAAGTTTAATCCCGTTCAAACAAATTTCCCAGACCACCCAATACTGAACCTTCTTCCGCACCGCGACTGCCGCCGATCTTGGATGCGCCCACAATACGATTCGCCATCCGTCCCAGCGGTAGCGACTGCAGCCATACCTTTCCAGGCCCACGCAAAGTCGTGAAGAACATACCTTCACCGCCAAACAAAGCGGTTTTTACACCGCCGACAAATTGAATATCAAACTCCACATCACTGGTAAAAGCGACGACACACCCGGTATCGACCCGCAAAGTTTCACCGGCTTGCAAAGTTTTTTCACGCAGCGCACCGCCTGCATGCACAAACGCTAAACCGTCGCCGTCCAAACGCTGCAGTATAAATCCTTCGCCACCAAAGAAACCCGCGCCTAAACGTTTTTGAAAGGCGATACCCAAAGAAACCCCTTTGGCTGCGCACAAAAACGCGTCACGTTGGCACAACAAACTTCCGCCTATCTGATCTAAGCGCACCGGAATAATTTTGCCTGGATAAGGCGCACCAAACGCCACTTTACGCTTACCCATACCTTGATTCGTATAGACCGTAGTGAACATCGATTCGCCCGTCAACAGGCGCTTCCCTGCTCCCAAAAGCGACCCGAAAATTCCGCCGTTTTGTGCCGAACCATCACCAAAAATAGTCTCCATTTGGATTTGATCTTCCATATAAAACATGGAACCGGCTTCACCCACCACTGACTCTCGCGGATCAAGTTCGACTTCAACATATTGCATGTCATCGCCAAAAATCTCAAAATCAATTTCGTCCATTGCCATTTTCTTGTCCTCGTAAAAAAAGAAACTACACCCGATCAACAAACCGCATTGTAATTATCTTTGACATTCAAAAGCTTGATATTTTGCGGTAATCGAAATAAAAAAACACCGATCAAGCGCGCTTCGCCGCAAGCGCATTACCCGCACGACTCACCGCTTTACGCCCCAAATGTTGCGAAATAAATTGTCCCGCATCGACCACTGCATTAAGGTCAATACCTGTCTGTATGCCCAAACCCTGCATCATAAAAAGTACGTCTTCCGTGGCCACGTTACCGGTCGCACCTTTCGCGTAAGGGCAGCCGCCTAGACCTGCAACAGAAGAGTGAAAAATTTGCACACCGACTTCCATACTGGCATAAATATTCGCGAGCGCCTGCCCATAGGTATCATGAAAATGGCCTGAAATTTGCGCCAAAGGATACACTTGTGCGACCGCTTGCATCACGCTTTGTACATGCCGTGCAGTGCCAACACCAATGGTATCGGCAATATCAATTTCATCGCAACCCAAATCACGCATACGCCCTACGACAGCCAGCACTTGTTCTAGGCTGACGGATCCCTGATAAGGGCAGCCAAATGAGCAGCTAATACTACCGCGCAAGCGCATCTTGTTAGCTTTGGCCGCCTCAGCCACGTCACGAAAACGAGCAATCGATTCTTCGATCGAACAATTGATATTTTTCTGCGCGAAGGCCTCAGAGGCCGAACTAAAAATCACCACCTCATCCGCACCCGCTTCCACAGCGGCTTCTAGGCCTTTCATATTCGGCGTTAAAGCAGAATAAATCACGCCCGCTTTGCGCTCTATTCCAGCCATCACTTCTTTTGAACTGGCCATCTGCGGCACCCACTTGGGTGACACAAAAGAGGCCGCTTCAATATTCACAAATCCGGCTGCAGTCAATTGATTCACTAAAGCGATCTTCACTTCTGCAGAGATAATTTCTGCTTCGTTTTGCAAGCCATCGCGCGGACCGACTTCGACAATCTTCACTTGCTGCGGTAAATGATTCATTTCAATATCCTTTGCTTTGATCAACCACGCCCACCACCACTTCACCGCGTTCCAATGCCGCTATTTTTTCAGCAATCTGCTTCGCACTCTCTTTACGCACCGTGAGTGCAGAAATATGCGGCGTAATCCGTATCCGCTTTTCCTGCCAGAACGGATGCGTCAGCGCTAAGGGTTCTTCGCGAAATACATCGAGTGTCGCACCTGCGATATGGCCACTTTGCACCATGCTCAGCAAATCAGCTTCTACAATATGTCCACCGCGCGCAACGTTAATAATGTAAGCCCCTGATTTAAGTTTAGCCAATTGCGTCGCATCGATCAGATTTTCAGTGTCTGTCGTCAAAGGCAAAATCAAAACCAAAACTTGGGTCGCTCGCAGAAAAGCATCCAAACCATCCGCCCCCGAATAGCAGCTGACACCGTCTATGTTTTTGGGTGAACGGCTCCAACCGAATAGAGGAAAACCAAATTCACGCAAACCATCAATGATGCGATTACCCAAAACGCCCAAACCCAAGAGCCCAATAGAAAATTCGGCCTTATCATAGGCAGGCAAAGGCCGCCAAAGCTGCGCATTTTGTTGCACCTCATACTCATCAAAACGGCGAAAATAACGCAAAACAGCATGACTCACATATTCCGCCATTTGCACGCCCATACCTGCGTCATCGACCCGAATTAAAGGCACATTTGCAGGCAGCGCATCACCGAGCTGCAAGATAGCATCGACGCCAGCACCCAGAATAAAAATCGCTTTCAAATCACGACGGCCACGCAACATCGCAGCCGGTGGTTTCCAAACCAAAGCGTAATCAGCGGGCGCATCATCGCCCTCTTGCCAGCGTCGAATCTGCGCATCGGGCAGATAGTGATGAAAAGCGTCTAGCCAAATTTCAGGCTGAACACCTGCTGCGTAATAGATGATATTCATACTGTTTTGGTCGCGCCTTTCCAATTACAGTGACATGCCAAGGCTCTACTGAAAACACAACAAAGCGGCACCTTCAGTGACTTGGTCAGCCACCGCATACAAAATTTCGTCCACGATCCCATCATGCGGAGCGGCTATCGTATGTTCCATTTTCATCGCCTCCATGATCAACAGGGCTTCGCCCTTTTTCACTTCCTGACCATTCTTCACCAAAACCGCAACGATCTTGCCTGGCATAGGCGCGGTCAAACGACCCGCTTCGACCTCCGCTTCGCCAGCGTGGGCCAAAGCGTCGAGGAAAACCAAATCGGTATGGCGACCTTGACTGAAAATATGAAAATGTTCGCCGTCACGTACGACGGTGCCTTTTATTTTTTGTTCGCCAAAAGTCAAAACATATTCATAGCCGCTAGCAGAATCTAAACTCAGTTTGGTCGCAACACCCCCAAACTTCATGACCCAGCCCAAAGCGGTGTAAGTGATGTCTAATTGATGGGTTTGCTCTTCATCTGAAAACTGTAAACTACGTTGCATCTGGCTATTCATACGCCAGCCTTGACTGCTTTGCCAAGGATCACTTCCTACACTGTTTTCCGAATGAATTAGGGCGACACTCGCTAATGCCAGTGTCGCTAAATCTGCGGCCACAGGTGCCGGGAATAAGACTGCTTGATTGCGTTCTATCAGACCCGTATCCAAATCCGCTGTCGAAAAAGCCTGACTGGTAATCAGGCGCGACAAGAAGGCGATGTTGGTATGCAGACCGACAATTTGATATTGCGCCAAAGCTTGCGCCATCCGTGCCAAAGCTTCGCCTCTGTCCTTGCCCCACACGATCAACTTCGCAATCATAGGATCATAAAACGGGGATATCGTATCGCCTTCACGTACCCCACTATCGATCCTGAAAGCAGCAGGGTCCGGCGCGCCGCCGAGTTCGAAATTCACTGCACCAGGCTGCTGTACATGCCGCAGCGTGCCTATCGCGGGCAGGAAACCTTTTTCAGGATTTTCCGCATACACGCGCGCTTCTAGCGCGTGGCCGTGAATCGCCAGTTCCGCCTGTTGCAGTGGCAGTGCTTCACCTGCCGCGACGCGCAATTGCCACTCAACCAAATCGGTACCGGTGATCATTTCTGTTACCGGATGCTCCACTTGCAAACGCGTATTCATTTCCATGAAGTAGAAAGATCCGTCCTGGTTGGCGATAAATTCCACGGTACCAGCACCCACATAGCCGACTGCCTTGGCCGCAGCCACCGCCGCTTCGCCCATCGCCGCACGACGTTCCGGCGTCATACCTGGCGCGGGCGCTTCTTCCAACACTTTTTGGTGACGACGCTGCACCGAACAATCGCGTTCAAACAAATACACACAATTACCATGGGTATCGGCGAACACTTGAATCTCGATATGGCGTGGCCGCTGCAAATATTTTTCGGCCAAAACTTTATCGTCACCAAAAGAATTAATCGCTTCGCGTTTGCAGGAGGCCAAGCCTTCTTTAAAGTCTTTGCTATGTTCAATCACCCGCATGCCTTTACCACCGCCACCGGCACTGGCCTTTAACAAGACCGGGTAACCAATACGGTCGGCTTCATTTTGCAAAAAATCGGCATCCTGATTCTCGCCATGATAGCCCGGCACC
>JAHFQV010000197.1 GCA_023259175.1 Oxalobacteraceae bacterium | reverse complement strand
TGAGAAATTTGACCTTGCTCGAGCAGACGCTTAATCTCGGCATCGTTAGCCAGATTTGAATGCGCCTTCTCAGTTTGCGTCGCTAGCTGCGCTTCGACAGACACCACATTCGGAGCCTGAGCTGCCCCTTGCGCGACGCTGTTAAAAATACCGAGTCCAATAAGAAGAAAGCGGTGCAAAGATAGGTGCATGTAAAAATATCAATCATTGGTTTGTGCGCATTATAGCGATTTGTATTGGCTTTTGTCTCGAAAAAGTGAACGCCATTTACAATCTTTTACGCTGTACTGCGGTTTACAGGCCGCCTAGCATGCTATTGGGCGCAAAGATCGGCGTATAAATCACCAGTTCTTGCTGACGGCCTCGAATTTGAACTGGGCCTAAGGACACCAAGCCGTGCAGGTGCAGTGCGTTAGCGCAAGTTTCACCGATCAAAATCGCCTTTTGAAACTGTGCAGTGAGCCCTTCAATTCGACTGGCTAAAACCACCGTTTCGCCCAGTGCGGTATAGGTGCGTCTATGCTCAGAGCCGAAATTGCCGACTAAGGCAAAGCCTGTTTCAATGCCGATACCCACTTTGATGATGGGTACGCCGAGTTCCTGACAAAAAGCATCGAGCCCATGCAAGCGCCTGAGCATGTCCTGTGCCGCCGCGAGCGCGTGCAGGGCATGGTGTTCATCATCGTCTGGCGCATTCCAAAAAGCCATCACTGCGTCGCCTATGAACTTGTCGATCGTACCTTGATGAGACACCACCGCCGCTGCCATTTCGCTAAAGACGCGGTGCATAAGTTTGGCGACCACTTCCGGTTTATGCCCTTCAGCGATCCCAGTAAAGCCACGCACATCGGCAAACATCACGGTGATGGTGCGGCGACTGGCATCCACCGAGGTATCCATATTGCCGCTGTTTTGATTTTTAAGCGTGAGTTTGTGCGCGACTTGTTTCGGCAAATAGGCCGCTAACAAGCTACTCACGCCCTTATTTTCGCGACTGGCCAAATACAGCTCCACGCTCACAATCAACAAGGCGGCAAACAAAGGAAATAAAGCGAAAGGTGTCAGCGGCAATAAAAGATCATATCGCACATAGAGCAGCATCACCCAAGCGCTCGCATACACCCCACTGATGAGAAACCAGCCGGGAAAGAGTAAAGCTTTTTGGTAAGGTGTCTGTAGTCGCCCAGTAATCCAAAAAAGAAAACAAGCCAAGGGCAAAAGCGCCAAAGCATCTAAAAAAATACCGTGTTGCGGCACGATCAAAAAGCGATCATCCAGAAGAGCGACCATGACCTCGGCATGCGGCTCTAAACCCGAAGCCACTGGGCTGACTGGCGTATAGACCACATCGGACATACCCAAGGCGGTCGCACCCACCAGCACTAGGCTGCCGCGCAGGTCTTCGGGTTTGGCTTGGCGCTTTAAGATTTGCGAGGCAGAAATGGCGAGCCAATCTTGTGGTTGATGTCGATAGGGTACAGTCAAAGTACCATCCGAATTAATTGGCACTTGCACGATAGTGGTATCGCCGCCTTCCAGTACAGTCAGTTCCCAGGCGGGGGACAACAAGCCTTGCCCGGGCTTTAGCATTAGCGAGGGGTCGGCGAGCAAACTCATCAAGGAAGCGATGCCCAACAAAGGTCGGCATTCGTTTTGTCTGTCGCGATGACAAGCTATCGGAGGCAAATGCCGAATTGAGCCATCACTATCGAAGAGCGGCGTAATATGCCCCAGATGTGTAGGCATCAGTGTGGGATGATTGCTTGTGACCGGGACACCCAAAATTTTAGGCACATCATTGGGCATACTGATGCGCGGAAAAGCAGCGAGTGGGTAGTTGATTTCTGGCTGTTTTCTGTCCATCAAGTCGTAGACGACGGCACCCGTAATTTGGGGTCGCTGCAATTGCTTTTGCAGATTTTTTTCGTCTTCTTTGACCTCTGGAAAAACAATATCCAAAGCAACTCCAGAAACACCGTAATGCTCAATCAAGGTCTCGACTAATTGTGCAACTTTCGCTCGCGACCACGGCCACGGTCCTTGCTCTGCCAAACTACGTTCATCAATATCGACAATCACGACGCGACGCTCCCGCTCACCGTGACTAACTTTAGCGCCAGGCACATACCACGAAGCCCGCGTGCGCCAATCGTCCAAAGTGTGATCTAAAGGCGCAAAAAAATTCGTCAGCACTGGCAATGCAAATAGCGCTGCGAGGAGCGCCAAAACAATCGATAAAATGCGGAGTTTTTTACGATGCATGATCGATGATACGCAATTCAACAAAAAACCCGCACAAGGCTAAAGCTTTGTACGGGTTTAATTTTTTTAAAGCAGTCAAGACGCTAATGTATCCAGCGCGTTGCACCGACGACGCTTGCGCCGTTAGTGAGCATGCGTTGAAATAAATAACCTGCTTGCGACCCATCTTGGCTCAATGCGCCGGAAACGGTCGTGTCTGGCGTCGCGCTATCGCTAATGAGAAAACCTTGGAAAGTAATATGGCCTTGCGATTGAATGTCCACATTTGACATCCCTTTCGCGGAAACAGACAAGGAAGTTTCGTAGAGCCGATTGCCAAAATCAATTTTAAGTAAAGGAGAATTCAATTTTGCTGCCACAAGAGAACGATCCGCCTGCATCAAATACGACTCTGAGTCGGCCAATTTGAAAGAGAAAACACCCGTATTGGGTAAGCTCATTTTGTCGCTGTTTTCGCGTACTAAGCCAAACACTGTATTGGAAACCCCAATTTCACGATCTCCAATCAATTGAGATTGAACTGTATGCCCATCAGCACTCGCAAATTCCTGCCAACGACCCCACCATACTCGCGCCGCAACAGGCACTTCCACAGGTTTCACCTCGGGCTTAACTGGCGTGATGTCTGTTTGCGTTTTGACGATTTCAACCGCCGCAGTGGTCTTCGCATCGGTCACCGCCGCTTCGGTATTGCTGGCACCAGTCTTGGTGGCTTTATCTGCGCTCACCTTAGGTTCTTCCGTTCGGGGGGGCGCGATTAAATTCGGTGAATCTAATGCTTTGTCCGCCGGCACAAACACAGGCGCTTCGCTACGGCTGCGCAATTCCAGATACGCATTATGCATCGCCGCCGTCAGGTCGCGCGACATGAGCGACTTACAAGGTCCCAAACTTTCACGGGTACAGTCACCCGACAAAGGTGTCATCACGATCGCCCCTGATTGGACTTGAACCCGTGTCACCTCGTTATTAGCCTGCACCACAAAATCTGTCCCACGAATACCAATTGCAGCAAGCGGTGTATTCAAACGATAGGATTCTTTGGATGCCTCACCCGCTTTGCCGGTAATGCTGCGCACCACACCATTTTCAAGATTCAACTTAATACGGCTCTTGGACGGCGTGACCGTATCAACAAAGTATTCTTCAATACGCAAACGTGAAGAGGTCCGCACGATGACCGAAGCGCCATCAATCATGCGTAAATTAACTTGCCCGTTCGCACCCGTCGTGACCGTCTGTCCCGCAAAAACTTTTTCGCCACGCATAATCGCATGCCCAGCACCAGCCCCTTCAGCCACTGTCGCATCTCCAATCACGACGACCACCGTACCAGCAAGCTCACCAGCCGATGCAACGCCTGCGATGACGCACAGGGACAAGACGGTGACCCGCCACTTCGCATACTGTGTGATTTGTTTAAAAATTGACTGCATAATCTTCACCTTCAAATTTGAGCGGTCTGCTAAATCGCTGAATAGCTGGTTAGCTGATAACTATTGACACGACCGAGGGCTATTTCTCTACCACGAATTGA
>JAHFQV010000014.1:26470-52899 GCA_023259175.1 Oxalobacteraceae bacterium | reverse complement strand
GAATGTCTTATTTGCCGATATTGATTTCCTTGAATCTAGCAAGCCATCTTCATTTTACTTGAGCGTTCTCATTGCCCTTATTGCAGGATTCGTGATCGCAAAATTTTATACCGGATTTGGCCTCGCATTCTCAATCGCTCTCGCTACTGGGGTTTTCAGCTACACACTAGCCGCCTGGCTATGGTCGCAAAAATTAAAAGCGGGGCCAAGCACTGAAGAAAACGCAATGAAGGGTGTCGATGCCTTCTTAGAAAAGCATCCGAATTGGCATGTTCGAATTTATCGCACCCCGGCAGGCTTACGTGTCTTGGCGATGCACAAAACCTTTGGCCCCGACGAGCCTGAAGTCGCCACCTTGTTTAAGGAAATCCAAGCGGACAAAGTCTATGTTCAGATGTGCAGCAATCAAAAATGCTTTCGTGCGCGTATCAGCCCAAAACCATGGCGTATCGGAATCGAGAGCCACCTCAAACCACGTCCAGGTGTTTGGCCGATTAATCCTAAGCGCATGCCAGATCGCATACGTTGGGTCAATGAATACGAACGCAAAGCGGAAGCTTACGCCGCGTGCCGATTCCTCGTAGCCAAAGGCAATGGTCAGGTGGATCCGAGCGTCGATGAAGTTCGTCAATTGCACGACGATTTATGTCGTGCAAATAGTGAGCTTCCATTGGCTTAAGCACGTAGGTTAGTCAGTTTTTTTGTACACACGGCAGTTAATTTCTAGCGAATAAATAATTGATTCCGCCATTGCTTTTAACTTGACGATTCCTTGAGCTACTCTTACGCATGCAAGCGCTGCCATTGGATCAAAACTATAATGACTTTTTTTCGGCTAACAAACTATGAACTGTAAAAATTGTACCCATAAGATCCATGGAAATTTTTGTGCGCATTGTGGGAATGCGGTAAAGCTACAAAGAATCGACGGCCATTACATTTTGCACGAAATTAAACATGTTTTGCATGTTGAGAAAGGACTCTTTTTTACGATCAAAGAGTTGCTGCTACGTCCTGGAAAATGCGTCCGAGAATACATTTCAGAAGATCGCAAGCGTCTCGTTAAACCGATTATATTTATCATCGTAACGTCTTTAATTTATACCTTGGTGGCGCATTTTTTTCATCTCGAAAAAAGTAGCTTAAAAATTGTCGACGATACGGCATTGACCGCAAATGCAATTTCAAACTGGGTGCACAATCACTATGGCTATGCCAATATTCTCATGGGATTTCTTATCGCCTGTTGGTTGAAAATTTTCTTTCGAAAGTATGACGTTAATTTCTTTGAGATCTCAATACTTCTGTCATTCGTCATGGGTATCGGCATGCTTTTTTTCGCTATCGCAATATTTTTAAATGGCATTACCGGCTTCGATTTCACATCAACTTTTACTGTAATTTCCTTTGCCTATCTAGCTTGGTCCATCGGCCAATTTTTTGACGCAAACAGACCAAGCAGTTTTATCAAAGCGGGCGTAGCTTATGCACTTGGATTTGCTACATTTAAAGTGGGCGCTTGGGCGCTGGGAATTGGCTACGATGCGATCATGATGTATAGCCATTGAACCTAGGGAAGCGCGGATTTATTCGATAAGCGCGAAACACCATTTTTTTAAGAACCTGAATTTTCGACCTTGTTCAACGAAAAAATGGAGTTTCCCTCCGGGTTCGGCACAAAAATTAAACTCATGGGCGATTTTGGCAGCAAATTCCCTTGCTTGGCACCCTGCGGAAATGTTGCTACCAAACTCATCCCATTTTGGGCTCGAACGCGCATACCGAATAAATCCGCGCTTCCCTAGAAACGTAGAGAACAGCCGTCCGGCTGCCCTCGCTCGTCACACCGTTCTACGCTACTAAGCTACCCAGCGCTTCGACACTGTCGCAGCACTCACTTCGCAATCAATACCAAGGTACCCCGACCACAAACGCCATACACACTAAACTCACCACCAACCGCATCTTCCGCGCCGGGGGTGCGCACTTGGTTGACTCCTTCGGCCCAAGTGCAGGTATCGGTTACCCGGTACCAGCTCTTGCCCGTGCCCGGCCATGGCAAGGTGAAATTGACTTGGGCGCTCCAGGCATTGTGGGCGATGTAAATGGCTGAAGCAGTGTCGCCAAATTCGCTGCCATCGATGCGCCAAGCGATGGCGTGGTTGTTGCTGTCGTTGAAGTAGGTGGCATCGGCCACATTGCCATCGGGTTTGAACCAGCGCGATTGTTCCATGACGTTGGCGTTATTGTCGACGTTGGAATAATAATTGGTCGGGCGCAAAGCTGGGTGTGCTTTCCGAAACGCCACCATCGCTTTGGCAAACGCTTGGAAATTTGTTTGATCGGTGCTCCAACTCCAATTGAGCCAGTTCGCACTGGAATCAAGATTGTAGGGATTATTATTGCAGTTGAGGCTGCGCAGCGCTTCATCGCCACCGACTATCATCGGCACGCCGGCGGACACTAACATCAAGGCCAAGCCATTGCGCGCTGCTTTGCGCTGGTCTGCCGCGATGCCGCTTTGATCCCAACTATTGTTATTGTCGTCGCCACCATCGCTTGGCCCCATAGGCCAGGCTTGCAGATTATTTTTGGTATTGCAGCTGTACAGATCTTTCAGGGTAAAGCCATCGTGCGCGGTCATGAAATTCACTGAGTGCCATGGTCTACGTCCATCATCACCAAACAAATCGCTAGAGCCAGCAAAGCGGGTTGCTAACTGCCCAGTCGTGACGGCGACTGATCCCAATTTATTTTGCGATTGACGCAGGGTGTCGCGGTAGATGCCGTTCCATTCGGCCCAACCGCTCGGAAAGCCGCCCACTTGGTAAGAATTGCCGCCTATCGCCCATGGTTCCGCGATTAGATCAACACCACTACCGCCTGCTGCTGGGCGCGGTGGTAGCTCGGTCGCGATTCGATTTAAGGCATTGCTGCTATCCATTTTGTCGAAGTTGTAGCAACCGTGTTCGCATGTATTGCCCAGCACGGAAGCCAAATCGAAACGGTAACCATCGACCCCTAAAGTATCCCGCCAGTAGGCCAACGAATCGACGATTAGATTTTGCGCGATAGGATTATGGGTGTTGTAATTGCCGCCGACCCCAGTGTTATCCCAGGAAGCTTGCAGGTCGCTGGTTAAGCTGTAGTAGGTCGGATTGTCCAGTCCGCGCATACTCATCACGTTGTAGGTGGTTTTGTCGGCAGCATTCCAAGCACCACCTTCGCCGGTGTGGTTGTAGACCACGTCGATCAAGACTTTAATGCCTTGATCATGGAAGGCCTTGACCATGGCTTTAAATTCTTTGGTCGGGCCACCAGCCGTTTTATCAGAAGAAAAACGGCGATCCGGCGCGAAGTAATTGAGCGTCATATAGCCCCAATAATTGTCACCTGTATCGGAATTGGGATCGACTTCATTAGTATCGTTCTGGGTTTCCTGCACCGGCAAAAATTCAACAGCGGTCACGCCCAAACTAGCCAGATAAGCCGCCTTCAGACCCGCCCCTTTATAGCTGCCACGGGAAGCGAGTGGGATACTACTATCGTTCATGGTCAGGCCACGCACCTGCACTTCGTACACGATATCGTCTTTGAAGGCGCGCGTCGGTTTGACCCCGATCGACTGCGTGTCGCCCGCCAACACAATGCCTTTCGGCGCCACGCTACCAGTATCCAGATTGCGATACAGCGCACCACTGGCATACACGGTACCATTCGTCATCGCTGGCGTGGTCGGATCATGGCTCAGTTCGCGGGCATACGGATCGGATAATAATTTGTTCGGATTAAAGCGATTGCCGGCAGCATCCACGTCGCTCACAAAGCCGGTCGCGGAACCCTTCACCCAGCTGGCGGAATACGGCCAGTTCGGCCCCCAGGCGCGATAGCCGTAATACGCGGTACCAGTAATGCCCGCGCTACTCAAAGTCGTAACCGGCAAACTCAGACTCCATACGCCGCCTGTCCCCAAGTTCATTACTCTACGTAGCTTCTCTTGGGTTCCGCTGGCACTGTTGTACAAAAATAGCTCGATGCGCGTCGCGCGGCTCGAATAAATCTTGAAATTAATATTGGTTTTACTGGTGTCATAACTGGCACCCAGTTGGCTGGCATTTATTGCGGCTGCCACTGGCAACACTGCAGCTCCAAACAGTGCGCAGGCAAAAATTACCCGCACCAAAATACGATGAATTTTCATAGCTAGTCTCCAGAAATTTTGTCTTATGAAGATCGTCTATGTATCGTATTTTTACTGGGCACTACGTAATTAAACTACTAAATAAGTATAAAAAATATTCACTTAAATGAGGAGAAAAATTACCGTCACAGACTAATCTTAAGGGCTATTCTCCATACAAAACTGGAATATGTCACCTTGCATCGCAATATTTTGTACCAAAACTACACAATATGTGCACTTGTGGCATGCGTAACAATACTTAAGCAAAGCGATCTCATCACGCGTGTCGAGAGCGGTCGTTTAAATTGGAAAGCCAAGCTGTGCGGAGACACTTCGAGGAGCGGAGACTTAAGGAAGCACGAATCACACCCGCACTATGTAGCGTCAAATAAAAATAGCTAAATTTAATTTTTTTGACAAGAACTAAGAAAGTAATCAAACTTGCAGCATATCTCAAACAATCGAATCATAAAACTCAACAATATCATGCCGAAACTGAACAAAATTTTCGTCCTCATCTGTCTCGCGGTTTGCACCTCCTTAAGCGGCTGCAGCAATCAAACCGCATCAGTCGCGGTGATCCCTGCCCACCTTGAATTAGAGTGGACACAGCCGCTCGAAATGAACGCCCCGAACACGCAATCATCCGGCATTGCACCAGCGATTGCACCAGCGATTGCACCAGAGAGAGCACAGCGCCTCAAACAAATAGGCGACTATCAGTCCTCGTCAGCCATTACCTATGCCAATAACAAAGCAGTGGTCAATTTCAAACTGAAGTTTTCTAAGGAAATCAAAAGCGATGAGAGGGAAACCTTGATCCCCATATTAAAATCGATTTTCGAGGGACAAGAGTTTCAAGCCCGCTTTCATGGCCAACAAACAAAGCAGGAAACTCATACGAGCATCGGACTCTTTTCACAAACTCAGGAGTCCTTTCATCAAATTAATTTTTGATTCGAATAAAGAACCTAGACAAGTTATGCTGCAATCATCCGGCGAATAGTTCCTACCCAGCCGCCTCCGTCAATGGCATAGCTGCGACATATTCCTTCTAAGAGACGCAATGCTAAAAATACCGATACCGCGCATCGCCTATTGGTGGCTTATCGGCCATTTTATCGTGCTAGCGATATGGCTTTTGATTGCTTGGGCTATTTGGCCATGGCCGAATTATGGGTATTGTGATTTCCCAGTTTCGTCTTGGCGATTTCTTTTTGCTGCGACTCCGGTTCTCATTTTTTTCTGTCATGTGCCGCTGTCTTTTCTTTTATTAGGCTATGCGGTTCTACGAGGTAAGAAGCTCAATTTTTTCGTCATCCTTTTTACGGCAGCAATTTGGTTTTTATTGGCAAGGTATGATTTCAATCCGACGGCTATCCCTGGCGATGGCTGCTACGAAGGAATCGAAATTTCTGCCAAAGAAGAGCCGGCGTAGGGTGGACACAGTTTCATCGTGCCCACGCGTTACGGTCGCGACCCATGCGCCCCAAATAGGAAATTTCAGCCCTATGAGTTCTATACATGGGCGATACTCAGTTGACAGAAACTTCCAAACAGCGCAAGCTTTTCGCTTCTAAATTCCCAACCCTCGTTGAATGAAATCACATTTCTAGGAGTAAGCTATTTTGACCTACGCACGTATTTTCTTACTCAGCGCGACACTGCTGGCCTTGCCTTCTGGGGCGCATGCTCAAACACCTTCTTTATTGACGGCCATGACACCCGATGGTGTCGCGCATTATGACCATATTCGTGCAGAGGCCGATTACGTCAAACGTGAGTTCATGATTCCGATGCGGGATCAGGTGAAACTTTATACGGTCATTGTTATGAAAAAGGGAGTCGCCAATGCGCCAATTTTATTGAGCCGAACCCCCTATGATGCGAAAGGCGCGAGCTCGCGCACGGCGGGCCAAAAAGCCACTGAAATTTTAGGTGCAATGGATGCCGTATTTATTGAAGATAACTACATCCGGGTTTATCAAGATGTGCGTGGCCTACATGGCTCGGAAGGCGATTTCATTATGAACCGCCCGCTCCGTGGACCACTCAATTCCACCAATACGGATGAGTCGACCGATGCCTACGATACGATCGATTGGCTGACCAAGAACACACCAGAAACCAATGGCAAAGTGGGCGTGATCGGCTCCTCCTACTTAGGCTTTACCACCTTGATGGCCGAAATCGAGCCTCACCCAGCGCTCAAGGCCGCCGTTCCGCAAAGCCCGATGGTCGATGGTTGGATGGGTGATGATTGGTTCCATAATGGCGCGTTTCGAAATACCAATATCGCTTACACCGTCGGTGTCACCACAGCCAAGGGGAACGGTGGTTCCGACCCGACTGGCGTGGGCGACGACTATAGCCGCTATTTAGAAGCGGGTTCAACGGGTGACTATATCCGTCATTGGGGCTTTGATCAGTATCCCTTCCTACAAAAAATTATGCAAAATGCGGCCTATACGCCATTCTGGTCGCAGCAGGCAGTCGACAAATGGTTTGCTACGCACGATTTAAGCGTGCCTACGCTGTTGATGGTCAGCCAATGGGATCAGGAAGACAGCTATGGCGCACCGGCGGTTTATCAGGCCATTAAATCACGCAATAAAGATGCCAAGCTCAGTCTTTTGATCGGCCCTTGGCCACATTCGGGTGGCAATCACTATGGCTTTAAATTGGGGGATATTGTCTTTAAAGGTGACACGGCCCTAGAAGCACGGGTCAACTACATCAAACCCTTTTTAGATCATTATTTGAAAGGCAGTCCTGATCCAAAATTACCCGCCGCCATGACCTATGCTACTGGCGTTGACCAATGGCAGTTGTCGCCACAATGGCCCGAAGGTAAGCCCACTAAACTCTATTTGCGTGAAGGATTTGGACTCTCATTTGAAGCACCCAATACGAAACTAGCGACGCAAAATACCCACGATGATTACGTGTCTGACCCGTCCAAACCTGTGCCTTTTATTCAGCGGCCTATCAATATGAATGACAGTAGCCAGTGGAAGCCTTGGCTGGTACGCGACCAAAGATTTGTCTCGGACCGTCCCGATGTATTGGTGTATACCGGACCCGTGCTCGATAAAGCGCTGCACATTATGGGGCAGCCGATGGTGGAACTGTACGCTGCAAGCACGGGCAGCGATGCCGATTGGATCGTAAAGCTGATTGATGTCTACCCCAATGTTTCCCCCGAAGGCGGGCAAGGGGTCGCACTGATGGCGGGCTTTGAATTGCCGATAGGAATAGAGATTTATCGCGGACGTTATGTACACGGCTTTGATAAGCCACAAGCACTCACCCCAGGCAAAATCGTATCTTATCAATTTGGCCTACCGCATGTTAATCATGTTTTCTTGCCCGGCCACCGACTCATGGTGCAAGTGCAGTCATCCTTATTTCCGCTCTATGATCGCAATCCACAAAGCTTTGTCGAAAATATTTTTCATGCCAAAGCAAGCGATTACAAAAAGGCGACTCAAAGCGTTTATCACACACCAGCCGCCCCTAGTGGCATTGTGCTGCCAGTGGTAAATTAACTCAAACACCCAGGGCGAAGTGTGGCACAGGTACGATACCTTTTGCTTCCACTTCGCCGCGCAAATAGGCGGCGACGGCAGCAATCGCGGGGGGCGCAAATCCGTAACTGATGAGCGCGGGCGCATTGATGTCTAGGCTTTGAAACGGATTCCAAAGCACTAAATGTAAATCCGGTTTCCACGTCTTTCGGACCTGCTCGCTATAGCGTATCCGCACCGTGGATGCGAGTATGGTAAAGCGCCCATCTTGCGGCAAACTCGCCCAATCAAAATCATCTGCATTGGCAAATGTCGTGCTTACCAAGTCGTATAATTGACCCAGCATACTCGCGAGTTTATCGGCCGAAATTCCGGCTTCAGATACGCCGTCACTCACGACATCGGCACTGATGACCAGACGCACGCGACTCGATAATGCGGGCTTTTGTACGGCGCCATGCAAGCTTAATCCGCGCTGCCATGCACTGGCCATTAAGTGACGATCTTGATTTTCTTGGGCGAGTGGATAGTCACAGGCTTGTGCTGGGTAGTTTTTCACTAGCTGGCTGATGCGCTGCATTTTTTTTCGCATTTCGGTCAGTTCAAGTTCACCCGACAATATCGCGGCAGTAATCGCATTTAAAGTTTCTATTTGCGTTTCCCTTGTGCCTAATGCCATCACCATATCAGCTCCCGCCGCCAAGGCACGTACCGCAGCCTGTCCTACACCATAACGGTCGGCAATGGCGTGCATGTCCATGCCATCGGTGATGACCACGCCTTGATAATGCCATTCCTCGCGCAGGATACCCGTCAAAATCTTTTTTGACATGGTGGCTGGGTTTTCAGAATCGAGTTGTGGATAAACGATATGCGCCGTCATCATCGCTGGGGCATAGCCCGCTGCAGCTTGAAATGGAGCGAGTTCTAGAGCGTCTAGCGCGGCGCGTGATTTATCGACTACCGGCAGATCGCGATGTGAATCGACATGGGTATCGCCATGTCCGGGGAAATGTTTAACGCAGCACGCGACTCCTTCGGATAAACTACCTTCCATCCAAGCGCGCGCCAAACGTAAGGCTTTATCGGGAACCGCGCCAAAGGATCGTTCAGAAATCACGGGATTATTGACGTTATTATTCAAGTCCAAAACCGGCGCGAAGTTCCAGTTAAAACCCAAAGATTTGATGCTGCGCGCAACCGCAGCGCCGACTAAACGACACAAGGCAGGGTCGTCACTGGCTCCCAAAGACATGGCCGCTGGCGGCTGCGGAACCCAGGTCGCTCGCACCACTGCACCGCCTTCTTGATCGATACCAATCAGCGCTTCGCTACCCATCGCTGCGCGCAAATCAGCGGTCATTTGAGCGAGCTCGATTGGGTCACGCATATTTTGCCGAAACAGGCAGATCGCACGAATATGCTGTTCACGGATAAATTGCGCAGCTTCAGTTTCCAAACGCGTTCCGGGCATGCGTATCATAATGGCCTGTCCCGCTAAACGACGCGCCTCGGCTACGCTGAGCATTTCTTGCGCCGGTTCCAATCGATTCATTTCCTCGCCTTATTTTTCATTAACTAGTTGGTCTTCGTCACTTTACTTAAATGGCGTGGCTTATCAGGATCAAGCCCACGCGCAACCGATAGGTGCGCCGCCATCACATAAAACGACTGTATCGCTGCAATCGGATCGAGATCCGGCGTCGCTGTCGTCGCGATCGTTAGGTTGCGTTCTTTCACCTCTTCTGGTGCGGCCAATAAAACATTGGCACCGCGTCCGCGCATTTCTTCAGCCAAGGCAATTAGGCCAGCCAAAGTCGGGCCGCGCGTTGCGAAAATCAGCAAAGGATAGCCGTCGTCAATCAAGGCCATCGGTCCATGTTTAATTTCTGCGCCGCTAAATGCTTCAGCTTGAATCACTGAGGTTTCTTTAAATTTCAAACCTGCTTCCAATGCCACAGAAAAACTAATACCGCGACCGACAACCATGATGCGTTCAGCAGGTACCAAGACATCTAAAGCATTGGACCAATCGATTTTGCTTGCGGCTTCTAAAGCCTCTGGCAATGCTTCTATGCTTGCCAAAAAGCCCGCATCGTTTTGCCAATGCCCCGCCAAGCGCGCGCCAGCAACTAAGGAAGTGATAAAACTTTTAGTGGCCGCAACACTTAATTCTGGCCCGGCATGCAAAGGCATAGTCCACTGCGCACCTTGCGCCAAAGGCGAAGTCGCATCGTTAACCAAGGCAACGGTATGCGCGCCACCTTCACGAAAATAACGCATGGGTTCAACCACATCTGGGCTCTGCCCCGATTGAGAAATCGCAATCGCTAAGGCGTTTTTGACATTCAGTGGTGCGCGATTTAAAGTCACTAAAGACATCGGCAAAGAGGCGACAATATGCCCCAATCTTGCCATGATGAGATATGCGGCATAGTTGGCGGCATGATCGGAACTACCGCGTGCAATCGTCACTACTGACGAAGGTGGCGTAGCGCGTAAATAAGCACCGAGTTCGACATAACGTTCACGATCAAAACGCAGTTGGTTTGCAACAAATTCTCCAGACGAACAGGCTTCTTTAAGCATTTTTGAGGTCAATTTTCTCTCCTTCTATATAAACAGCAATTAGATTCAAATCCCGATCAAGAACTACCATGTCTGCATAGGCATTTTCCTGCAGACGACCGCGATCAGATAATCCTAAAAAATCTGCTGCGTAAGTAGAAACACGCTTTGAAGCATCGTCCAGTTCTAAACCAATCTTGACTAAATTTCGAAATGCCTGATCCATCGTCAGGGTGCTTCCGGCCAAGGTTCCATCGGCCAAACGCACGCCGCCCAAACATTTATGAACGACCTGTCGACCCAGCATATATTCGCCATCCGGCATGCCCGACGCCGAGGTCGAATCAGTGACGCAATAAAGTTTTGGAATGGCACGTAAAGCGGTTTTGATCGCACCGGGATGCACATGCAATAAATCGGGAATAATTTCGGCATAGCGTGCATGTGCCAAGGCTGCGCCGACCATACCCGGTGCACGATGATCAAGGCGCGACATGGCGTTATACAAATGAGTAAAGCTGGTGGCCCC
This sequence comes from Oxalobacteraceae bacterium, assembly GCA_023259175.1. Classification (GTDB taxonomy): domain Bacteria; phylum Pseudomonadota; class Gammaproteobacteria; order Burkholderiales; family Burkholderiaceae_D; genus Undibacterium. The sequence continues at coordinate 42,092 of JAHFQV010000014.1, read as the reverse complement.
TTTTTCCAAGGCTGCGACACCGTCTTCGTAAGTACCCATCGTGTGTCCCAACTGCACGCGCATACCCAGCGCGGTGAGCTCGGAAACCATCGCTAAATTGCCTTCCATTTCGGGCGCTAAAGTGATGAGTTTAATTGGGGCGAGCGCATCTAATTTTTTTACTTTTTCCAGGGAACCGGTCACCGCAAAATCAGGTTGTGCGCCCAGCTTTTCTGGATTGATATACGGCCCTTCAAGATGCACGCCCAGCACCCGTGCTGCTTGTGTGCCGCGCTGATTGCAGACCGATGACAGCGACGCTAAGGCACGCTCCAAATCCGACATGGGTGCCGTCATGGTGGTGGCCAACATCGCGCAAGTACCGTGCTTGGCATGCATGCGCGAAATCGTTTCGATGGCATCGCCACCTTCCATCGTATCTTTACCACCCGCGCCGTGTACATGTAGGTCAATAAATCCTGGCAGCACGTAGAGATCCGAATTTTTATTCGGATCCACCTCGTCGCCTGAAATTTCAAGAATGCGCTCTTCAAAGCTAATCCCACCGCGCAACCAACCATTCGGTGTCAATACATTCCCAAAAATCTGCTGCCTTTGACTCATCTAAACAACTCCACTACGAAATCATAATAATCGCTACGACAAAACGAATGCGTTAATTCAACCGCCGCACCATTTGGTAAGTAGCCAACACGGGTGATCAGCAACATTGCCACCCCTTGTTTTAGTCCAATTAACTTGGCCTGTTCGGCGCTCGCGCTCACAGCACGTATATGCTGTAAAGCGCGGGTCGGTGCGACGTTATTGATTTCCAAATAGCCATACAAACTATCGGTCACTAATTTTGGATTCGGTAAATAAGCGTTAGGGATGGTCGTACTCTCTATCGCCATCACCACACTATCGGCGGTACGCAAACGCTTCAATCGCGACACCACGGCATGCGGCGAAAGCCCCAATGACAAAATCTCTTCAGGTGAGGCAACGCCTGTATCACGCGATAACCACTGTGAACCCGGAACAAAGCCACGTTGACGCAATTCTTCACTAAAATTCGTCAAACGCGAAAGTGGTTGCTCAAGTTTCGGTGTAATGTAAGTACCCGAGCCATGCTTGCGAGTGAGCAGTCCACGTTCGCACAACATCTCTATAGCTTTACGGGCTGTGACGCGTGAAATTTCCAAGGTCTCAGCGAGCATACGCTCCGAGGGCAAGGCCTCATCGGGCTGCCAGTATCCGCTATGAATACCGTTGGCGAGCTTATTCGCCAGTTGTAAATAAAGTGGTGTAGAACTGTCTCCGTCCGGCTTAAAATCAAGTAGCTGTGCCAACATTTTTTTATTCCTTTATGCTACGGTTTTCATGAAGTTTTTCTTCACTAAATACAAAGCACCCGCCACTGAATCGCCTATCGGTTTGCTAACGCGCTGCTGCACCTCTTCGGGCAAAAAAGGCAGAACCGCGTCGGCCAGACCGCCACACAGGGCAATCGGCATCGTGCCTACTGAGTCAAGTGCGTTCACCATTTTCTGAACTTCGACACCTGCGGACAGCATAATACCTCTTGCAACCGAATTCGTCTGCGCATGCGCGATCACAAATGGCGCTAATTGGGCAAATCGCGTTTGATTTGCACCCGCCAACCAAACAAACATCGCATCTCGACTACCACCGCAAAAAGCCACGACATCCCGCGCCAGCGCGTCGTCTGGCACCCGACCATCGACTGCTTGCTGGGTATGATTCATGGCGCGCAAACCCATCCAAGCACCGCTAGCCTCGTCGCTAGAGGGGAATCCCCAGCCGCCCGCCTCACGACAACTTCCATCGGGCAACAATGCCTCAGCGATACTACCAGTTCCCAAAGCGATGATCGCACCTGCACGACCCTGATGCGCCCCTAACAAAGTGGTGCGCGCGTCGGTTTCCAGCACCAAGCCACCAAAGCCAGGATTAGCCAAGCTAAATTCTTCTGCCCAAGCGCGATTATGGACACCGGCCAAACCACAAGCGATCGCAATCTGATCGAGATTTGGGCGCATTAAAAATGCCTCGGCGAACGCAGCATCCACCGCAGTTAAAATCGCTTGCCATGCCGCAGGAATACCGTGCATTAACCCTGAGGGACCGGCACTCGCACGCGCCAATTCTTGTCCGAGCGCATCAGCCAAAATCACCCGCGTTCCGGTTCCACCACCGTCAACACCGAGTAAATATAAAAACGCAGGTCGCTCAGTTGTGGTGGCTGAAGTGGGCATCATTTCGGAGGTAAAAGTACGGGTCATAGCGGATCAAATGTAAGCGATTAAAATCTATTAAACACTTTATGTGTTTCCATAGTGGATGTCAATAGGTATTTAAGTGGTATTTTATCGAACGCAACACAATTCGGTGCTCCACACGACTGGCATCACGCAATTTTACAATTGGTTTGGCCACCCCTTGCCAAGTAAGTGTACGAAAAAAAAGTGACGAAGCTTTTCTTGCCTCGTCACCTTAATTCACGACCTAGTCCCTCACTGCAAACTTCACCAAAAATTCATTGTCATGCGTGATTGCAGTTCAGGCCGTTTCCACATTACATTTTAGCGCGCAGCGTCAAATAATATTGACGACCACTTTGATAAAGCGAACGTGGCTGATTTTCGTTCAAGGCAAAATATTTGAGCGTTGGATTGTTCAAATTATGTGCATCAAAGGAGATCGAAAAATGATCATTGATCTTGTATCCCAAAGAGGCAGATACAGTGCCAATGGCTGCTTGTGAAAACGCAGTTTCACGATCTAAGCCGCTGTAAAAACTCGAGCGATAGCTATACGAGAGACGCGCATTGAAAGTGTCATCTTCATAGTAGGTGCTGAGGTTGTACGTGTTCTTAGAAGCGCCGACCACGTCTTTTTCATTCACGTCTTTAGCATCGGCATAGGTGTAATTACCCGAGAAGCCGATGTTCGATGTGAATGGCTGCTCATAGGCCAACTCAAAACCTTTGACAGTTGCGCTAGTATTGGTCGGAACACTCATGGTGTATGGAACCATCGCGCCTTGTGGCGTGGTGGAGCTATACGTCATGTAGCTGCGGCTAACTTTGCCGATACCGACATAGCTAGTCAAATCCATGTAGTACACAGAACCCGACACCATAGAACGCGGTGCGAAATAATATTCCAAAGAAACGTCAAAATTATTCGAACGAATCGGTTTCAAATCAGGATTCGCGCCACTACCACTACCGGTACCACCAACCACTGCCGGTGGGCTTAGGCTGATTGAACTGGCCAAGGCACCAAAGTCAGGACGTGTCATGGTTTTGGAAATCGCAAAACGTGCCACGATATCTTTACTCAGGTCAAGGCGCAAATTTGCACTTGGCAAAATATCGGTGTAGGTATTGTCGATGGTTTGGAATACGAATGGACCGAACGCCGAAGTCGTAATTGCGCCAGGCGCTTTCGGGTCAGCTGAGAAAGGTAGGGTGACACTTTCTTTGGTTTGTACATAGCGCAAACCGACATTACCACTCCAACCGTTACCTTCCAAATTGCCTTGAACGTAGAAAGCATTAACCTTTTCGTTCAAATCAAATTCAGAACCCCAGTTACGACGTGAACCGTCGGTTGGGCGATTCGCTAATACATCGTATTGCGTCAATTGCGCTGGTGTGTAGTACCAAACATTCGTTGGGAAACCGCTCCCCAAACCTGCTCCAAAATTACTTGGATAAACCGAAATACCACCCGCTGGATAGTTCGCAGGATCATTTGGTGATTTGGTTCCAACTGGACACCAGTTCGCTTGCGACCAATCCCAAGGTTTGTTCGCACCACTGGCATCCTTACAACCTGGCGCCTGATTATTGACATTCATATTGCTACGTGCGTGATCAGTCGAACGTACACCAAATTTCAATGTCGTCAAAGGACCTGCGTCGAGCTGATATTCGCCATCTAATTTCGCCCAAGATTCTTTGTCATGTACGTAGGTTTGTTGATCACCGAAAATCCAACCCAAAGTATCTTTTGCATTGGTTGAATAGACCGTATTTCCCAGGTTCCAGCTCGCTGCCGTATCAACGCCGTTGATATGATAACCAGCGCCCGTACCATTGCCGACATTCCATTCAGCGACATCTTGCGTTGGCGTTTTGCCAGTCGCTTTAGAAGTACCCAATTGACCATTGAATTTCAAACTTGGGCTGACTTTCCAAGTTGCGTCAGCATTGAAGAAATTCACTTCAGAGCCAGAATCAGGACGTGAAATTTGATCATAAACACCGTAGGTCGTACCGGCAACAGGCTTAAATGTCGCGGCAGTTAAAGTTTTTACGCCATTATTCGTAGTCACTGTATAGCCAGCATCAGGCGTTTGTCCATCGCCCTTGTTGATGAAGTGCGTACCCCACATCATGTAGTTGCGGTTGTAGTTTGCTGCATCTAAAGTCGATGTAAAACCATTCAAAACGATATCAAATTCTTTGCTAGGTTTGAACTGCATACTGATCAAACCACCGGTACGTGTCCGTGTTTGTTCAAACAAAGCAGAACCCATCAAGACCGGATAATATGCACCGGCCAAATCAGGATTGGTTCCGGCCATTTTACTTCCAGCACCGATCTGTTCGTAACCCAAAATCTCTTGACCGTCACGACGCAAACTGCGTTTTTCAGAGAAGGCTTGCACCATCACGCCGAAAGTTTTATCGTCATTTCTCCAGTTTAATAAACCACTCATTTGCGGATCAGATTTACGCGGCAAATCGGCGTAGACCATCCCCATCGTCGCTTCAGCAGTTAATTGATTTTTAAATTCCAGAGGCTTACGTGTGATCACGTTGACCGAACCGGCAACGCCACCTTCAACCAAACTAGCTTGCGAAGTTTTATTGACTTCAATACGGCCAACCAATTCCGACGGCAACAAAGTATAGCTAATCGAACGGCCCACACCTGCGCCGGATTGATTCAATACAAACCAATCACCCGCCGCCATGTTATGACCGTTGATCAAAGTTTGCGTCAAGCTTGGATTGGTACCGCGCATACTGACGCGATCATTTTCATCGAAACCACCTTCATTACCACTGGCAGAACTCGTCGTCACGCCCGAAATTCTTTGCAAAGAATCGGCCACGTTTTTATCTGGCATTTTGCCGATATCTTCCGCAGTGATCACTTCCAAATGTGTTTCAGCATTGCGCTTTTGATTCAAAGATTGCTGCATGGATGCACGCACACCAGTCACGATAACCTGTTGCGTTTCTTCCTTAAGCACTTTTTTTCCATCGGCTGGCTGCGTCTGCGCAGAAACCGCTGTACTCATCATCAACACGACAACCGCCGATGCAATTGGTGTCAAACCAAGTTTCAAATTACGTTTCATTTTTCCCCCAAGACTCCATAAAAAATAGGCATTGCTTAGTAAATTTTTGTGGCCAACCAATGATTCACTACGCCCCAGTTCCTTCAAGACCACCTCTGATTTTCATTATGAAAGCCCCTTAGCATTCATGAATAAAGATGCTTTTTAGAAAATGCATCGTTCTTTACACAAAAACTAGAGGGCTCACTTTCATCCATACCAGTCCTACAAAAACTTCGAAACTCCCCCCACAGGAAAATCCACCAACCCTTCATGCTGCTAACCGATTCAAGGTACTGGAACAAATAAATTTTCGAAGATGCCCTACTCTAATTACACAAAACCACTATGTCAATAGGTATTCATGTGGTATCTAAAAAGATGGATTGGTATTGAAACAGAATTATGATTGGTATTAACGCTGATATGGGTCAAATTTAGGTAAGTACTTGTTTAGTCGCAAGTTTTAATTTGTTGAACTGTTGTTTTTTGATGGATGGTCTGTCGACATAAACCAACAGGTAAAAACAACAGATTTCCTTTGTGCATTAGATCGCACCAGAGATCTACAAATCTAAGTAGTTATAAACACAAAAAAATGCAACTCAGAAATAGAGTCGCCATTTTATGCAAGCAAAATACGCTGACCAGGGGCAATACAGGAATGCAAGTCCACTTTCCAACATGATCCAAGATTTTGCTACGATCACACGCGCTCAGCTCAGAACCATAGACCCCAAGGGTGGTCTATGATATGGTGCTCGCCTCGACCACTTTGCCGTTCCTTTGGCCTTATTTTGCTGTAATTTCGCTGTAATTTCGTCGATATTTTTCCTGCGTATTTGAGCGAAAAGACCCTGGGAAATAATTCGCAAACATGTAGTCTCTTGTGCGTTTTTTTGCTGCGATTTAACGTCAGACTAACGCCAAACCCTATCCTCTTTCAAAACAAAACACCCGAACAAACACTGATTTATGAAACCTACGGAATCGAACCACACCCCGATGATGCGCCAATATCTGGCGATCAAAGCTGACTACCCCGAGACCTTGGTTTTTTATCGCATGGGCGATTTCTATGAATTGTTTTTCGACGATGCCGAGCGCGCATCGCGAATTTTGGGCATCACCTTAACCCAAAGAGGCACCTCGAACGGCGCGCCGATTAAGATGGCGGGAGTTCCTTTTCACTCGCTAGAACCTTATCTTTCCAAGCTCATTAAACAAGGCGAGTCAGCGGCGATCTGCGAGCAAATTGGTGACCCTGCTACCAGCAAAGGCCCGGTTGAACGCAAGGTATTGCGTGTCATCACGCCCGGCACCTTAACCGATACTGACTTACTCCCAGAAAAATCAGAGCGCCCCTTACTTGCGCTTGCTTTAGTCAGTCAGCGCAAGACCCACACCGTCGGTTTAGCCTGGTTGTCTTTGGCCAGCGGCGCATTAAAGCTCATGGAATTTAGCTGCGATGACAAAACTTTGTCCGCACGATTGCGGCAAGAATTAGAGCGCATCACAGCGGCCGAAGTCTTGGTCTCGGCGGGCTGTCTGGTTTTTGAGGATGATCAACAAGCGCTACCTGGAAAAATAGTTGAAGTCCCCGACTGGCATTTCGATATTAAACAGGGTCAAAAAGCGCTACAAGAGCAACTCAACACCGCGACCTTAAGTGGCTTTGGTGTAGAAAATTGTGGCCCTGCCCTCGGTGCTGCGGGCGCACTTTTGCGTTACGCACAGGCGACTCAAGGTCGCGATTTAAATCATGTAAAGCGTTTGACGCTGGAAAATGAAAATGAATTTATTGGCTTGGATACCGCAAGTCGGCGTAATCTTGAACTCACCGAAACCCTACGTGGTCAAGAATCACCCACTTTATTTTCACTCTTAGATCATTGCAAAACGGCGATGGGTTCGCGCCTACTACGCCATTGGCTGCACCACGCACGACGCGAGCAAACGCTGGCGACAGAACGCCATCAAGCCATCACCACACTCATTCAAACAGAAACGGGTGCAGGTTTAGCCAGTGCCTTAGCCGCAATTCCTGACATCGAGCGCATCACCACTCGGATCGCTTTGCAATCGGCACGTCCGCGCGATTTGACCGCATTGCGTGATGGCTTGCAGCAGTTACCATCCCTGCGTTCGTATCTCAGTATCTGCGTACAAAATCAAAGCATACGCTTACTCGAGCGCGATCTGCGTCAACTTGCAACTCCCAGCGAATGTCTCGATTTACTGGAACGTTCCTTGATGCCCCTACCATCGGTCATGGTACGTGATGGCGGTGTGATTGCTGCGGGATTTGATTTGGAACTCGATGAGTTGCGCGGACTTTCCGAAAACGCCGGACAATTTTTAATGGACCTCGAAACGGCCGAACGACAAAGAACGGGCATCAATAATTTACGCGTCGAATACAATAAAGTGCACGGCTTTTATATCGAGGTGACCAACGGGCAAACCGACAAGGTACCCGATAACTACCGCCGTCGGCAGACACTCAAAAACGCGGAGCGCTACATCACGCCCGAACTCAAAGCCTTCGAAGACAAAGCATTGTCCGCGCAAGAACGCGCCTTGGTACGCGAAAAATCGCTTTACGAAAAACTGCTGCAAGACCTACTCCCGAATATTCAAACGCTGCAAGGCATCGCCCATGCGGTCGCCGAACTCGATGTGTTAGTGAGCTTGGCCGATCACGCCAGCAAACACAACTGGTGCGCCCCGCAATTGGTCAAAGAGCCTATGCTCGATATCGTACAAGGTCGCCACCCAGTCGTCGAAAATCAAATCGAACGTTTCATCGCCAACGACTGCCAGCTCAACAGTGAATGCAAAATGCTGCTCATCACCGGCCCTAACATGGGGGGTAAATCAACCTTCATGCGACAAACTGCGCTCATCACTCTCCTTGCCTATGTCGGTAGTTATGTCCCCGCAAGTCAAGCCACCATCGGCCCTATCGACAAAATTTTCACGCGCATAGGCGCAGCCGATGACTTGGCTGGAGGTCGCTCAACTTTCATGGTCGAGATGACCGAATCGGCCGCCATTTTGCACGGTGCGAGCGAACACTCATTGGTGCTCATGGACGAAGTAGGTCGCGGCACATCGACTTTCGACGGCCTTGCCTTGGCGTGGGCAATTGCCCGCCATTTAATTGGCGTATCGAAGAGCTACACCCTTTTTGCCACCCATTATTTTGAGCTAACCCAGCTCCCTGAATTGCACCCCAGCGCAGAAAACGTCCATCTCTCTGCCATCGAGCACAAAGAAAATATCGTCTTCCTACACGCAGTTCAAAAAGGTCCAGCATCACAAAGTTACGGTCTTCAAGTGGCCCAATTGGCGGGTATCCCGCAAGTGGTCATTCGCGCAGCTCGCAAACACCTCGCTGGTCTAGAAGCACACTCACTACAGACAACACCCCAGTTTGATTTATTTGCCAGTCAAGGCAATGCCGACACTGCAGAAATCGAAACTGCTGAGGACAGCTTATTTAATCCTTGCGCGCCACAGACGAATGCCCTCAATCTGGCACTAAGCGAAATCGATCCAGACACGATGAGTCCACGCGAAGCGCTCGAGGCACTTTATCGTTTAAAAGATTTACACCGATCCTTCGATTGAACATGGTGCGTGTTCAGGCAGTGACGACACAATTGCGGCCGGCATTTTTGGCGAGATAACAGGCATGGTCTATTCTGCTAAAACTCGATTGCGGTTCAAAGTCGGCATCCCAATCAACCGTGCCTACGCCAACACTCACGGTCATACGCACCTCGATTTGCCCGAAAAAACACGGTGTGCTGGCTAAATTTTGGCGGATCTTTTCTGCAATCATCTGCGCCGCTTCAACGGTCGTTGCTGGCAGTAGCATGATGAATTCTTCGCCGCCTATGCGCGCCACAAAGTCGCTGTCGCGCCGCGCAAAGCTGTGCAATACCTGGCCAAAATGTCGCAGGCAGGCATCGCCTATCATGTGTCCGTGTTGATCATTGATCGCTTTAAAATGATCGAGATCAAACATCATTAAGGCCAAGGCTTCTTTCTTGCGGGCGGCACCGTGCCAAGCGCGCGGCCATACTTGTTCGTAGCTCAAACGATTTTGCAATCCCGTTAAGCCATCGGTCATCGACATACGAGCAAGCTCAGCACGACTGCTAATTAACTCGATTTCCACTTCTAGCTGTTGCGCATATTCCTTGGAGCATTTACTCAGGTTTGCCATTAAATAGGCCGAATAAATCGCCAGCGTGATGCTGATGGATCGAAGCTGCAATGCGGGCAAGGCAAACACCATAATAGAAGGGAGTAGGAAAAATAAAATGCAGACGCGGCTTTGCATAGGATGCATCGCAAAGGTCTGACTAGCCGCAGCGCTCATGGCAATAGTCGTAATCAGCGAAACCAAGACTGCACTTTCTGGCTTGCGTTCGAGATAGGCCACTGCGCCTGAGATGAGCCCCCAAATGAGTGCCCCCATGAGTATCAGTGCCCACTGATGACAATACCAAGAGCGATAGTCACTGAGCGATGCCCCCTTCTCTAATGGCCGATGACGAAACCTTAACCACCATAGCAGTGCGAACGCCACAATCGGAAAAACTAGGCACCAAGAGCCCTCGCGATAGAAGCCGCCCACAATGACGACTAAGACATAGCCTAGGATGTAAAACACTGGCCCAATCAGCGCGTGCTGATAAAGTTCATGGCTCATACGTTGATGGCGATAATCCTGCGCTTCCAGTGTTTGGGTAACCGGAATCGCATTTTTCGCAGGGGCGCCAGATTGCGTCATATCACACCTCAAACCGCAACATAGTCAAGGACAACTATCTACTTAGGATGGGTGTCGATCAGCTTATGCTTCTCGATTTCTTTAGACGTCAGAGAGGCGAAGCGTTCGCGCGCGAAACCAACAGCGCGCATCCTATTGCAGTATCTGTATTGAAGCACTTTCTAAGTGAATTAGCGTGAGCAAGAAGACAAATACACTCAGAAAATAAGCAGGTTTAAGGCATACGATATAAATAGATTCACGTAAATTATGGAAAACAAAATCAATGCAAACTTCAGTTTAATGAAACCCCGACTTCCCTTTTCCTGCCGATAAAATTCGGCTGTCGATCTGACTTAGATCGCGACTAGATCGGAGCACCCGGCGGTATGTTTGGTAGCGGGCGCAATTTGATGCTGTGTGGGTCACGCAAATAGGCCAATATAAATTCCGCTGCTTGTTTCCTGTTGTGACCCAAGGTATTTTTAGCTGCATTTTTTTGCAACCAAGTCGCCCAATCCTGCAAGCCCAATCTGACCTCAGCATCGACTTGTGGATGTAAGCGGCCAGCATCGAGCAGGTTCAGTGCGGTATCGACCAACACCCAATTGGCCGCCAATTGCACTGCTTGCGCGGCCTGCGTTTGTGGCTGGTCGACCTTGTACTGCCAAGTGTTTTCAAATAATTTCCGCATCATTTCCTGCACACTCAATTGCTGATGATCGCTTGCTTGCTGCCATGCGACACGGTTAATGCGACTGGCATCTAGCACGAGTTGGCAAGTATGCGAGGCCGCTGCTTGGGCGCTGGAGAGTGCATCGAAAGCGCCATTCATACGATTGGAAAAATATTCCGCTGTGCGACTATAGCCTTCCGATTGCGGCGACAATTGCTTTAATACTTGCTCAGGCAAGACTAGATTTTCTGCGTGTAGTGTCGACAGTATTTTATTTAAAGCCAGTCGTTGGCGTTGCGCGCTCACACTTTGGGTGCCACTTTGTATCCGTCCCGCATTCACGTCTTGCGCAAATCCATATTCAAATTCAGCCCCGCCAATCAGATGCGCTACGGCTTCGGTTTGATAACGGTGCAAAAGATAAATCGGCACTAAACGCGCTTCGAGTTCGCCTAGCTGTCTATCATCAGGTAAAACGGCGATGGAAAAACGATTGAGCGCGATTTTACGGACCGCCATGATGTGATCTAAACTGGCGATGGAATCGACTCCGTAATCCCATAAAACGCCATCAGGGTGAAACGAAGCTATTGACCGCGAATCATTGTCGCCCACATAGCGTAAGCCCTGTGCTTTTGCGGCAGCACGAAGCTGCGCTAAACCCGCTTGTTCTGTCTCAGGTGAAAACTGTGCGTAAAGATGTTGAATGACATAGTCATCCCAAGGACCAACACCGACCCCATAGGTCTGCGAGAGCGCTAATTCATGTTGCTGATTAATGCTAACAATGCTAACTAGAGGATGCGGATAATCCATCACAGAACCGTTGCCCGCACGACTGGCGGCAAAATTATGTGCAATCCCTAGTGCATGTCCGACCTCATGCGCGGCGAGTTGACGCAAACGCGCTAATGCCATTTCAGTTGCTGCGCTCTTTTTCGCTTGATCTGGATGTGCACCATAGGGCGCTAACAAGCCCTCTGCGATCATGATGTCTTGACGTACTCGCTGCGAGCCTAAGCTCACACTGCCCTTGATAATTTCGCCGGTGCGCGGATCGCTCACAGCGTTTCCATAAGACCAGCCGCGTGTTGCGCGATGCACCCACATGATGGTGTTGAAGCGCACATCCATCGCATCTGCACCTTCTGGCAAAAGCTCAACACGATAGGCATCTTTGAAACCCGCCTTCTCAAAAGCTGGAATCCACCAACGCGCGCCTTCCAATAATGCGCTACGCACCGGCTCTGGTGTGCCACGATCCAAATAAAACACGATAGGCTTTTTAACTGGACTCAAGGCTGCACTGGGGTCGGTTTTTTCAAGCCTGAAGCGCACTTGCAAACGCTGATGTAAATCACTCGCGAGTGGCTTTGCGAAATCGTAAGCGTGAACATCAAAGCCTCCCGAGGCCGGATGATAAGCCCTCGCCTGAAAGCCTTGCGGCAATCGTATCAAGCTTAAGTGTTGATGCAGCGCGAGGCTTTTTGGATCCGCCGCAACTTGTCGCACATACGTTCCTTCGCCGGGGCCAGTAAAGCTCAACAAGGCTTCAAATTCAGTATTATCGGGAAAGTTTTTGGTATGCTCAAAGAGCAAGGCGCTGCGCTTTTCGTCAAGAGTGTAATTGCCTTGTTTACTCCCTTGCAGACTTGCGGCAACACCGTGTCGGTCGCTGACAATGAAAGAAGTAAAATCAATCAAGTCGATATTATTTTCAGACGCGACGATATCACCCGACCAAATCACGGCACTGGCAAAGGCTTCCCTTACCGCGGCACGTTCGTCGGCATCATTTGACTGCGCCGTAAATCGCGTATTTTCCTCAAGGAGAAAAAGACGTTTACCGTGCCGCTCAAAATGCAGCAAACGACTGCTTCCAGCTTGACCACGATCTAAGCCAACATCATTTGAACCTAGGGCCGCCGGTAAAGAGGTCACGAAAATAAATGACTCGCTCCCCCGAGGAACAGCCATCATCAGTCGCGCCTGTTCCTCGTTTGTCCATGTCGCAAAAAGTCCCTCATGCTTTTTCCAGCCCTGGGTCTGTATGGCAAAGCCTGACTCAGCTTGCGTACTAGCCGAAGCCGCAGGGATCGCCGGGCTAACACGCCCGATCTCGGCAACACTCACGCCACACAATAAGCTAGTACAAGCCCATAGGCTGCAAAAAATCAAACGCATACTGTTGTCCTCAATTCTCATTCGAAAAATAAAACTACGCCTAAGACGCTCAGACCATCGCCAACGCAAAAAAGTTGCAAAGCAAATATACGAAAATCGCCAGCACGGGTCTGTAGCCGCACCGAAGGAACTCGGTGCTGCACTAAGTTTGCTACAATAGACCAAAACACGGGAAAGGAGTCGGCCTTGCGTGATCATCATCGTGTCCTGTGGCGTTTTATCCTCATCCTGATGTCGAATATCGCCTTCGCGCGCCTAGGCTCTTGCGCACAAATCGAAACGACAGCGCCAATTCGCTTATATGCGATTGAGGAATTTGATATTCACGGAAAACAGGTCGCCATGAACGCGGCTACGCAAGGCATATTGCGGGTGCTCGAACAACAATTAGCCATGCGATTTGAGATTCTGCATGTTCCCTGGAAACGAGCCATGGAGAATGTGCTCAATGATGATGGCTTTTTAATCGGCATGTCCATCACGCCTGAACGTGCTGAAAAATTTGCTTTTTCCGCCCCCATCGATGTCAACCGCAATTGGCTGATCACCCGCTGCGATGCTCGCTTTAAGTTTGCGAAAATGAGCGATCTGCGAGGCAAAACCATAGGCATGGTGCTAGGCACCAGCGCTGGTGCCGAATTTGATCAACTAGCCCAAACACAATTTAAAGTGGAAAGCGATACCGGTGCAGGCATCGCCCGCATCAATAAATTAATTCGCAAACGGGTCGACGCCATCGTCTGGTTTGGCGCTGCTGAAAATGTCGTGCAAATGGAAGCTGCCATCAATCACTTTTACGAACCGTATCGACAAATGCATAGGGAAGAAGATTTAAGACTTTGCGTACTAGCCAAACCGGTCTCCATCGTCACAAGTCATATCGCTAGCAAAATTAATTCTAAGAAAATCGCCTTATTAAAACGCATCAGTGAGGCACTGGTCAAAGCTAGAAAAGAGGGTAAACTACGGCCACTGGCGCTTCCCAACACGAATCCATAATTTCGCCCAAAGCTTTGAACTTGATCCAAATTTACTTGTCCGACCTGCATAAATAAGTCGTCTTAAATCGTCTTAAACCCAGATCCAGATGTCTCCGTTTCAATTCCAGTATCAATATCACTTTTAATTCTCATCGAATGTCACCTGCTAAACCCTCAACAAACACCGCCAACACCACGCCAACAGGAAAATTTGTCACAGGCTCCATCATGCGGCATGTGCTGCAAATGACTGTCACGAGTTCGATAGGCCTGATCGCAGTTTTTTTAGTCGATGTCCTCAATCTGCTTTATATTTCGCGACTTGGTCGTGCTGAACTGAGCGCCGCAATCGGCTATGCGTCAACCCTCATGTTTTTCCATGTCTCCATCGCCATTGGGCTTTCCATTGCAGTCACCGCCTTAGTCTCAAAAGCCATAGGCGCAGGCGACTGGCTAGGCGCGCGAAAAATAGCCGGTGCCAGCCTCCTATTGATCGCAATCCTCAGTACCCTCCTCGTCGTGCTAACCTATCCGAGCTTGCACTATGTGCTCACTTTACTCGGCGCTAACGGCGACACCTTAACACTCGCGTATCGGTTCTGCGTTTTTGTCCTACCGTCGATACCATTGCTGGCACTCGGCATGGGTTTAAGCGCCCTACTACGCGCGGCCGGCGACGGCAAACGGGCGATGTACGTCACCTTAGGTGCAGCGGCGGCGACCGCGATTTTAGACCCGCTTTTTATTTTTGGATTTCATTGGGGGCTAGATGGTGCTGCCTACGCCAATATCTGCGCTCGGATGATGTTAGCGCTGATCGGTTTTTATGGCGTTGTGCGTGTCCATCAGCTAATCCAAAAACCTGACGCAGATACCTTAAGACAAACAAGCAAAGGATTTCTTAAGATTGGTATCCCAGCCATCCTCACCCAAGTGGCAACACCGGTAGGCAATGCGGCCGTCACCACCGCCATGGCCTATTACGGGGATCAAGCGGTCGCAGGCTGGGCAGTAGTATCGCGCTTAATTCCAATGGCCTTTGCCGGATTATTTGCTTTATCCGGAGCCGTTGGCCCCATCCTCGGTCAAAATTTGGGTGCAAAAAAATTCGACCGACTCCGCGAAACCATGCGTGACAGCTTAAAACTCACCTTGATTTACGTGGTGAGCGTATGGCTGTTACTAGCCCTGTCTAGCCACCTCATCGCACAGGCATTTGATGCGCAGGGGCTCGGCGAAGACATCATCGTCTTTTTTTGTATCTTCGTTGCAGGTAGCTTCCTATTCAACGGTAGCTTATTCGTTGCTAACGCCGCGTTTAATAACTTAGGATTTCCCTTTTATTCGACTTTGCTCAACTGGGGACGCTCAACCCTAGGCGTGATTCCCTTCGTCTGGATGGGCAGCCACTGGTTCGGTGCAAAAGGGGTGATCGCCGGATATGGCTTGGGCGTGATTGTGTTTGGTATTGCGGGAGTTTGGCTTTGTTTTCGGGTTTTGGCGCAAATAGAGAATCGCGCAGCAAACGACAACACAGCATCGTAACATCACACAAACATAAGATAGAAAAAGCCCCTTATGCTTTAACTAGCGCAAGCATAAGGGGCTTTTTAAAACGACTTAAGAAATTCTAGCAAGAA
>JAHFQV010000014.1:24025-26370 GCA_023259175.1 Oxalobacteraceae bacterium | reverse complement strand
ACTGGCGTAACACCATTCACCAAAAACTTACCGTGCACCATCGCAGCCGTAGCAGCAATAGAACCACGACCACCTGCCAAAGCAGCCGAACGTGCATCAGCACCCAAATCCGCAAATTTAGGCAAAGCTGTTGCTGCCAAAATACCCAAAATAACAATCACGACGATCAATTCGATCAATGTGAAACCCGATTGTTTACGCTTCATAGTCATTGCTTTCATGTTATTCATCCTTAAAATTAAAATTCCCAACCAGTTCAATTAAATACCATACTCAGATCAAACAATCCAAATTTCTCAAAGTATCCCAAAACATCCTACGTTCATGAACTCTTTCATTTTATCTGAAAACATCTCCTTTGTTTCATGTTAACAACTTGTTGTCACAGCTGGGCCGATCACGGGTGGCACGGCTACACCCACCGGTTCGGTGTACTTAATATAACAATTCAAACCCGAAGGCGTACTCGAAACACTCTTGGGGACAAAGATCGTTTCATTAGCGGCTGTAGCCGGCAAATTTGCTGTGGCTGCGCTAGAAGGTAAAACCTGCGTGAAATCACTTGCGATGCCGGCAGCACCCGCTAGACCCGCATCGGCTTTTGGATAGCCTGATGCAACAATGGTGGCAAACGTGATCGTAAAACCTTCCATTAAAAATGAAGGCACAACCGGATTCGTCACCAGATATTTACCATGCGCCATCACGCTGACCGCTTTTAATGAACCGCCCGCACCATTCAAAGTCGCAACCCGTGCTTCCTTTCCCATGTCCGCAAATTTTGGCAAAGCCGTGGCTGCCAAAATACCTAAAATCACAATCACCACAATCAACTCAATCAAGGTAAAACCACGCTGTTGAGTCTTCATTTTATTTAACGAAACCATGCTCACTTCCTTATCTCGAACCCCACTCATCTCAGTCAAACCCGGCACTCATCATGACCTGCACAAGTACCCTCTCGTTACACCGCATATCGCACTGGAGTGGTAGTAGTGAGTATCACATACCCTTACCATTAGCTCAAGTACGGTTTTCATTATTTTGCAAACTTATTTCGATGGCATCCACTAATTTATTTTTTCAAACCCGAATAATCTGCTTGTGCGCGCTTTTTTTATACTCATTCTATGTACAATGCTCAGCACACAAGCCCATCAAAAAAGTCACTATGCAAATTGATTTTTCCACTATACCGCCTATCCGCGAAGTTCTTGGTCTTTCTGCAGCAACAGCCGACCACTCAACGCGCTTTGATTACGAGCCGCTGGTTTTGCGAAATTTTTTTGCGCATTGGCCTTTAGTTCAAACGGCCAAGAACTCTCTAAACGATTTACGGCAGAAAATTCAGAAACTTGATACCCAAATCGCGGTTGATGCGATTATGTTGGCGCCAGAATGTGATGGTCGCATTTTTTATAACGATGCGATGGATGGATTTAATTTTCTGCGTAACCGAGTGACGATTTCTTCCGTGCTCGATCAAATATTTCGTTATGCACAATTTCACAAAGCGCCTGCCGTCGCGGTACAAAGCGCTTTAATGAGTCAGTGCTTACCGCAACTACTCCCTGAAAACGCGATGCCTTTTTTAGATGCTTCGGTCGAAGCAAGAATTTGGTTGGGCAATCAAATCACGACACCCATCCATATCGATGGCTCAGACAATATCGCAGGCGTGGTCTGCGGGCAGCGCCGCTTTGTGCTTTTTCCGCCTGAGCAAATCGGCAATTTGTACATAGGCCCACTCGACTTCGCGCCCACGCCGTCACCCATGAGCCTAGTGAATTTAAAATACCCAGAATTAGAAAAATTTCCGCGCTTTGCGGAAGCGTTAAAGCATGCGCGTACTGCCATTCTCGAACCGGGCGACGCGATTTTCATCCCCAATCTCTGGTGGCATCATGTTGAGTCGCTGGAGAAAATCAATATCTTGATTAACTATTGGTGGGGTGGTGCTAATTTTTCAAAAGAATCCAATACCACGCCTTACGCCAGTCTGATGCAATGTCTTTTGAATTTTAAAACGCTTCCACCCGAACAGAGGGCCGCGTGGGGCAGTTTATTTCAGCACTATGTCTTTAATCCAGAAGACCCCGCGGCACATATTCCTGAACAGCGACGGGGTATTCTTGCACGCTCAAGCTAAGCTAGGCTAGGCTAGGCTAGTCGAGTAAATATGAAATTCGAAACCGTGCGAAATTTTGCGCGCCGCTTGAATTTGCCAGCGTTTGTATTTCATTTCCACGCCGGATAATGGACGCATTCAAACCCCATTTTTGATCTTGAATCTGACAACCGAATTCGATTTCAGGCACAAGCCGTTTGGGTGCCAGTGCATGGTC
>JAHFQV010000014.1:14126-23925 GCA_023259175.1 Oxalobacteraceae bacterium | reverse complement strand
GCGTACACGATGCTGTGATCTTTTTTAGCTAGCACACGCTGAGAAATAAGATGATTACCGCTGGTATAAAAACCATCTGCGCGCGTCAGCAGCAAACTATCGTTATCCATATCGAGCGCAAACTGTTGCCGCCCCTGTTGGTTCACTTGTAGATATTCCGCATAACTTGGCATCGACGATGGGGTCGATTGCGCACCAGCGCTGCTCATTGTCGACACCGAAAAAATGAGGCCTGCGATTGCGGTCGCCCTCATAGATAAACAAGAGAATTTCATTGAAAATTTATGTCGATAAAAGTTGAATCAACATATTATGCACCGCAGCCGCCGTTTGTTCTGGAATTTCCATCGGCAAAAGATGGGTGGCTTGCATCTGCACGAAATTTTTACCACACAATTGTCGTGTCGCGCCCAATCCGCCATGACGACATTCTTCCGATTCGGTGCCCCCGACAAAACCTATCGGCACCTGCAAACCTTGCCGTGCAATTGCACCCAAGTCACTCGGCAAGCTCAGGTAAATTGCCGTTTCAATTTCGCGACTAAATTTCAGACTAATGCCTTGCGGATGACTTTGCATACCGTGGGTGATGTAATCTTGAAGCACTTCAGAAGGCCACAATGCAAATTTATCTTTGGCTGCAAAATGCTTAAAAGCTTCATCCGCATCTTTCCAAACCGTTCTACGTTTTTCTGAAAAACGCGCGGGTGAAACTTTCTCCAAAAAGCCAGTCAACTTCAAGCCACGCAATATCAAAGAACGCCAACCCGAGACCACAGGCGAATCAATCATCAAAACACAGCGCACCAAATCAGGTCGTTGACTCGCGGCCATTAAAGCGAGAATACCGCCTAAGGAATGACCGAGCAAAATCACCGGTTCTTGATAGCGTTCGACTAAGGTGTCGATCACTTCTTGCACTAAAAAATCCCATCCATCAGTCACCGGATAACGTGGATTATGTCCATGCATGTCGAGTGCGCGCAAATCATAATGCGGCTTCAAGTGGGAAAACAGAGCGCTATAGGTCCCAGCGGGAAAGCTATTCCCGTGTAGGAAATGGACTATCGGTTTGGCTTGCATTTATTTTCCTGGCCTTTTTAAACAAAATGCGTTTTGTGCTAACGACCATACCAATAACGCACATGTTCTTGACGATACGCTGAAACGGTCACACCTACATCAAATTGTAATGCGATTGCGCCACAGATATCCGTCCTTAGAGGTAATGCTCCAATTTCACGGTAGCGT
Organism: Oxalobacteraceae bacterium; assembly: GCA_023259175.1. Taxonomy (GTDB): domain Bacteria; phylum Pseudomonadota; class Gammaproteobacteria; order Burkholderiales; family Burkholderiaceae_D; genus Undibacterium. The sequence continues at coordinate 22,674 of JAHFQV010000014.1, read as the reverse complement.
TGCACCACCTCAGGCCGAGGATGATGAAAACGATTTAAGTAACCCATTTGAAACACCACCCACTGCGGTCTCACCGCGTCCAAAAACGCCGCCGTCGAGGAGGTACTACTCCCATGATGGGGGGCTAGCAGCACATCCGATTTCAATTGCGTGGGAATAGAATTGACCAACTCATCTTCCTGTATCGCTTCAATATCTCCGGTCAATAGAAGCGAGTGATGTTGGTTACTAATTTTGAGCGTACAACTTAAGGCATTGGTCTTCCATTTATCGCTGGTATAAATCACCGGCACTGGATGCAGCACCTCAAAATGGACACCATCCCAGTCCCAGCTTTGTCCCGCCATACAGCGTTGATGTTTCTTTGCCGCGAGCACAATAGGATGATCTAGCCGCAAAGAACTATCGAGCTGATCTACCGCCATTCCCGCAAGTAGGGAAAGCGCGCCGCCAGAGTGATCGCTGTCGGCATGCGACACGACCACGCGGTCAAGATGATGAATACCACGCGTCTGAAAATAAGGCAGCAAAACCCGCGTACCACTATTTGATTCAGCGCTAAAGCCAGGCCCCGTGTCGTACAACAAGCGATGACTTGCGGTTTCAATCAACACTGCTGACCCTTGTCCGACATCAAATGCGGTCGCACGAAATTCATTGGAAACTGGATGGGTGCTGAGATTTAACACAATGGGAAAACAACACACCACACCCAAGAAGCGCAAAGGAAAACCACGCGGCGCGAGCATCCACAACACCCCCACCAAAGCCAATAAAAACATCCACCCACTTGGCAAGGGCGTACTCCAAACCGCCATCGGTGACTGACTTAAATAAGTCAGAAAGTGCGCCAAATACGCCATCAGGGTATGCGCGAGCTGCAAGCAAGGCACAGACAGTGGCGCAGGCAAAACGCTCCCTAACAAGGCCAGAGGAGCAATGATTAAGCTAATGAGCGGTATCGCGATTGCGTTTGCAATCGGGCTCACGATAGAAACTTGACCGAACAAGAGCAAGGTCAAGGGAACCAAACCTATCGTCACCACATATTGTGCGCGTGCGCCATGCTGCAATGTAGTGAATAGGCCGCGCAGCAGCTTTTTTAAACGCGACTGAGTTTCCACCTCTTCCACAGGTGCAGGTATGCTCACCTTGCCTGCGTAAATCAAAACACCGACCGCAGCAAAAGACAGCCAAAACCCCGGCCACAAGACGGACCACGGATCAAACACCACCACGGTCGCTAAGGCTAAGCAAAGCACCTGACTCATCGAAGTCATGCGCCCCGTCCAAAGTGCCAACGCGATGACTAACAGCATCACCAAAGTTCTTTGTGCTGGCACACCAAATCCGGCAAGCGCGACGTAAGCAAGCGCCGCAATCGCCCCCCCTAAAGCCGCAATTTTTGCGGTCGGAATTCGTAGCGGCAATTGCGCAGAAGTGAAAAAAGAACGCCTCCAAAAAAAACTCAAACAGCCCGCAAATAAACCAGCCACCATCGTGATATGTAAGCCCGAAATCGATACTAAATGGGCGATGCCTGTACGATTAAATACTCGCCATTCGGCCTGCGTAATATCGTGTTGATCTCCAACCACGAGTGCCGTCATTACATTGGCGAAAGCGGCATTAGGTAAAGCACGCAAAATGCGTTCGCGTAGTACATAACGAATTCTTTCGACCTGATTAGCGACACTCCAAACGAAGGTTTCGAGGCGGCGGTTTTGATTTTCATCCAATTGCCGCGTGTCAGAGCGCACGCTACCCGAGGCCCGTAAGCCCTGCTCCAACATCCACACTTCAAAATCAAAACCATCTGGATTGGCATTGCCATGCACCCGTTTCAGACGTAGATTTAAGCGCCAACGCTCTCCTGGTTTCAACTCCGGTAAAAGTACGGGATGCGAAATATCGGCAATCCAGGTCAGCATGACATGGCGCGGATAGTCGAGTTTAATCGCACGCCCGCCCATGCCTGCATTTTTCAATTCTTCAATCCGAAAATTAAAAACCAAGCCTTGGTTTAAATGATTGGGCAAACTATCAATCACGCCCACCGCGATTAAATCTTGGTTTTCAAGCTCGGAAGCCAACTCTGAATGTAAGGCAATTTGCGCGATCAAAGTAGCCCAACAAAAACCCCATGCAAGGAAACTCACACAGCGCAAACCGATGACAAGTGCGCCGCCAAATCTCAAACGTGTGAGTGTCAGCCATAGACTCAAAGCTAGCATTACACTAGCGGCGAACAAGGCGATGACAGCAATTTTCATCGTCATCAAGTGACTTTGCTGCTGCAACAGCCAAACACCGAAAACCATTGAAATCAAAGCGAGTCGCATATGAAAATCAATCAGAGGACAACAACTGCAAACGCGGCAAAGCGGCGAGGACGTTCTGAGTCGTATGATGGGCAATCAGCTCCACAGAACTACTGCGCAAATCTGCCAAGACTGCACCTATCGCGCCTAGTTGATCAGGTGTATTTAAACCCGTGTCGCACCAGCTAGGCGCAATGTCTGGCGCATCGGTTTCTAACACGATAGTCTCCAGAGGAAGTTGGGTGGCTAAGCGTCGAATTTGTAATGCACGGGTATAAGTCATGGCACCGCCAAAACCCAATTTAAATCCCATTGCGATAAAGCGTTCCGCCTGCTGCAGGCTGCCATTAAACGCATGGGCTATGCCCGAAGTCACAGGAATTTGCCGGAGATATTTTAAAATCTGATCTTGTGCCTGACGCACATGTAGAATCACGGGCAAACTAAGGTCGCGGGCGATCTTAAGCTGTTCGCGATAAAAAAATTCTTGCTTTTCGCGTAGCGGCGTTTGCTTTAATTCAGGCACAAAAAAATCCAGCCCTATTTCACCGACCGCCACTAAGCGTCGACCCAATGTCGGCTCGCTTAATAGTCGCATCAATTCCGAACGCAAAAATACTAAATCCTCTTCCTTAGAAGTCGCCACGAATAATGGATGAATGCCGAGCGCAAAAAAACAGTCTTCTCTTTGCATCGCAAGTTCAATTACCTGCGCAAACTGCTGTCGATGCACGGCCGGTATCACGATCGCCCGCACGCCTTTTTGCCGCGCATCGTCAGCCAATTGCAAAGCCTGTCCATTAAATTCAGACGCATCTAGATGGCAATGGCTATCTATCCACATGGTATCGACATAAGCTAAGAACCCCTGTTGAGATGGATTTATCTATTTAAGCCGTGACACTTAGCTGCTGTGAGATTTCTTTTTTGCCGCCAGCGCTTTACTTTCTTTCTTAAGCCCATGTGAAACAGGGCATACGGTTTGTACGAAGGAAACCAAGGTGTTGGCTAAATTTTCGCTTTGCAAACGATAAAAAATAAACTGTCCGCGTTTCTCACCCACGACCAATCCGGCTGATTCAAGTATCCGCAAATGTTTGGACAACGAAGGCTTGGTCATGTCAAAACGTTCTGCAATTTCGCCCGCGGAAAGCTCCGTCTCGGTCAAATAGGCCAAAATTTTACGGCGCGGGGTCGATGCCAATGCTTCAAATATTTTATCCATGATTTATTCCAGAGCGTGTTGATATTTGGTCTCAATCATTGAGTTTACTTTTTAAACTTCACTCAATTAGAAAATTAGCTAAGCAACGAATTGATGAATCAAAAAAATTGCTCCGAATGCGTGATCAAACACTTTCCATGTTCGAACACCAACTGAGCAAACCCACATTACTCGCTACGCAGCAAGCTTAAAATATCCTGCAATTGCTTACGCACTTCCTGCACTGAAAAACTAGCCGCTTGCGCCAACTCTGGCACCTGCACGGTCTCATGCGCAGTTTGATGGCTTAATTTATTTCGCGCTCCATTGATGGTAAAACCCTGCTCGTACAATAGTTCGCGGATACGCCGTATCAACAGCACTTCATGATGTTGGTAGTAACGCCGATTGCCACGACGCTTCACCGGTTTGAGTTGCGCAAACTCCTGCTCCCAATACCGTAGCACATGCGGCTTCACGCCGCATAATTCGCTCACTTCCCCTATCGTAAAATAACGTTTGGCGGGTATCGGTGGCAATACGAAATTGTCGATGGTGTCGCTCATACTCAGAATTTTGACTCACTCATTCACGTTGGCGTTTTAAATTATTGTGCCGCATACAAATCGTCGACCATGCCTTTGAGTTTTTGACTGGCATGAAAGGTGACGACGCGACGCGCCGTAATCGGAATTTCTTCACCCGTCTTGGGATTGCGCCCAGGTCTTTGCGGTTTATCCCGCAATTGAAAATTACCAAAACCCGACAGCTTCACTTCCGAACCACGTTCTAAGGTGTCAGAAATTTCACCAAAAAAAGTCTCTACCATATCCTTCGCTTCACGCTTATTTAAACCGACTTGTTCAAACAAAAGTTCTGCCAATTCAGCCTTGGTTAAGGTCGGAATTTCTTTTTCCGCCCTCGAGCGCGCTTGCGATTCACGCATCGCGCGCTTGAGGTCTTCAGCAAGCACATTGTGAAGATCAACAGCAGTTACATCATTCATCGTCATTGACCCGTTCATTTTTCGATATTCGAGGAGAGGGTTCTGGCGTATTTTTATCGCCTTTTAAACCTAAAGTGGCGCACCACCAGCGCTACCGCAGTCGCGCGCCTACACCTAAGTTTGCAGCCAAGATCAGAGCAGCGATTGCCTGCTCCACCGTCTCATCTTGTAGTGTTCCCTGAGTATCTTGCAAGCTAATCCGAAAAGCAAGACTTTTCTCATCATTTTCCAGACCTTTGCCGCGATATTCATCAAATAAAACAAGGTCTTGCACGAACTTGCAAGATTCTGCCTTGCTAATTTCCGCCTGAAAAATTTCTACTAAACTTTGCGCAGAAACCGTTTGCTTTACGACTAAGGCTAAATCACGTTTGACGGCCTGAAATTTGGAGATTTCGCGATGGGTTGGCAAGTCGCGGTTTTGCAACGCGCAGAGGCTCACTTCACACACGATCGCTGCCAATGGTAATTCGTATTTTTGTTGCAAACGCGGATGGAGTTCGCCTAATACGCCGACCACTTTCCCTTCACACTCCACTTGCGCACTGCGTCCGGGATGCAATGCGGGATGTTCGATGGGAGAAAAACGCAAAGTCTTAGGCGCGAAGAGGTTTTCAAGATCGGCTTTCACATCGAAATAATCGACATTACGGCTCGCTTGTCCCCATTGCTCTTCGGCCACTGGGCCATAAGCCAAAGTAGCGAGTCGCTTGGGCTGATCGTAGCCCGCTAAGCTCAAGGCACCATCGACCACTTGAGCGTCACGCAAATAGACAGCAGCGATTTCAAAAATGCGCACACGATTAAGTTTGCGGTTCAAATTGTATTTGGTGTTGGCGACCAAGCTGGCAATCAAACTGCTGCGCATCACGCTCATTTGACTGGCAATCGGATTTTGCAATTTGATAGGATCATCATTGCCACAAAAATCTTTTTCCCAGGCTTCTTCCACAAAACTATAGTTCACCACTTCCTGGTAATCCATGTCGGCAACTTGGCGACGCAGCGTAAAGGCAGAACGGGTATTTTCCGGTGGGATCAACATGGCGTTGGGTGCCACGGGCGGCAAGCTTGGAATGTTTTCGAAACCATAGACGCGCACGATTTCTTCGATCAAGTCTTCTTCGATCTCAATATCAAACCGGTAGGACGGTGGTGTCACCGAAAACAAGCCTGGCTCTTGCACAAACGACAGACCCAAACGCGTAAAGATGTCGGCAATTTGCGCATCGCTAAAGGCAACACCGATGACTTTATTGGCACGCGCGGTACGCATTTTAACGGGCAAGCGCTGCGGCAAATTAACTACGTGGTCATCCATAGGGCCGACTTTGACATGATCGTTACCACCGCAAATTTCAACGATTAAAGCAGTGATGCGTTCTAGATGTTCCACTGTCGTCGCGAAATCGACACCGCGCTCATAACGATGCGCTGCATCTGTCGAAAAATTATATTTACGGGCGCGGCCTTGTATCGCTTGTGGCCACCAAAACGCCGATTCCAAATAAATATTTTCCGTTTCCAAACTCACCGCGGTGGAGTCTCCACCCATGATGCCGGCCAAGGATTCGATTTCTTTATGATCCGCAATCACGCCTACCCACGGATCGACCGCAATCGTATTACCGTTCAAGAGTTTAAGCGTTTCGCCTTCTTTACCCCAACGAACATCAAGTCCACCATGAATTTTATCGAGATCAAAAACATGGCTAGGGCGTCCCATTTCCAACATCACGTAATTGGAAATATCGACCAAGGCTGAGATCGGCCGTTGACCACTACGCTCTAAGCGTTGCTTCATCCAATCTGGGGTCGGTGCTTTGGCATTCACGCCACGAATCACACGCCCAGAAAAACGGCCACACAAATCAGGCGCACTGATTTTGACTGGGAGTTTTTCTGTCAATGTCACCGGCACGATATGCGTTTCTGGCAAAATCATGGCAGTACCAGTTAAGGCAGACACTTCACGCGCCACACCTAAAACGGACAAGCAATCGGCTTTATTTGGTGTGAGTTTGATGGTGAATTTCAAATCATTGAGCTGGTAGTAATCACGGAAATTCTGCCCCACTTGGGCATCAACCGGCAGATCCATCAAACCACCGCCCTCTTCGGACAGCTTTAATTCTTTGGCCGAGCACAGCATGCCTTGTGATTCAACGCCGCGCAGTTTACCTACTTTGATCAAGAAAGGCTGTCCATCCGCACCCGGTGGCAGCACCGCACCGGCGGTGGCACAGGGCACCTTCATACCGACCCGCACATTGGGCGCACCGCAGACGATATTCAAGAGCGTGCCAGTACCGACATCGACCTGACACACATTCAAACGGTCTGCATCAGGGTGTTTGGCGATCTCGCGAATTTCAGCCACCACGACATTGGTAAACGGCGGCGCAACCGGCTCCACCTCTTCCACTTCCAAACCTGCCATCGTCAGCAGATGGGACAACTCATCCGAAGTCATCTTCGGATCAACCATGGTACGTAACCAGTTTTCAGAAAATTGCATAATTCAACCGTGATGTTGATGGTGTACTTTGCAGTACGGAATAAATCGAAAAAAGACTAATTCAAAACTAAAGACCCCTCAACGCTGAGACGCAGAGGCGCCGAGGAGCGCAGAGAAATTCAAAAATGCGAGGTCAAAGTTTTCTCATGTTTTTCTCTGCGTCTCAGCGTCTCAGCGTTGAGGGGTTTTAATTCATTTTTCAGCTTAGTTTCTGCCTAATTGAATTGTTTTAAGAATCGTAAATCGCCTTCGTAAAACAAACGCAGATCGCTGACACCATAACGTAGCATGGTTAAGCGTTCCAAGCCTGAGCCGAAGGCGAAACCAATATACTGTTCGGGATCGAGGCCCATGTTTTTGATCACTGAAGGATGCACTTGCCCTGAGCCTGAAATCTCTAACCAGCGTCCTTTTAAAGGACCACTACCAAAGGCGATATCAATCTCTGCCGATGGCTCGGTAAATGGAAAATAGGATGGGCGGAAACGCACTTGCAAATCGTCGGTTTCAAAGAAAGCTTTGACGAAATTGAGATACACACCTTTCAGATCAGCAAAGCTGATGTCTTCGGCGATCCACAAGCCCTCAACCTGATGAAACATCGGTGAATGGGTGGCATCGCTATCGACGCGATAAGTACGACCTGGCGCAATCACTTTGATCGGTGGTTTGTTCATGCGTGCATAACGCACTTGCATCGGGCTAGTATGGGTGCGCAACAGCAAGGGCTTACCGGAGGTGTCATTACCCTCGACATAGAAGGTGTCTTGCATAGAACGCGCAGGATGGTTTTCCGGGCTGTTTAAGGCGGTGAAATTGGTCCAATCGTTTTCGATTTCAGGGCCATCAGCCACATCAAAACCGATAGAGCGAAAGATTTCTTCGACTCGCTGCCAAGTGCGCATCACGGGATGAATGCCGCCCATGCCGCGTCCACGACCCGGCAGTGTAATATCGATGGCTTCGGCGTTCAAACGCGCTTCCATTTGCGCATTGGCGAGCGCATCTCTACGCGCCGTCAAAGCAGTTTCTATCTTTTCTTTGGCGACATTAATGACGGCACCTTGCGCTTTACGCTCATCAGGTGCAAGTTTGCCCAAGCTTTTCATTTGCTCGGTAATTTGACCGGATTTGCCTAGGTATAAAGCCTTTGCATTTTCCAAGGCTGCCGCATCGCTGGCGGCAGCGAAATCAGCAATAGCTTGAATGACGATTTGATCTAAGGGGTTCATGCGATTTTTTCCCACTTCGTGTGGATGATAGAAAATTACGAGTCTCGATATTTAATTAAAGTATCCACATACAAAACAAAAAACCTAAGCGCAGGGGCGCAGAGTACGCAGAGAAAACCTTATTCTTTCTCCGCGTACTCTGCGCCTCTGCGGTTCAAGCTTTTGACTTGTACAGTTTGAATACCGCAGTCTCGTAGGGCGGGTGAAACCCGCGCGCCCAAGCCATCGAGCACCTGAGCAGCGCGGGTTGCACCCGCCCTACAACAC
>JAHFQV010000014.1:0-14026 GCA_023259175.1 Oxalobacteraceae bacterium | reverse complement strand
ACAGTTTGAATACCGCAGTCTCGTAGGGCGGGTGAAACCCGCGCGCCCAAGCCATCGAGCACCTGAGCAGCGCGGGTTGCACCCGCCCTACAACACAAAAGACTCACACAAAATAAACTAAACGAAGACAGATTATTTTGTATAAGCCCTACAGAAAAAAAACGGGGCACAGGATTAAACCTTTGCCCCGCTCATCTTGCCTCATTCGCGATTGGCGACGAGGCAAACGATGACTACTTACGCAGCCAAAGTTGCTTTAACTTGATTAACAATCGCAGCAAACGCTGGCTTGTCCATCACAGCCATATCAGCCAACACTTTACGGTCGAGTTCGATGTGGGCTTTTTTCAAGCCATTCATGAACACGCTGTAAGTCAAACCATGTTGACGAGATGCAGCATTGATACGGGTAATCCACAAAGCGCGGAATACACGTTTTTTGTTACGACGATCGCGGTATGCATATTGACCCGCGCGCATAACAGCTTGCTTGGCAATACGATATACCTTACTACGACGACCACGATAGCCTTTGGCTAGATCGAGAACTTTCTTATGACGGGCACGAGCGGTAACCCCACGTTTTACTCTAGGCATGATAACTCCTTAAATATTGAGTATGGGTTAGGCGGTAGGCATCATACGCATGACTGATGTTACGTCAGACGCATTAATGTTACGGGTACCACGCAATTGACGTTTGTTCTTAGTGGTTTTTTTAGTCAAGATATGGCGCTTGAAAGCGTGACCACTCTTCACTGTTCCACCTGGACGCACACGAAAGCGCTTCTTCGCAGAGCTCTTTGTTTTCATTTTAGGCATAACATCTCTGTCTTTACGACAGCTCCTTTTAATATGATGGTAGGTGGCAACAATGACGTTACTCTTGGATGCCTACTTCTCACTTAGTGTGGGTATGAAATCGAGTTCATGACCCTTCATAAAAATTAAATTTCTCGCGAAATTCAAGTTCTACAAATTCTTCTTTGCGAACTTTTTACAGCCCAGCAATTACTTTTTCTTCTTCGGCGCCAGTATCATAATCATCTGACGACCTTCCATCTTAGGAAACTGCTCGACTTGCCCATACGGATCCAAGTCCACCTTTAAGCGTTCCAGCATACGCATACCAATTTCCTGATGCGCCATTTCACGACCGCGAAAACGCAAAGTAATTTTGGTTTTGTCGCCGTCATCCAAGAACTTCACGAGATTACGCAATTTGATATTGTAATCACCGTCATCGGTACCTGGGCGGAATTTCACTTCCTTGACCAAAATCACCTTTTGCTTAAGCTTGGCTTCGTGCGCCTTCTTCTGCTCTTGGTATTTAAACTTGCCGTAATCCATCAATCGGCAAACGGGCGGTTGCGCAGTCGGTGCGATTTCCACCAAATCCACTTCAGCCTCTTCCGCTAAGCGAAAGGCTTCTCCCAGTTTTACGATGCCCAACGGCTCGTTATCAACTCCTGACAAGCGCACTTCGGGCGCTGTAATTTCACCGTTGATACGATGTGACTTTTCGGTAGCTATTGCAGTTTCCTTCAAAAATATAAATAAATAGGCTGTGCTCTTTCGCTGCAGAAATCTGCTTAGGCCTTATTTTGAATGTCGTTTTTCAGACGTTCCAAGAAAGCCTCCTGGGTCATGACACCCAAGTCCAGATTACCGCGCGTCCGCACAGCCACTGAGTTTGCATCCCGCTCCTTATCACCAATCACAATGATGTAAGGCAGCTTTTGCATCGAATGCTCGCGTATTTTATAGGTAATCTTCTCATTACGCAAATCTAGGTGCACTCTAAACCCTTGTTTCTTCAGGTTTTCCGCCACAGATTGGGCATATTCTGATTGCGATTCGGAAATATTGAGCACGGCCACTTGTACAGGTGCCAACCAAACTGGCAAAGCACCCGCGTGATTTTCGATCAAAATACCAATAAATCTTTCCATCGAGCCCACAATCGCACGATGCAACATCACAGGGACTTTTCGCGAATTATCGTCTGAAACATATTCAGCACTCAGGCGGCCTGGCATAGAAAAATCGACCTGCATCGTCCCCACTTGCCAAGGACGACCCAAACTATCTTTCAAATGATATTCAATCTTAGGACCGTAGAACGCGCCTTCCCCTGGCAATTCTTCCCAGGTCATGCCGCAATTACGCAAAGCCGCGCGCAAAGTTTCTTCTGCCTTATCCCAAATTTCTTCGGAACCGATACGATTTTCTGGGCGCAATGCGAGCTTGATTTGAATATTTTCAAAACCAAAGTCGTCATACACTTTCATGGCTTGCGGATGGAAGGCCATCACCTCAGCCTGAATCTGATCTTCCGTACAGAAAATATGACCATCATCCTGGGTAAATCCGCGCACCCGCATGATGCCATGCAAAGCACCCGACGGCTCATTGCGATGGCATTGACCGAACTCACCGTAACGCAAAGGCAGCTCACGATAGCTGCGCATATTGGAATTAAAAATTTGCACATGCCCAGGACAGTTCATGGGCTTTAAAGCGTAATTACGATTCTCAGATTCGGTACTAAACATGTTTTCACGATAGTTTTCCCAATGCCCGGTTTTCTCCCACAAAGTCCTATCCAAAATTTGTGGCGCTTTTACTTCTTGATAGCCGCAATCTTGGTAGACCTTGCGCATGTATTGCTCGACTTGCTGCCAAATGGTCCAACCTTTTGGGTGCCAAAATATCAGACCTGGCGCTTCGTCTTGAAAGTGAAACAAATCGAGAGATTTACCCAATTTACGATGATCGCGTTTTTCTGCCTCTTCCAACATATGCAGGTATTGTTCCTGATCTTCTTTCTTGGCGAAGGCCGTACCGTAGACACGTTGCAGCATTTCGTTTTTAGAGTCGCCACGCCAATATGCGCCGGCCAATTTCATGAGCTTGAAGACTTTCAACTTACCTGTGGAAGGTACATGCGGACCACGGCACAAATCTGTAAAACTACCCTCGGTGTACAAGGACACGTCTTGATCGGCCGGAATCGAGGCAATGATCTCCGCCTTGTACGCTTCACCGATGGATTTAAAGTATGCGACCGCCTCATCCCTAGGCAGGACTTTGCGTGTGACCGGCTCATCTTTTTTCGCCAGCTCGGCCATTTTCTTTTCTATCGCCACTAAATCGTCGGGTGTAAATGGGCGCTTGTACGAGAAATCGTAGTAGAAGCCGTTTTCAATCACAGGACCAATCGTGACCTGCGCATCGGGAAATAACTCCTTAACGGCATAGGCCAATAAGTGCGCGGTCGAATGACGGATCACATCAAGGCCGTCAGCATCCTTGTCTGTGACGATAGCGAGATCAGAATCCACTTCGATCAAATGCGAAGTATCGACTAATTTCCCATTTACCTTTCCAGCCAAGGCCGCCTTCGCCAAACCCGCACCAATGCTGGCAGCCACTTGCGCGACGGTGACTGCGGTTTCAAATTGTCTTTGAGAGCCATCTGGCAAACGTACTGAAATCATCTTAATCTCCAATGTGCAATGTCCAACTGCGGGAATAATCGAAAAATCGAAAAGTCAAAAAAAGAACGAAAAAAAACGCGGACTAGCCGCGTTTTTCATAATTACCTAAAGACGAAAAAACACCTCGACTAGCGTCGCTCACACAGGAATGTGATCGTAGTTCGCGGTGTCATAACCATGATGCCTTTCTCGCTCTTTTTAAGAATGAGTCTCGAAATTTAAGATCAAGACTCTTTTTAAAACTCAATTCTGGTGGGCGGTGCAGAATTCGAATCTGCGACCCCTTGGATGTCGACCAAGTATTCTAACCAGCTGAACTAACCGCCCGAAGAGCCGAGACTATAGCAAACATCGGCGTATGCGTAAAGATTTTTTTGGCGCATGTTAGTTAAAAGGGCGAGAAAAACAGATCACGTCGCCCTGATTGCCATCTAAATAAATACCTTATAATGAGCGACTTTCGCCCTTAAACACTAGGTTAGCGCCATGCCCCACGATAGTCACCATCACCTGCCTCACTCGCACAAAGCAACTGGGCGCGAGGGGAAAAGCGCGCACTTGCACGAGCATCGACATGGCGACGCGCAGCATCAACATTATTTTACTGACCGCAGTCAATCCGTATTGGCGTGGGCGCTCAGTTTGACTTTATTTTTCGCGGTCGTCGAAGTTGTTTTCGGCTTCATTTCTAATTCTTTAGCCCTCATTTCCGATGCTGGGCACATGGTCACCGATTCGGCCGCGCTAGGGCTTGCATTACTCGCTCAAATCATCGCAAAACGTCCACCTACGGCCAAGAATACATTTGGCTTTGGTCGCTCTGAAGCCTTGGCCGCTTTTGTCAATGGACTGGTTATGTTAGGGGTAGTTGCTTGGATTAGTATCGAAGCGATTCTACGCTTAAAAAATCCAGAACCGGTTCAAGGTAAGATGGTCATGATCGTCGCAGGCATAGGTTTGGCGATCAATATGGTAGTCGCCTGGGTACTTTCGCACGACAAAGAAAGCCTCAATACCAAAGCAGCGCTGATCCATGTCATGGGCGACTTATTGGGTTCGGTCGGTGCCATCGTCGCCGGTCTCGTGATCGCAGAAACCGGTTGGCTCCCGATTGATCCCATCCTTTCTATTTTCGTCTCGCTCTTGATACTTAAATCGACAATTTCTGTACTCAAAGAGTCCTTTCACTTTTTGATGAAAGGCGTGCCTCACCAGTTAGATTTCAATCAAATTGGCGAAGATTTAGAAGCCACGCCCGGGGTCGCCTCAGTACACGATTTACACATTTGGGAAATGTCGCCCGGCCAACCCGCACTAATAGGGCATTTGGAAATCGACGACTTAAGTGCTTGGCCACGCATCCTAGAAAGCATCAAAAAGATGCTACTCGACCAGCACGGGATTGACCACATCACTTTACAAGCCGAAGTCCTGCGCGAAGAAGACGAAGCGGCGGAATAAATCTTATCAAGAATCACCACCCTGAATACAAATTCACACCAAAATTAAATTAAATTTGCCGCAAATAAATGTGCGCAAAATTAAAATCAAAAAATTTCGTCAAAATCCAAGAAAGTGTCGTCAAATTGTATCGAAAACTGTTGTTTTCGACGATTTATGACGGCTATTTTCAGACAAAAATTCCTTTTATACTGCTTGCACGTTGCTGGATTCACAAGGCTCGGCGGGGCTATCAAAAATTACTCAAAAATAAAAGTAAACTTTAGGGAGATATCACAATGCATCAAACTTCACGTTCCATCATTGCATCTATGCTCGCACTTGCTTTTGCTAGCAGTGCGTATGCTGCAAGTAGTTCTACAACCGATAACTTGACTTATTATTCCGGCATGAAGGCCAGCTCCGCACAAGACGTACTGCGTCAAAACGCCGCCGCCTTTGGCCTACCCGCCAATCTCGACAATCTGGTCCTCACCAAGGTGCAAGATTCACTCACCGGCAAACACTATTATTTCCAACAAATGTTGCGCGGCATTCCAGTTGATCGCGCTGAAATCATCGTATCGATTAGCAAAAATGGCGACCTGCAAAAGGTCTTTAACGAAACTAAGCACGTGTCCGATAAAGTCGATGCCAATGCCGTCAATCAGCTGTATAACCAAGCCCGCATGAGCGCCGATCGCGCTTTGGATAATGCATGGACCAATATGAAGGTTCAGCATCCTTTGGTCAGCGCACCGAACACCGAATTAGTCTGGGTCACGACCAAAGACGGCGTACAACTCGCGCACAAAGTCACCATCGCCGCACAAATGCCAACTGGTGGCTTTGTACAATACCTTCACGCTCATAACGGCACACTGTTGGAATCTCATTCCACTTCCTTGCCGCGCGTAGGTAAGAACGGTGACCGCGACATCGCAAACCGCGCGAGTTTAAGCGGGGCGACATTGGATCGCGGGCAAGCGATGCGTGATTTCAACGCAAAAAGTCCTAGCAGTAGTGGATCGACCGCGCCAACACTGACGACAACCGCCGCAGTGACAGGCTTAGCTTCTGGCATTAACGGAAGCGGATATGTCTTCGATCCGGATCCACGTACCGTTCTCAACACGGATGCTTTGACCGACACTTCCGCAGCGACTGCTTTTGACGCGGCCTATTCGACTAAATCACTGCGCGACTTAACTGTCAGCGCCGGGGTTTATAGCCTATCGGGCCCGTATGTCAATATCAAAAATATTGAGGCGCCAAACACAGCGCCGAGCACGACAACGAACGGCGTGTGGACTGCCAAACGCGGCAACAATGCATTCGACGACAGCAACGTTTATTTCCACCTCGATCAAAATCAACGCTACATTCAATCACTGGGTTTCACAGGCACCAAATCCATCATCAACCGCCCACTCAATGTGGATACGGATGGTGTCAACGGTGACGACAATTCCCATTACAGCGGTGGGTCTAGCGACTATCTCGCCTTTGGTCACGGTTGCGTGAATGACTCAGAAGATGCAGATGTTATTTTGCATGAATACGGTCATGGCATTCAAGCCAATATCAATTCGAGCTGGAGCGGTGGCGACACTGGCGGTATGGGCGAAGGCTTTGGTGACTATTGGGCAGCTTCCTATTCCTACAGCACACCGAACGGCAAAACCTATCATCCAGAATGGGCCTTTAGCTGGGATGGTCACGGCGCATGCTGGGCTGGACGCATGCTCAATCGTACGGATGCTAAGTACAATAGCAGCAAAACCTACGGCGCACACCAATCCGTTACCGAAGGCACGGCAACTTTCCAATCAGACGAATTGTGGTCCGCACCGCTGTTCCAATCTTTGGTGGCTTTGGTCGCAGCAGGTAAGCCTCGCGACAATGTTGACAAGATCATTTTAGAAGCGCATTTCGGTCTCGGCTCCAACATCAAGATGCCTGCCATGGCAACGGCCATCGTCAATGCAGCCCATAATTTATTCCCAACTGACCCGACTTACGAAAACACTTTCCGCAGCAAGTTTGAAGCACAAAATATTTTATCAGCGGTGGTCCCTCCAGGTCCAACGATGAATGAAACGGAAAGTAATAACACCACCGCCACCGCCAATGCCATCACTACGACCAATACCACGGTCAATGGCACCATGAGCGCAAGCACCGATGTTGATTACTTCAGTGTTAGCATTCCGGCTGGGAAAAAACTGACTGTTACATTAAAACCGAATGCCACCTCCGATTACGATTTGGAACTCTATAGCAGCACAGGAACCAAGTTAACATCGAGCACAGCCGGCACAGGCGCAACTGACACCGTCACTAATACAAACACAGGTACGACTGCGAAAGTGGTCTTTGCCAAAGTGATTTACTATAGTGGTGGAACAGGAGCAACGAGCGGAAAATATACTTTAAATGCCGCTTGGTAATTTGCAGTAAAGCGTAGTTAAAAAAGAGAAACGAAGAAGGGAGTGAAAAATCTGCTGCTCGCAAGGGCAGCAGATTTTTTTACGTTCGTAAAACTAAGGAAGCTCTATTTTTTCGGCTCAACCTAGAAACGGCGGTTGGACGGATATGAGTGTGCATTTTTTCGGCTTTCTGGCTAGGCGTGACGACGACGCAACCTTCACGTTGATAGGAGGAACAACAACGCCAGAGAGCCGAAAAAGTGTGCAATCATGTTCGTAGCGTACTCACCAAAACGGTGAACAGGATTCTCAAGGAAAAATTCTAATGAATCAAACATTTAATAACGGCTTTAGCGGTCAACTGCCGTTTCTAGGTTTAATATGACAGTTCTCAGCCAAAAACCGCATAGCGCCCGCAGTGTCGCTATCCCAATCATCGGCCAAATAAGTCTGTGCATCCTCGACAAAGCCCTGCCAATCTTGAACTAGGCCTTCCTGCTTCTCATGCGGTGCGACGCGACGAATAAAATCGACGACACCCGACACATTCCATCCTTGTGTGCGAAATTTTTTAACCAAGGTCTTGGCGGTCTTTTCCGGCAAACTAGTCTTAGGAGTTGCGCCCAGAGCCACGCATAAAAACAAGGTCAAGAGCGAATCGATATCGGTCTTACCGCGCGTAAGTTTAGACCATTCCTTGGAAACGATTGCATCATAATCCGAGGTATCTTCAATTTCATGAGCGCAGATGTAATACCGCTCTTTCAGTTCAAACACCAAACGATCCAGCGATATTTTCAGATCCAAAATCAAGGGAATATCACGGGTAAAAATATCATCCAATACGCTTACGGAAAGTTCGCTAAAACGCTCAGGCAAGTCCAATTGCGACAAGCGCGCTTTCGCATTCGCCAACTCAAATAATTGTGCACTTTTTTTTGTTTTTGATTTCGCTTGCTTGCGTATATTTTCGAGCAAGCTTGCGAAGGCAATTTGATTTTCTATCGCTTGATCCGCATCACCCATCCAAAATTTTAGCAATGCGGTTCTAACCACCGTCAATGCTTCAACATCTTCTTCCTGCAATTCGGATTCATTCAAATTCAAGCGATGACCAAACCAGAATCCCGCTTCAATTTCAATCGCATTAGCACGACGATAATCCAATAATTTTCGATATGCTTCCACACCTTCTTTGAGCGACCAAATTTCTAAAAATTCTTCGACATGCCCTTTTTGTTCTCGCCCTAATAAAGCGTATTCAGGCAACGCGAAAAGCGCTTTTAACAAACCCGAACCACCGCGCGACAAACTCAAAAAAGTATTATCGCGTATCATTTTCGCCGCGATATCAAGATCACCTTCGGAACTCTCCAACAAATACAGGCTCGCTAGGTTCACAATACGTTTACGTGCCAAATCAATTTCTGGACGCAAATATTTGCTGCCGAAGGTATCGGCAATTTGCACCAAGCCCTTGGGTGCTTCCGCTTCTATCGCGATAATTTTCGCGCGAGGAACAATGGCTTTTTGTACGCCGTAACGAAGCGCCACTTCAAAAAATGGCCTATCGTCATAAAGTGAAATCGCATGCGCCATTTCATCCATCAGCCAGCCTCATCACACACAACAAGTAAATCACAACGCAGACTCTTCATCATCGTCATCGCCATCATCCGTGTTTTTCTTAGGTGCGCCCGCGTCCTCACCATCCTCCTCATCAGTTGCATTTGATTCGGCAAATTCATCGTTTTGCAGGTTGCGCAAATACAGTTGGTAACGCGCACGCAGTTTCAACAACACTTCACGAAAAATTTCCGGCAACTCGTAGCGCAAAAGATAGGTGACTTCCATCCAATCATGATCTTCAACACTCGCTCTATCCATCGCGGACGCGCGGGTTTCCGTTTCGCGTGTCAAATTCAGCAAATCATCATCAATCGCCTGGGTTTTCGATTCGTCACCGTATTCATACAAATCAAAAGTCGCATAACGATAAAAGTGCTCCACCATTTGTGTACGCTCTTGCAAATAATCGGCGATGGCATCGTAGCCTCCCTCGACCTCTGCGATTTCGTACAAAAATTCGGCCGCATCGGCACCGTCACGAAAAATCACTGAATTAATCATGCCGCGCAATTGTTCGTGCGTGAGATCGGCGTATCGCTTCTCCAATACAACGGCTTGAGCAAATTGCTCAGGGGTGACTAAGAGATTGACCAGTGACTCTTTTGAGGCATCGTATTCACGTATGATCGCCAGTAAATCTTTGGCTGGAAACTGATCTAATGCAGCGACCAGCGCATGATCCCCCTCGGTTTCTGCTAAGGTCGCCAATGCGTTTTCAGCACCGGCGATGTCGCCAGCTTTTATCAGACTTTGTGCTTGAACTAAAGCGGGAAGATTCATTTTTTATTCCTGTAATATTCTTAGATGTAGCGTGTTCCGCGCCCTTATTTTGCGCGCAATGGACATCAGTCTTTACGATCAAATCCTTGTTCGGCAAGCCAATCTGCACCGGCTTCTTCGAGGTCAGTATCATCACCATCGTCACCATCATCGCGGCCATGACGGCCGTAATGTCCATCTAGATTGCTGTTTTCATGGAAATCTTCATCGCTCTCTGCGTTGTCATCGGCCGCTTCATCACTTGATGTAGCGACTGCCTCTGACTGTCCGCTATGACTGCGACTCAAATATTCAAGACAAGCGGCGGTGACCATCAATTGATCTCCGCCCTCTTCCTGCATCACCATCTGCGCCATTGACTCGGCCCAAGGCTCCAATTTAAGGGCTGAGGCCAAACTCTTCCAGCTCGGCAAGCGGTCTCTCTCTTTTGAGACGATGTTTTCCAAAGCCAAAGGGTTCATAAAAAGAAAAGCTTCGTGAAATGCTGTCACCAACATTTCAGGATTTTCGGCCATCATCGGCAGCAAAAAGGGCAACTGTTCGCGCTTTTCTTTTAGGCGGCGACGCAAAATATTCTTACCCTCTGAATCAGTACGAAGGTCATCCAACTCAGCCTTGTACACCAGCATGAGCTCTTGAAAATAACGCGAATATCTCACTGCAAAACTCCTGATAAATACTGTTTCCAAATTTCCGTCGCGGTCTCTAAGGGCGACTCCAATAAATTGCGTCGACGATTTTCATCATAAGCGGCGCGCGCAGTTTCATCTGACAACACATCGTAAGCTTCTTTCACCGCATGAAATTTAATCGGCGCCAATTCCGAACTATTACGGTCAGGATGAAACTCCGCCGCTTTCAGGCGGTAGGCTTTTTTTATGTCGGCCAGCTGGGCATTATTAGGAATGCCGAGAATAAAATAATAATCCTTCATATGCGCATTCACTTTGCTAAAGGCCCAACAGAAAACGGCTTGGCAACGATTGAGTGTGGCTCGATTCAAAATCTCCACAAGAAGGTATATGCCACTTCGGAAAATGCAAATCTACGACAAGACAGCAAGCATATCGCAGCACGGATGGCTCAGTGCCGGCATTAACAATGGCTTAGGGCCAGCTTAGTGATGATGCCCATGCTCGCCATGTACATGCCCATGCGCGATCTCTTCGTCTGTCGCGGCGCGAATCGCCAACACTTCCGCATCAAAGCGTAGCGGCATTCCAGCCAAAGGATGATTTCCATCGACCGTGACCACACCCGCATCAATTTTCGTCACACGAAACTGAGCCGCTTCACCTGTTTCAGGATCGCGCGTTTCGAACATCATGCCCACTTCCAAGTCAGGTGGAAACAAACCCACATCTTCTTCATTGAGCAAACTCGGATCATAGTCGCCAAACGCATCAGCGGCCTCCATCGTCACAACAACAGTTTGACCTACGCCTTGCCCTTCCAATGCTGCCTCGACCGCGGGCAAAATATTATCGTAACCACCGTGTAAATAAACGATAGGTTCTTGATTTTGATCGATCACGTCGCCATCACTATTGAACATGGTGTAATTTAAGCTCACCACTGAATTTTTTGAAATTTGCATAAAATTAAATTAAAAATTAAGTTAATCAGGTAGAAGGGAATCCGCCATTGTAACAGAGCCTGCGCCGTTCAATTTACTGGAAAAATTGATGCTTACATCGAATTTACATGGCTGTTATGGCTGTTTTTCGCATTTCTTAGTCCCAAAAAAGACCACCTAGGGTAGAATTGCGCCTGAAGAAAATTTTGATGCTAATCTTGATTGCTTGGGTTTCGCCCCAATATGTTTGATCAGTTTAAAGAGACTCCAAAATCGCTTTGATAGTGACTATCCCTTTCACCGAGTTTTTCCATTAGGGTTTGAGATGATGGCGGATGAGTTTGATTTCAATGTGTAAATCATGAACGATGCCACCTGGGTTTAGACAGAGTTGAACGAATTGAATACCCGCCCTTATCAAACGATTCAGACTATTCAAATTATTCTAAAGTTCAAACGATTAAACAAGGGCAAAGCTTGCGCCCTGAATAAATACTTGTGACGATCTACTTTTTCATAGAGATAAACAAAAAATTATTCAAAGTGCCGCAATAGTCGTTGAAAAATCATTTGTGCTGAGCAAGCTTAAAAAATAAAGTAGTCCAAGGAAAATAATGAAACGTGTCGATGATTTTCGCCTGCGCCTAGGCAAACATGAACTAGTCCCCATTATGATAGGTGGCATGGGCGTGGATATTTCTACTGCTGAACTGGCCTTAGTCGCCGCGCGTTTAGGTGGCGTAGGCCACATTTCCGACGCCTTAGTGCACGATGTTTCTGATCGCCGCTTCGATACGAGTTTTGTAAAAGAAAAGACTAAGCTTTACAAGCACAACATCAACAATTCCGACAAAAAAGAAGTCAAATTTGACCTTGAGCGTCTAGCCGAAGCGACCCTTTTGCATGTTGGGCGCACGATGGAAGCCAAAAAAGGCGACGGCCTTATATTTGTCAATTGCATGGAAAAATTGACGATGAATGGCCCACGCGACACCTTGCGGGTACGCTTGGCCTCCGCCTTGGATGCGGGCATCGACGGCATCACCTTAAGCGCGGGCTTGCACCTAGGATCACTCGGTCTAATCGAAGATCATCCACGTTTTCGCGATGCAAAATTAGGCATCATCGTTTCCTCCGTTCGCGCCCTGCAATTATTCCTGCGCAAAAATGCAAAGCTCAATCGCTTACCTGATTATGTCATCGTCGAAGGACCGCTCGCCGGAGGCCATCTAGGCTTCGGACTCGATTGGGCAAAATACGATCTGCACACCATCATTGCAGAAGTACTGCAATTCTTAAAAGACGAAAATCTCGCCATTCCAGTCATCGCCGCAGGTGGTATTTTCACTGGTAGCGATGCAGTTTCTTTCTTGGAAGCTGGTGCGAGTGGCGTTCAAGTGGCTACGCGTTTTACCATTACCAATGAGTGCGGTCTACCCGCCGATGTGAAACAACATTATTTCGAGGCCGAAGAACAAGAAATTATCGTCAATACGATTTCCCCAACCGGCTACCCCATGCGCATGCTGAGCAACACGCCAGCGATCGGTTCCAATATTCGCCCAGGCTGCGAATCCTACGGCTATCTTTTGGACGGCAATGGCAATTGCTCCTACATCGATGCCTACAATCGCGAATTAGCGGCACATCCTGACGATAAAGACTTCAAGGTTATGGACAAAACCTGTCTGTGCACCCACATGCGGAATTTCAAATGCTGGACCTGCGGCCACATGACCTATCGTCTCAAGGACACCAGCCGCCAAAACCCCGACGGCAGCTATCAATTACTCAGCGCCGAGCACGTTTTCCGCGACTATCAGTTCAGCGTCAATCACGCGGTCGCCTTGCCGGAAGTTTGAATTTATTGAAGAGCGGCAATGGCAGCACCCAAATTTGTCGGTCACGCTTGCCCGTTCTTCAATTTCAATTTAGAAAAGCTAAAAAAGCCCTCGAACTGAATCGAGGGCTTTTTTCTTCTAAGAATGAGCGCACAAATAACAATGCACACATGAATCCAACTCAAATTTACAACATTCATAAATTTATATTCGCCACCCTTAAAACTAACCGCCCCTGAAATCAATTACTTATATGATTTGTTTCGCCTTAAATGCAACTTCTTATCGCCCCACGATGTATGTAAGGTGGTTAGGTCATTCTTCAAATATTCGCAAATCAATAAGTTACATTTTCGAAGACAAACAAAAACAATACAAATAAAATATTTTTGCAATACGCTATACGATAATTTTTTAGGATCAGCTAGTCGCCTCTGTTAAAGGCAATCTGAATCTTCGTCAATCACTGTTTCATAGTAAGGAGTAATTTGACCCGACCTCCAGCCTCTAGTACATCCTTGATACTGAAACCCAACAGCAACCGTCTCGCTCGCATCCGAGTAATACGTTCTAGTAAAGGGATGTGCAGGTTGTGCAAGTGCATAGCCCGAGATAATCGCTCCAGCAAACGCGGCAATAATTAGCCCAAATTTAAATTTTCCCATCTAACTTCTCCAAAATAGTTTAAAAAAAACGCTTACTTAGAATATGTTTATTTCAACCAAAGTCCTAATTAAGTCATTCCCAAAGAGTGTTTCTGTCTAAACTAAAAAACAAATGCATCTAAATTCTAATTTCGAAAAGTAAAAAAGTCAAAATATAAATAAATCT
>JAHFQV010000196.1 GCA_023259175.1 Oxalobacteraceae bacterium | reverse complement strand
CATAGCCTTGCGCATCTAATAGCGCAGAGAGCGCATCACCCAATGCCCCCTGACGACCGTGTCCCACATGCAAAGGCCCGGTCGGATTGGCCGAGACAAATTCCACCACGACTTTTTTACCAGCACCCACTTGGCTACGGCCAAACTGCGTTTGCTGGCTCAAAATATGTTGAACGACCGCTTGCTTCGCCGCTGCCGTCACACGCAAATTGATAAATCCCGGTCCAGCCAAATCTGCGCTGGCAATCAAGGCACTCTTTTGCGCCATTAAAGCATCAACAATCGCCTGCGCCAACTCACGCGGATTTTTCTTTAAAGGCTTGGCAATCTGCATCGCGATATTACAAGCAATATCACCATGCGCTGCATCACGCGGACGCTCCAACAAAATATTCGGTATCAATCCGCTCCCTTCAATCAAAGGTGCGACAGCGGTTTGAAGCAAAGCGAGAATTTCCTGTTTTTGTTGAGCTAACATGATCGTAATATTTAGGTAATGCGTTTAGGGTAAAAAGCGGGAAGCTCTTATGCAAAAATCGTCCCAACATAGGGCCAACGACGGCACCAAGGCTGTTTTGCTTAAGCACTTAGCAAGTGGGTAGCGAAATACGCCTCCCAAAGCAGACTGGAGCGATTATACCTTCAAGCCGCTATCGAGGCGATCTATCCACTTGATATGCTGAAATGCTGTAGCGAGCAGGAAGCTATTCGATAAGCGCGAAAACCATGCTTACTTATTTTTGGCACTCGTATCGAATTGCTCCAGCCGTCGGCTCGCCCCCATATATTCAAATTTTTCGGCCATCCCTGTTTTCACTGCGCTACGCCAATACTCCTTGGCTTTTTCTAGATTGCCGTCCAACATTAACTTTTCGCCTGCATAAAAATAAACTTGGCACACCGCCGTAAAATCCACTCCAGAACTGCCCTGCCCCTGTCTAAGCGTGGTTTCGAAATTTTGCTTATCCATG
The DNA here is from genome assembly GCA_023259175.1 of Oxalobacteraceae bacterium. Taxonomy (GTDB): domain Bacteria; phylum Pseudomonadota; class Gammaproteobacteria; order Burkholderiales; family Burkholderiaceae_D; genus Undibacterium. Next base: position 2,859 of record JAHFQV010000196.1, on the reverse strand, counting down.
AAAAACTTCAAAAGCGCAGTAATCGCTCGATCAGAAAATTCTGAATTCACTTGCGCGTCCAAAAGATCATTTTCGGATTGACCTAATTTACGCATCGCCACGTGGCGTAGCAAACCCAAATAGGCGATTTTAGAATCACGGGTGACTAATTGTTCGGTACTCCGGCTGCTGACTGTATCAAATTGTCCCGAAAAATAATCTAGAATTATCTTGGTCTCGTTCAAATCGCGATCATGTGGGGCTACCTCTAATCCCTGACGAACGAATTCATAGGCGGTGTCATCTTTATGCATAGAGAAGGCGATCATTGCGGCCTGACTATAAAGTGAAGGATCAGGCTCCGTTGCAAAATCGAGCGCCTTATTGATATCCATCGCACTTAGCTCATATTGATTCAGAACTTGGAATGAATTGGCCCGTATCATCAACACAAATTTATTCAATTCCGGGCTCAAGCGCTTCGATTGCATTAGGGTATTGGCGTATAACAAAATACGTTTATGCATCACATGATGAGAAAACTCACCATATTTTTGTTTGATCTCAAGCTGCTCCTTTTCTAAAGTGGCGAGCTGTTTTTTATCCAGCGCATTGACCAAGAGTTGGTAATGAAAATGGGCGCGGGTTTGCTTTATTTTATCGCTGTAGGAACGCCATTGTTCAGGCTTTACCTTGGGATTATGGTAGGCCAATTCGTTGACCCAAGTTACTTTCTTTGCGGTCGAAACGAGACTACCTTTGAGCGTAAAATGCGCCTGTCCATCGAGATAGGATTCTTCCTTATAGGGATCAAGCAAATCTTCTGATAATTCTGAAGTAATGGTATGGCGATAAACACCCGGCGCAGAGATTTGATAGCTCGATTTACGGCTAATATCTTTGGGTGCGGACAATTGACCCTCTAGGCTCCAAAACGACATGCTCGCCTTGAGTTTTTCTATCTTGTGGAGTGTCCAAAATCCCTTCACGTCAAACTCCTGCACCAATCGCAATGCATTTTCCTCTGGCAGCTCCACCACTTTCATTTCGCCACGCAGGAGAATTTTTGGATAAGTATACAAATACGGTTTAACGTATCCCGTTTGTACTTCGCTCAAAGGTGTCCGCGCCAAATAGGCACGCATGCGCTCAGCCAAAGCACCATAGTAAGTACTTGTGGAAATCAAAATGGGCTCTTGACTCAAGACCTGTAATTGAAATTGATCACTAACGGCTTGATGCAGTTCATGCAGAGAGTCGGGCGTTTGTGTGAGTTGGGTGCTACCTTCATGTGCCACTAAAACCTTGCCATAATCCCGCACCGAGCGCTTTTCAAACGGACCAATTTGCTGATCTCGTGTTGGGTCTAACCACCAGTCTTTTCCATCTACATTGACGGTTGCAATAACATGATTAAAGGCCAAGGGGCTAGGCATTAGACTGTCCGTTTCCTCCCGAAAATTGGTCGAGGCCAAGACAGGTCTCGCGCTGATATTCATCGCGCGCAGCATCGCGATCAATAAGGTAGTTTTATCTTTACAATCACCGTAGCGTTGCTCTAGCACCTTGTCAGGCGAACTCGGCTTATGGCTATTAATCCCAATCTCCGTGCCGAAATAGCGCACTTCTTTCTGCACGAAGTCGAGCGCGGCACGAATTTTTTCAGCCGATGTTGCTAAGTTTTTCCAAGGCGCGATATGACGCTCAAGCTTTTCAGTCACTTCGTTCGCCACTAAAAACAAATTCGCGCCCCAAGTCGCGACCTCGTTCCAATCTTTAAATTCGGATACTTGAATAAACTGCGCGGTATAGGTTTCCACCGTCGAAGATTCTTCATAGACTTGTTGCGCAACATAATTGCGCTTAAAGAGCAACTCCTTCATGCCCGCCAGGGTTTGCGTTTCCACACTCACGTCTGCGGGGGTTCTATATTGAATTGCACGGCCTTCGGGATAGACGATTCTCGCCTGATATTGCGTGATCGGCCCTAGGCTACTACCAACGCTGTCTATCCAAGAAAATTTATTGTCAAAGACCGGATTACTACCGCGCACTGAATATGAATACGCTATCGTATCGCCAACACGAACGTCATCCAACACAATAGAAGCGGTGATACGCCCGTCGTACATACGTGCTTCGAGCTGCGTCTCGCGTTGCAACAACTGAACCCGTCTTGGCTCAAGCTTGTCAATACGCTGTTCACCCCGCAGCACTTCAATTTTGTGCAGCGCTAACTCTTGATATGCAGGATCAAATTCAATCTGGATTTGGGAAACAAAATTAAGTCCGGCCGATGAATGTACTCGCTTTTCCATATGCAAATAGCGGGTACTCCGTTTCGCTTCCAAATAAATTTGCTCATCTTTGAGCACGATTTGCGTAGGTGCAGTGATAGGGTCGGCCGCAGGCTTGACATACTCAAGTGCTTTCACCCATTGCGGCGTTGGCTCAATGAAATAACTAAACCCCGTCGTTGTTAGTTTTTGCGATGGATTTATTTTTATGGCTGTTTTATTGCTCAAGGCCTTAGATTTTGTCGCTGCCCGCGGCGTACCTGAGCTAGCACGATTACTCGCTTGCTCATTTTGTCCATAAACAACTGGCAAATCGAGAAACAAGAGAATCAAAGCCAAGAACATTGAGATGAGACGCATATGCCTATCCTAAAGAGAATATAAGGGTAGGACTTACGCAAAGCAGACGCTGGCGTTGTTGTGTTCGCCATTTGCTAAACTGAGGTACTAAAGTACTGCCTTCGGCTCCACGCCTAGCCAGCGCAATTTTGCGTAAGTCCTAAAGGGAATGAATTTTGCAAATTATCCTAGAAACGGCGGTTGGACGGATATGAGTGTGCATTTTTTCGGCTTTCTGGCTAGG
>JAHFQV010000195.1 GCA_023259175.1 Oxalobacteraceae bacterium | reverse complement strand
AATCAGTAAAGGGCTGCCCGACTGGATCAAGATCTTGGAAGTAATGGATACCGGAAAAACGTCCATCCTCCAACAAGGTATATACGCCTTGAAAAGAACCATAATCGACATCGTAAATACCCACCAAGCTGGCAGCAACTTCTTTGTGCTCAGCGTTCAGCGAAGTGCTCTCTGCGGCCTTGGTCGAGGGCGAACCCCCTCCACAAGCGCTCAGCGTACTCAAGATGATCGCGCTAAGAAATGTGCGCGAAGAGGGCAAAGTAGCAAAGGATGTAAACCCAAAATATGCGTGCATGAGAACCTTGATTTGCGGTGTAAAAATGAATGGCTCATTTTCAAATGCAAAGCCCAATAAGGTCAAGCCACTTGGTCACGGCTACATCACGCTTCATCCCAGACTCACGCTTTTCGTATGATCGGCAGGCTTAAGGACAGCACAGTGCCATCCTCCGAACTATCGAATTCTAGCGTTGCTCCCAGTAGCTTGCAACGCTGCTGCATATTCGCCAAACCATGCCCTGTTTGAGCACTGGCCATTGCAACATCAAAGCCTTTTCCATTATCACTCAAACGTATCAGGACACACTGTTGAGTTTCGTCATACTCTGCCTGCAAACGCGCCTCAGTAGCTCGCGCATGCACCATTAAATTACTCAGTGCCTCGTACAAAATCATTTGTAGCTGTCGTGAATCCCGCAAAGTCCAACTATCGAAGCGCGGTAAATCTGCCACCAGCCAATGAAGTTTAATACCTGCCGATTGAAGTCTTTTTCCTAGTCGATAGCGCAAAGCGCCGAGCAGCGCAGCGATATCGCCCTCGGTATCATGCATGGCATCAACCGTTAATTTGAGCTGATCCATAGTCTCGCGCAATTGCGACACCAGTTCATCACGCTGCGAATTAGGATCCTGTGCTAGCGTTAAGGCACTTAGCAACTGGCTACCCAAGCCATCGTGCATGTCGCGGGTGAGGCGCTGGCGCTCTTCCAAAATTGTTTGTTGCTGATCGACCTGAGATTGCTGAGAAAAAATCTGATGAAGTTGTTGTTCACGTTGATGCAAACGCGTACTCAGTTCTTGATTCATCTGCGCCACTTGCACGCTCGATGTATGCAAGCGTTCTGCGATAATCCACGCCAAGGTCATCCCGAACCCCAACCAAGCGTATACGGTCCAAACCGTTCCTGTAAAAATCGCGAAAACTTGAAACGCTACAGCATCGCGCGTCGCCGCCAGAGCGATCGCCATAAACGAAAAAGCTAATAATTTTTGTTCAGTGATCCGGCTACGCAAACCACGTGGAACGATGATACAAGTCACCCATACGGCAAACACGCTCCCCAATGAAACCCATAAATTTGACAACAAAGGCCATCCGCAGAATAGCGTCAATGCCACCACGGGTATCGTCAAAACCATATAGGCGTTCATGATCATTTTGATCCGCCCTTGATGCAAATTCATGATACTGAGCGCGAATTTCAAAAGCAAAATAGAACCCAAACCTTGCGCAGAAAATATGATCAACTCCCACCACGGCCAAGGCAAGGGCGAGATTTCAAAACGTGCATCGCTCATACGAAACGCAAACAAGAGTTCGCCCAAGCCGTAATAAGCGTAGACCATTTCGCGCTGTTTCAACCATAACAGTAAGGATAGCAGCGCCAATACAGCGCTCACAATACTGACGATAAAGTAACCCGTATGCAACCAAAAATAGCCACTCTTAAATTGCGCACGCACCGCCTCAACTTCACCGATATAGACCGGGCTCAAACCACCATAATGACCACCGATTACCTGTATTGTGATCTCCAAATGATTCGATGAACGCAGCATGTCCAAAGGAATCGCGAAGAAAAAAGGATGCTTCGCAAAGTTTTGATGTGGTTCACCTGGAACGCCGACTTTGGCCAAAACTTGTCCATTGAGTTTTATTTCAAATGTATTGCCAATACGTGGCAAATAAATTCCCAGTAGCCGCTTAGTATCAGACACCAGAAAATCAATCCCAAAGCGCGCCTGACCATCCACCGCACCGTTTTTTCTATCCCAGTTATAGGGAAGGCTGACCTTCTCCTGATGCACCTCTGTATTTCGTAGAGCGAAACTAAGATCGACTGAGGCCGAATTAAATTGACTCACCGCCTGGGCAGAGGTAAGCCCAGCCAAGCTGCACAAGAAAGCCGAAAAGAGGAAGAATAAAAATCGTCGCATTGGAGAAAATTAAGATTTATTCATAGGGCGATGGTCGGCGAAACTAAAACTCAACTTAGTCACGTTTTTTTGCAATCGGATCGAGATTAAGCAAACCCAGTTTATGGGCTTCAAAGACAGCCTCACCACGCGAGTTGACCGCAAGCTTTCCGTAAATCGAACGAATATAAGTCTGCACCGTCGACAAAGAAATCGCTAATAAGGCTCCGGCCTCCTCATAGGTGTAACCGCGTGCGATCAAATTTAAGGTTTCGACTTCGCGTTTCGTGAGATTTGCCTCTGCAAGCGCTACATTGGGTAGCGCTTCTGTAACGACTTCGCGCTGCGCTGCACGCGCCAATACTTTACGCGCGATTAACGGGCTCATGGGGGAACCGCCACTTCGCAAATCGAGCAAGGCGCGTTCCAAATCTAGGGTTTCGCCGTCTTTTAACAGATAGCCAATCGCGCCAGCCTCAATTGAAGTGAGTACATTTTTTTCGTCACCAAACATGGTGATTACTAGAATATCGCACGCGGGCCAATGCAGAGCACAAAATCGTATTACATCAATCCCAGAGGCATCCGGCAAGCCCAAATCAGTGAGCAAAATATCGGCCTGATTGGTTTCTAACCAGGCCATCGCGGGCAAGGCACGCTCGAAACTTCCCACTAATTCGAAGCCATCGGCATGGGTGACCGCAGCGGCTAGGCCAGCACGGGTGCGCTCATCGTCTTCGACGATCAACACGCGCGATCTCAATTCGCTAGGTTTTGTTCGACTGATTGACATCGACATAGAATCCCATTTTGTTCATGCAAAAACAAACGATTAACACCATCAATTGCAAGGCATTTTTCGACTCAAAGCAGCATGCTCTCCCGCGCATTGCTCACATCATCGATGCCTATTCTACGTCACGGAAGATGAATTCATCTCACATGAATATGTGATGCGCACACATCGTATCGTCCCTATAGTGCCGAGCGTAGGACATCGCAACCAATTTGCCCCACTCAGTAAAACAAGATCCCGTTGGGTGCGATAACCCACGATTCCACTTGCGTGTAAATCAAGTGAGCCATCACCATCACTTTAAGGAAAACCATGAAACACCAAAAATACTTCGTCGTTCTTTTTTTGCTCGCGCTACTGACTGCCTGTGCGGGTGAAAAAAAGGATGCGAGTGCTAGCGCTTCCGTATCGAGTGCCTCTCTCGCTGGTACTTGGATCAACGCACGGGGAACATCAAGTTGGTCCTTTGACGGTAGCGGCACCTCGGGAACCGGTAGCTATCGCACACGCTCCGTCGATGGCAAAACCTGCGATATCATCTACATTAGCTATTCCAATGTCAACCTCTCCAGTGGCAGCTTTACTTACTATTCCACGGGCGAAGAATGGGTGGGAGCGTATCCGGTTGCAAACACAAATGTGAGATCAAAGACCTACACTTCAAGCGTACAAGTTGCGGGTGGAAAAGCGACGATAGAAGGTGAGTCTTACACCAAAGGAAATCGAGCTTGCTGAGTGAAAAAACTCAAATTTTGGGCTGACTCAAAAGCGCTTTCAAATTTGCCAGCCGTGTCTGCGGTGTGATGATTTCATCTTCTTTGGGAAGTGCATCGCCTTCGTCTAGTTTCATTTCTTTGATGAAGCGCGACACATCG
>JAHFQV010000194.1 GCA_023259175.1 Oxalobacteraceae bacterium | reverse complement strand
GGGAAAAGTGCAGCGCAGAGGCAAGCGGCTTACAGACAATTATTTAAGGCGCGCCTTCCGGAAATCTTGCTATCGCAAATCCGTGAATCCACCAACAAATCATGGGTACTCGGCAGTGAGAAATTTAAGCGGAGAATGGAAGCCAAATTGAATAGGCGAGTTGAGCCACTGGCACGAGGTGGAGATCGAAAATCAGAAAATTACATGATCGGTCGACGCTGAGCTCTGATTGGTCATCCCTTTGATTCTACCAACGCATCCTACTGAGCAACTATTTGGCATCTCCATCCTTAGCTAGATTTCCTCGGCTGCATCGGCCTTGTATCGAGTTTCTGTACGTCTCATCCAAAATTTCCTCATTCGCTTCCTTCAGATTCCACCTCGCGTTGGACACCCTTGCCTAGACGGACAGTTCCGTTTGCTCCGGCCTGTAGAGGACTTGCACCTCCTGCGTGCGCACCATCTCTGGCACACTAACGGTCATCCCTTGCGAGGGATGACTCCCCAGCACCAAAGGTATTTATGCCTAGCTAGAAAGCCGAAAAATGCACACTCATGTCCGTCCAATCGCCGTTTCTAGGTTCAATCAATGGCAAAATCGAACACTTGTACGGAGAGTTCTTCGTCGGCCATGTTTGCGTAGTAGTCCACATAGAGGTTTTTCAAATAGCCATATTGGGAATCGCGTGTAAACTTTACTAAAGCAGCTTGCTTTACATAGGCTTGGTCGACAAAACCAAACAGATTGTTAATCGACGTGATGTTTTTGTCGTTTACTCCTCGATCAATGGGTAGGTGTCCATTCCTTGTGTACGCCTCACTCACGATACCATTACGCACCACGATCGTGATGGGACTTGTGGGCAAACATTCACAAGAATAGGCATAGCTATAGTGATAATTTTGAAAATTCGCAGCCTGCCACGTTTGTTTGGCGGCGGCGAGCAACTGTGCATCAACGCGCAGGCCCAGTGTCTTTATTTCCGGCTCTTGCCGCAACAGAGTAAGAATTTGGGTAAACTGCGGCGCAGTTAATTCCTGCTTAATCGCGCTTAGTTTATCTGCGTAAGTGACCGTCTTTGGCAGTTCAAAGTAGGCGCTAGGATCGGTTACTGGTTGATTTAACAAAATATGGTGGAAGTCACTTAACATGCTTAACTTAAGTACATTTTGCAACGCCTGCTTTACTTCCTCTTCTGCTGTATTGATGCCCGCCGGACTTACCTTCTTTGAGATCAGCTCCGCATTGAAATGTGTGTAGAAATCAGTCAGATCAATTCTTAAGACACGGGTAACCAAGAGTTCCGTCAACGCAGTAACATTCACCGCTTCACCTTGCATACTCAAGGCGTGTAATTTTTGTTTACCACCGTCGACACTGAGCTCCACCATGCAGGGCAATTCGAGTTGATGTAGTGCAAGACTAAATTTTCCATCCTCTTGGGTCGTCGTGCTCGCACTGCCATTGCGGCATTTTGCGGAAATCGGGGCACCCGCCACTGCTTGCACATGAAAAGCCACGCCCTTTAAATAATACGGATTATCCTGTTGAGTGTCGTGACCACCGCAAGCGACAAGCAATCCAGAAACGCTCGCGCACATTATAAAACATAGTAATTTCATTCAATTTTCTCCAAAAGAATGAATTATAATGAAAAAACCTGTACTCAAATCAAAAATATTTATCAAATTTGTCTACGGGAGAAATCAAGGATCTACTCACGGCGCATACTTTATACCAATGTTTAGGGAAAAGTGCAGCGCAGAGGCAAGCGGCTTACAGACAATTATTTAAGGCGCGCCTTCCGGAAATCTTGCTATCGCAAATCCGTGAATCCACCAACAAATCATGGGTACTCGGCAGTGAGAAATTTAAGCGGAGAATGGAAGCCAAATTGAATAGGCGAGTTGAGCCACTGGCACGAGGTGGAGATCGAAAATCAGAAAATTACATGATCGGTCGACGCTGAGCTTTGATTGGTCATCCCTTTGATTTTCGCGTACGTTTGACCGGCGTTTCGGCGGAGTCGAAACAAGCTGCATTTTTTGACAGTCAGTTATCTTTACCGAGCACAAAATGGAATTGATTTTTCTTTTAATGATAATGTTGGTTCTTACCCTCGTTGCATTAGCTCCATGCTTTTTATTTTGGTTTTTTGTCTTAAAGGCACTGCCGCAAAAATATAAGCTTAAGCCAATCCTATTTACGTTAATGTGCTTTATTTTAGCTCTGGCTACTGCTTTCGCGATAAATTTGAAACTTGAGGGCGGTGCTCTTTCCGGCGTTATTGCTGTTTTCGCGTTTTCATTAGTATGGGCTTTTCTATTGGCCATTGCCAATTTGGCAGCCAAGCTCATAAGCAATATGGCCGCCATGAATCAATGGGTAGAGTCGAAATCAATGGGGTCAAAATCAATGGGGTCAGGTTAAATTGATTTGCAAAAATACTTCACAAGCAGCCATGTAGGGTGGGCACGATTTTGTGCCCAAGCGGTGCTCATGATTTTCTTATCCGTGACAATATCTCTTCCATCCTTTGATGTTTAAGCGTGGGCACGATAAAACTGTGCCCGCCCTACGTTCGTCTTCGTATCAGAAATCAAATAATTTCTTTACTATGGTACTGGCACGACAGCGATCAATTCGCATACAATCCCCTTAATCAACCGACTTGACTCGGTTCGCCCCAACAGGATTTATCCGCCGCAATGATTGCGGATTCTTATTTTTGCGTTACCGGTGCGGCCGATGAACGTTATTCGTTATGCATTGGGAATCACATGTCAAAATTTCGGCACCACTCTGCGTTTCCAAAAGCAAAGCATGTGCAGGCCTTTCGCTTTCCACATGTTTGCTTCAGTTGCCGAAAGTCGTTCAAATTTCCGGCACGCGCAGCCACACGCGTTTGCCCGCAATGCAAAGGCCCCATGGTTCGTCTAAGCAGGAAATTCTCCGCACCGAAGTCGTCTGACATAGATCAATGGCAGAAGGTGCACTACCTCGTCGAAAACGGCTTCCTGTTTTATCCCATTCAAGAAATGATTGCTCCAAACGCGTCAATACGGGCAGAGTACCCGCGTACACTCTCGGAAGCTAAGCTTTTCATTGAAAAATTCCGATCATAGGCCGATATGGTCGGATCAAATGGGTAAGCGTAATTTGATTCTGTCTCATACATCGCAAGCGAGGGTAACGCACGGAATCAATGGGAATCAATGGGGTCAGTGTAAATTGATTGTATGTGAAGTGGATCAGATTGAATGACCGCGACCAAATCGCAGTACCGTACAGTTCGGATAGAAACGTGCTCATGCGCACCGTTGGTTCATTCCTTCCCCTGTCCAAAAACACCGCTAAAACACATACCCACGGAAAGATGATAGCGCTCAATCACGCGAACACCAAAACCTCAACCCAAGTCAAATAGTTCCTTTACTATGCTACTGGCAATCAAGCGATCAATTCGCATACAATCCCCTTAATCAACCAACTTGACTCGGTTCGCCCCAACAAGGTTTATCCGCCGCAATGATTGCCGATTCTTATTTCTGCGTTACCGGAGCGGCGGATAAACCCCATTTGTTAAGCTTTTGTTTAAGACTTTTCTTAAAGCTGTAGGTATTAAATTTTCAAACTCAAAGCCGTCCGCGCCGAGTGAAATTTTCCTTTTGGATTTCTTTACGCAAAAGGGAGCATTAACAATGCATGGAACAATTTCTCTTACTGATGGATCGACGAAATCGACTTGGACAGTTGGCGACGTAACGACAGAAAGAAAATTTCCGGTTGTAGTTGATGAGGACATGTTCCGATGGATATGGGATTTCATTGCTAACACTTCGGAATTAGACCAATTTCAAATCCATTCTTCTGATGT
>JAHFQV010000193.1 GCA_023259175.1 Oxalobacteraceae bacterium | reverse complement strand
AGGCGAAGCGTTGACAGGGGAAATTGGCGGGCGAGCCATAGAACCGCGAAATCCTCAATCTGGGATGCCGACGCTGTTGGGTGAAGCGGAAGGCAATACAAAGCATCGCGTCATCGCAAGCCAAGCAAAGACAAGCTGTTGGCGCGCATCGAATATTGACCACCCCCGCGCATTGAATATTGACCAGGGACGAATTGGCGCAGAATACACCACGCCTGTGGATAAGTCGATCAATTAAGTCATCATTTTTTCCTCTGGTGTTGGTCTTGCAGTTGATCTTGACTTGGTTTTTAAGATTTTATTTTTATCGGGTTTACGGCGGAGCGCAGCGGAGCCGCCCCCCCAGAATATTGACGCCTCAAGCAAATGCGTCTCCTACATCGCTGAGTTCGGTAGGCGTGATGTTTTCATGGTGGCTCATGCGTTTGCTCGATTCCCGTGATTGAATCCTTTCCTTGGCGGTCGCACTGCTTTGCTTGAAACGGAACGATTCGTTGCCGGTTTCAATGATGTGGCAGTGATGGGTGAGCCGGTCTAGTAGTGCCGTCGTCATCTTATGGTCGCCAAATACACTGCCCCACTCGGAGAAGATCAAGTTGGTGGTAATGATGACGCTAGTGCGTTCGTACAGTTTGGAGAGCAAATGAAATAGCAACGCGCCGCCCGCCTGCGAGAACGGCAGGTATCCCAGTTCGTCGAGTATCACCAAATCAATCTGCATCAAACTTAATGCGATGCGCCCTTGTTTGCCCGCCGCCTTTTCCAGTTCTAATGCATTGACCAGTTCTACCGTGGAGAAGAAGCGCGCGCGTTTGCCGTGCTGGGTAATGCCATTGACAGCGATGGCCGTTGCCAGATGACTTTTTCCCGTGCCGGTGCCACCAATGAACACGACGTTATGCGCAGCATCGGTAAATGCCAGTGTGGATAATTGCTTGATCAATCCACGCTCCGCTTTTGACTGGTTAAAATCAAAGTCAGCTAAATGACGAGGAATCGGAAATTTGCCAGCATTTAACTGGTAGCGGATGGAGCGCATGGCGCGGTCGCTTGCTTCTGCTTTCAATAATTGCTCAATTAATCCTTGCGCAGCGGCGAGGTCGGCATCCCCCAGCGATGTCAGTTCAGCATAGGCACCGGCCATACCGTGTAATTTCAGCGATTTGAGTGTTGCAATGGGATCAAACATGCGAGCTCTCCTGATGTAATTGGTCATAGCGTCCGGTATCAGCGACCGGTGCTTCTTGCACTTGCAGATGGGTTTGTACTGGCGCTGGTTGATCATTAGGGCGTAATCGGCTCAGTACGTTGGTAATGTGTTCCGCGCTGGCGACCCCCGACTCCAGCACCAAATCGACCGCGATCAATACTTCGTCGAGCCCATATTTAGGAATGGCTGACAGCACTTGCGCCATGACTCGGTCACCACCTTCTCGGCGTAGCAGTACGGTTTGCAGCTTGATCAAGGGCGGCGGCATGTCAGCAAACGGTGCACCATTGCGCAAGACACCCGGTTTGCGCTCGACCAGTAAGAGGTAATGCCGCCAGTCATAACACACCTGATCACGGCCTTGAAATCGCGTGTGACACGCCACGCGCTCGGTACCCGAATGCACCACCAATTGCTCCGGATACAAATGCACGCTCACCAATTGATTGGCGAGGTGACAGGGAACAGAATAGCGATTGCGTTGCACCGTGATCAGGCAAGTCGACGACACCCGTGCCACTATTTCCACATAACCATCAAAGGGCGCTGGCATGGGCATCAATTGCGTTTGCTCCTGTTCCAGCACCTCCGCAACCGTTAATTCTGGATAGTCCGGGTGACGGCATTGGCTCCATAAATGGCGGCAGCGATTTTCTAGCCAGACGTTGAGTTCGTGATAGCTGCTAAAGCGCTCCTTCTGGGCGTCTTGCCAAATGCGACGTCGACTATCTTGTACATTTTTTTCCACAACGCCTTTTTCCCAACCCGATGCCACATTACAGAAGTCCGGATCGAACAGGTAATGCGCCGTCATGGCAAAAAATCGCGCATTCACCACCCGCCCTTTGCCTTTCTTCACCCGATCAACAGCGGTCTTCATGTTGTCGTAAATACCGCGCCTAGCCACGCCACCAAAAGCGGCAAACGCACGGGTGTGGGCATCAAACAGCATTTCATGGCTTTGCGTCGGATACGCGACGACGAGGAATGCGCGGCTGGCGCACAGCTTGGTATGGGCGGCCAGAATCTTGCGGTAGATGCCACCAATCACTAAATGCTCTTCACTCCAGTCGAACTGAAATGCTTCGCCCAATTGAAACTTCAACGGAACAAAGGCCGATTTACCGCTGACTTTGGCAGCCTCATCGTGCCAATGATAGAGATACCGGTTCAGCGTCGAATAACTGCCGGTGTAGCCGAGTTGACGGATTTCCTCAAATATTTTCTTCTTCGTGCGCCTATCCCGCTTGGGCCGATGCGCGTCCACCTGAAGGGCTAACTGGACATGGGAAAGATACGGTGCCAGCAAACCGGCCACCTTCGTGCGTTGGTACTTCGGATCCTTACCCTCTTGATCCTTGAGCCATTTTTTAACAGTGTTGCGGGATAAACTGGTCTGCCTTGCTATTTCACAAATAGATAGACTATCGCGATAAAATAATCGTCGAACTTTGGCGTACATGGCCATGGAAATCACCTTTATTCTCCCTGCTTAATAAATAAGCAGGGTAGTGTAATTGCCTGGTCAATTTTCGATGCGCGGAAGTAGGGTTAACTGGTCAATTTTTGGTGCGCGTCAACAGCGACGATGATGCTGGTGAAAATATTCTTGGGATCGATCCGCTCAATGTGACGTGCGGCAGACCCGTCTGGGTTGCGAATCAGGTCACTGATGATGTTCGTGTCCAGTAGATATCCGCTCAAAATATATCCTCCGATTGAGCGGGCATATCGTCAATGCTTGGAAACTGCTCTTCTAGTCCAAGTGGCCCATCCTTTCTCCACTGGGCCAGTAGTTCGATGATATTCATTGGTTCGGTCACTGGCTCGATGATGAGCTTACTACCTTCACGGTGGATCATTACACGATCCCCAGGAAACTCGAACTCCACAGGAATTCGCACCGCTTGACTACGGTTGTTGCGAAACAGTTTAGCTACTTTAGGCCTAGATGGCCTTAATAAGGTAGACATGACATTGCCCCTTGATGTATATGTCAAATTGTATATGCCATCCTGTGCTATGTCAAACAATAAGCAGGAAAGAAAAACTCTAAGACACACATCAAAAATACCAAGTCAGCGGAAAAACTCTAAGACACCCATACAAAAAACAAACTATAAAGAAATTCTAAGACACGCATCAAAAATACCAAGTCAGCATCTTGGCCGATTGCTGTACCACGGTCGATGCAATGATCCACAATATTGCCTTGCATGCGGTGTCGACCAGAATATCGCTTGTGCCTAGCGGTATCGCGTTTGGAAGTTAATTTTTTTACCGAGTTTTTCCATTCAGGTTGGAGATAATCGCTGTGGGTTTGCGAACACCACGCAAAAATCATCCTAGGTGCGCCTCTTGGAAAAACACGGCCTTGTCCCTATTCACTCGTGCCCGTCCAATCGCCGTTTCTAGTTTGAGTCTTCGCCCTCTTTCGACACAGGCGCTGCAGCAAAAAATGCGTCCAGCTCTGCGGGTCTGGGTTTGGATGTCACTGTCGCGGCGGCGCGTTTGCCGTGAAATTCTTCCTCAATTTGGTCGCGGTAAAAGCTCCAAGGTGTCGCATGATTTGCAAAGCGCCGCCACAGTTCTTGACTTACGCCCGCATACTCAATCGCACGTCCGTCGTCTAACTCGACTCGTAGAAGCTTTGCGCGCACATCGTAGCCGATGGCGCGC
>JAHFQV010000192.1 GCA_023259175.1 Oxalobacteraceae bacterium | reverse complement strand
AAAATGCTACTAATGATCGACAACTACGATTCCTTTACTTACAACTTGGTGCAGTATTTTTCTGAGTTGGGTGAGGAGGTTCGCACCTACCGTAATGATGAAATCACGCTAGAAGAAATTGCGGCGATGCGGCCGGATCGCATTTGCATTTCGCCTGGTCCTTGTACGCCTTTGGAAGCGGGGGTTTCTGTTCCCTTGTTAAAGCAGTTTGCGGGCAAGCTTCCTATTCTTGGGGTGTGTCTTGGCCATCAAAGTATTGCCGAAGCGTTCGGCGGTAAAGTCATTCGCGCCAAACAAGTCATGCATGGAAAGACTTCAGCAATCGCACACACCGGTGTCGGCGTTTTTAGTGACTTGCCGAGTCCCTACACTGTGACTCGTTACCATTCGCTCGCCATCGAACGCGCCAGCTTACCGGAATGTTTAGAAGTGACCGCTTGGACTGAAGACGGCGAAATCATGGGTGTACGACACAGGAATTACGAAATACAAGGGGTGCAATTTCATCCTGAATCCATCTTATCCGAACACGGCCACGCTTTGCTCAACAATTTTTTGATCGGAAAATAAAATGACTATCTCTCAGCAAGAAGCACTCACGCGTCTGATCGAACATCGGGAAATTTTTCACGACGAAATGCTGTCTTTGTTCCGCAAAATCATGGGAGGTGAAATGTCACCCGTGATGATTACCGCGTTGACGATGGGCTTAAGGGTAAAAAAAGAAAGCATAGGCGAAATCACCGCCGCGGCTCAAGTCATGCGCGAATTTTCGACCAAAGTACCGATGGCAAATACCAGCCACTTGATAGACATCGTCGGCACGGGTGGCGATGGCGCGCATACTTTCAATATTTCCACAGCCTCCATGTTCGTCACAGCCGCCGCAGGCGCGCGGGTTGCGAAACACGGTGGCCGTAGCGTCTCCTCGTCTTCCGGCAGTGCCGATGTATTGGAAGCCTTGGGCGTGAATATCAATTTGCAGCCCGAACAAATCGCCCAATCCATTGCGCAGACCGGGATAGGATTCATGTTTGCGCCCAATCATCACGCCGCAATGAAACACGCAGCGCCGGTACGACGTGAACTTGGCGTGCGCACTATTTTCAACATCTTGGGTCCACTGACCAATCCAGCTTCGGCACCGAACATTTTAATGGGCGTGTTCCACCCCGATCTAGTCGGCATTCAGATTCGTGTTTTGCAGCGCCTAGGCGCACAACACGCGCTGGTGGTTTGGGGGCGTGACAATATGGACGAAGTGTCCCTAGGTGCGCCCACCATGGTCGGTGAATTAGTCAACGGTGAAATCCGTGAATACGATATTCATCCCGAAGATTTTGGTTTGCAGATGGTGTCCAATCGCAGCTTGAAAGTCTCCGGTGCAGAAGAATCAAAAGCGCGGATTTTAGATGTGCTCAACAACGTCACCGGTCCGGCAACCGACATCGTAAGTTTAAATGCTGGTGCCGCTTTGTACGGCGCGGGTATCGCCGACTCGATTGCCGACGGTGTCAAACAAGCACAAGCGGCCATCGCCTCGGGTGCCGCGCTCAAAAAGCTTGCGCAATTAGTCGAAGTCAGTCAGCAATTGGGAAAATAATTAGGAAAATAAGATGTCGGACATACTCAATAAAATTCTGGATGTAAAAAAAGATGAAGTTGCGGCTGCAAAGAAATATCAAAGCTTGCACAGCTTGCGCGATGAAGTCGAAAGCAATCACGAGGCTCGCGCCAACTTACGCGATTTCGAAGCAAGCCTACGCATTAAAATCGGCCAACAAGAAGCCGCCGTCATCGCCGAAATCAAAAAAGCTTCGCCATCCAAAGGCGTACTACGTGCCGATTTTCGTCCCGCCGAAATCGCCGCCAGCTATGAAAAGAACGGCGCAGCTTGTTTATCCGTATTGACCGATATCGAATTCTTTCAAGGTTCTCCAGATTACCTACACCAAGCACGCACCGCCTGCCGCCTGCCGGTATTGCGTAAAGACTTTATGATCGACCATTACCAAGTCTATCAAGCGAGACATTGGGGAGCCGATTGCATTTTGTTGATCGTCGCCGCTTTAGATCCCGGCCACATGAAGGAGCTCGAAGCCTGCGCCCACGAATTGGGAATGAAAGTTTTAGTGGAAGTACATAACGGCAAAGAGCTCGATCAAGCCTTACGACTGAACACTACCTTACTCGGTATTAATAATCGCAATTTGAGAAGTTTTGAAGTGAGCCTAGACACAACGCTGGAACTACTGCCGCGCATTCCCGAGGACAAAATCATCATCACCGAATCAGGCATCATGACACGAGACGATGTACAAAAAATGCGCGATGCCAACGTGAATAGCTTCCTCGTCGGAGAAGCCTTTATGCGCGCCACGGATCCGGGTGCGGAGTTGGGTAAATTATTTTTTAACTGATCCCTTTTACCCACTGCGCAAAGAGTATTTCGCACTTAAAATTCGACCACGCTTGCCTTAAGCAGAAATTATTTCGATTTTTCTAATGCGGCTTTACGCTCACGTTCGGCGCGAGAATTTTTGGCGATCTGGATTAATTCTGCACGCGTTTCGGCTTGCTCGCCTACCATTTGCTGATAGCGCTTGAATTCGCCGACACGCGCCAATTCTTCCGCATGCATTATGTCTTTGAAATAGCTTTGGCAGCGCTGTAAAGCAGGCAGCATTTTTTCTTGTTCTTCTTTCTCAAGTTTCTGATTTTTTATCATCATTCCACCTACCGCTTCAATATTTTCCTGCACCGTTTTGAGTCGTTCTGGAGCCCATCCCAGATTGCCACCCATCTTGAATGCAATTGCATAATCGATGAAGAAATTTCTTTCGCGCAAAAACTGTTGGGTGATGCGTTCACAGGTATGTCTTCGATTGCCATTATTGAGCATTTCGCCGCTGCAGGCTTTGACGACCCGACTATAAGCCGGTAGTGGCGTGTTATCCCAAATGTGGGAACTCAGTTCCTGCAAACGCGCCTGTATGGCTGGATCGGACGTGCTTAGAATTTGACTTCCCTGCAACTTCGCAAGACTAAAAAAACCGGCATCGAAAGTTTTTGCAGTCGACAAGCGGAACAAGGCATTGTCGATGAAATCTTTGTCTTTCCCCTCGGATTCTGGTTGTAAATGAGTCAGCGTATGTAACCAGACAGCACCGTTTTCAGGATCACGGTTAGCCCATTGCAATGCGTTAATTTGACTACAGTAGCCTTCGTCCCAGCTATATCGATTACACATATTAAACACCATTGCATAAAGCGCTGGGTCGCGCGAGTTCAGCGCCAATTTTGCGACCTCATCGATGGCTTGTTGTGGAACTGTAGGGCTTGCATCGAGTTCCTTTTCGCAAACAGGGTTTCCCTCACACCCGGGATGCATCTTCAGGAAATTGTTTTTCGAATTTTCATAGGCCATCTGCAGACTCAAATACGAGGCACCTGCTTTTTCGATAGGATTCGAGGATTGCATTACCTGTTGCAATAACGCAGCCAAGCGTGCGTCAGTTTCCTCAAATTTCGAGCGCAATTTTTCTTGAAAGCGCTTTGCATTCATTGCGCCATCCATCCCCTTGACGATGACGGGGCAATCGATAGTGCTTCGATCTGTTCTAGCCTCAGCAACGGCAGCGTTTTTCGGCGCAAGGGGCGCAAGCCTAGTCTTCGATGTGTCCGCCGTATTCGTAGCTAGCATGCGATCAAATAGGTTTGCGCTCGCTTGGCTTTCGCTAGCATTGCCCGTCAAAGTCGAACGGCCATTGCCCGTATCTTCCCGACCAAAAAGCAAATAGACTGCCAGAAAAAGCACGGCACACAAGGCTGCAATCAAGAGCAATTGCTTTTGTTTTCGATTCATATTGACTCAAATCTGGAGGATAAA
>JAHFQV010000096.1 GCA_023259175.1 Oxalobacteraceae bacterium | reverse complement strand
TGCACGAAAACGACTTGGGGCAAGCCATCGTCTTTACTGAAAATTTCCCCACCAAAACGGGCTTGGCGCGCTTCGTTCCTGCGCAACTGATTTCAGCGGCCGAAACACCCGATGCAGACTATCCCTTAGTCTTAATAACCGGTCGCCAATTAGAGCATTGGCATACCGGTAGCATGACCCGGCGCGCCAGTGTTCTCGACGCGCTTGAACCTGATCCAGTGGCCGCCATCCACCCTGACGATCTCGCTGCGATCGGGGCGCAAGCAGGGGACCTGGTGACCGTCAGCTCACGTCGTGGTACGGTTTGTTTATACGCTAGGGCCGATATGAGCTCGCCGCGCGGTGCGATTTTTGTCCCCTTCTGCTATTACGAAGCGGCGATCAATCGACTCACCCACGCAGCCCTCGATCCTTTTGGGAAAATTCCCGAATTTAAATATTGCGCTGTTAAACTAAGCTTAGGTGGGCAAGCGCCAGTGCAAACTAGTTTTGGCGGCGGTCAGGCATTCTTCAATTCAGTGAAAGCATACGAAGGTATAAAAAATGAGTGACGCGATTCTAAAATTGGCCCAACAACGCGGCCAAGAACAATTTCTCCCTTATGCGGGTGCAGTCACCCCCGAGGAAGCGCATATGCTGTTGCAAAACCATCCTGAAATCAGGCTGGTGGATGTACGCACCCATGCAGAACGTGATTGGGTGGGACGAGTTCAAATCAACGCAGAACAACATCTGGCTGTGCAGTGGAGCCTTTATCCCGAAGGCGCGGCCAATCCAAATTTTGTGCAAGAACTCAATGCCTGCATTCCCGATAAAAGTACGCTCATCCTATTTCTATGTCGATCAGGGGTACGCTCAAGGCACGGTGCCAAGCTCGCCACGGAAAACGGCTACGGCCAATGCTATGACATCCTGCAAGGCTTTGAAGGTGACAAGGACGAGGCGGGTCACCGTAAGAGCAAAGGTGGATGGTGTTATGCGGGTCTGCCTTGGTTGGGGGCATAAGCCTCAAACCCTAGGGAAAGCGCGCTGAAAGTACCTTAGATAGTACTAGTAAGAACAAAATTATTTGGGTGATTTTCTTTTCGAAATAGATAGCTTATACCCAGCTTGTGGTTGTTCTATCGAGGCTTTTCCCGTTTCAACCCAAAAATCCCACCGTTTATCCCAAAGTGATTGCGCCGAGTTTCAGCAAACCGCAAACTACGCATGAATCAACGATTGTTGTGGTCAGCAAGTGGCTCGATACCGTTGATTCAACCTCCCTTTTTCGTCATCTCGTTGATTCGCGATGACGTTTTTTTTTGCGCATTCAAATCGCATCAAGTGAAGGCAAAAAAAAGCCGCGTCGTCAAATTCGACACGGCTTTCACTGCACTGAAAAAATTCAAACGAAATTAAACCGAGATTTTCCATTAGGGTTTGAGATGATGACGGATGAGTTTGTGAGACAGTTTTGTGTGATTTTATTTTCTCATAGCGAGCTATGGGAAAATAAAATCATGCGAAAATGGCCGCAAAATCGCCGTCAGCGCTCAAAAAGCACCGAAGGTGCGCCTAATGGAAATCTCGGTTAAACTTTGGTCAGTGTGTTGACATCGACATGCGGCCAGGTGATCGGTGTTTTTTGCGGATCGTTCGCACGGGGGAAAACCAAATTAATCGTTTGCGTGTACTGCAATTGCATAAATGGTCCATTCGCACCCTGCACTTCTTCTATCCAGAAAATGCACTCCATATTCGCCGCTTTGACATTGTTCTGAATAAAGGGAATATTCAAAATACCGCCTGAGGCATTATTCGTTGAAAGCACCAGCGTCGTCACACGATTGAGTGTCTGTTGACTGACCGCTTCGACCAAAATTGAATTGGGATTACTCTGATCAAAATCGGGGAACTGTTGAACCGTAAATTGCGGCCCCTCGGCGTAACCGAGATTGCCACCGGTCGGTGAAATTGATGCCGTACCAAACGGTATCGTGACTGGACTTTGACTATCCTCAAATGAACTTCCTAATGCCAAAACCGAATTACCATGCGGAATAACCGATAAACGCGCAACGTTAAATTGATCATTGAAATTACTGACGTTTAAAAACATGCCAGTCTCTTTGTGTATCACACTACCTTGCGGAAAACCACGCGCTTGACAAAAAGCGCTATTGCAATCACTGGTCACGGTTTGTTCATAAATCAAACCAAAAATCTGTTGATCCTCCTGAACACCATCGACCACGGGACCGCGATTTCCAGCCCCTATCACGGCCGCCTGAAAAGTTAAAGTCTCTAGGTAAGGGATCACCTCAAGACAAAATCCCTGATCTTCCGCAGCACTTGGGAAAGTCGCTGGAACGGCAATCACATTCCAACCTGCGCCGGCGGCACTGGTCCAAGTGCCGACCAACCCAGCCAAAGGCCCCAATCCAGTTTCAATAATCGGATCAATCTCGTCCAAAAGACGTACACGATAGGGTAAATTACTCACATCGATCTGACTTTTCATCATCATCAATCTCCTCAAAAAAACTCAGTTAGCAATCACAAAGGAACATATTCAAAACTCGGTCCCGCCACCTTGCCATTGGCAATGGGAATATTCATCAACGCCAAGGCTTTGTACTTCAACTCATACATCACAGGAATCGCTTGCGCCAAACGCTCTGGGCTACCATTGCAAGCGATATGCAATTGGCTCAATAACTGCATATAGCAGCGATTAAATTCATAAGTTTTCTTCCATAGCTCAGACCCTTTCGGGTAGTCGATCATCTTGGGATTGGCTTGCATATTGTGTACCGCGGACCAATCCACTACGACCGCAGGCCCAGTTGGAGGACGCTTGGCACTATCGGTTGGCAGATAACGTCTTTCCTCCTTAATTTCCATGTACTTGAAATAATGGGCGTACTCGATTTCTTCACCAAAGAGTCGATGATCACCATCAAAAATCGTATCGTCGACCCCCTCCCCTTGGCCGATAATTTCATTGATCGCTAATAGCGCGTCCTCAAGGGTCGTCACGACGATGAGTTTTCCACCGCCGCCGTAATAATGTTGCGGCATCACCTGACGATTCGGTGCTCCTGTAAAAATCCCGCCCGGGGTTACATAATTGAGATGCCGCAGCGCGTGCTTAATGGCCGCGTAAAATTGACCTATGGTGTGATAGTGATCGGCCTGCGGAGGTGCTCCTTTGCGCGCCGGGTGTTCAATGTCGAGAAAAACATTGATTGTCTCTTGAGAGAATTTTTCTAATGGCACCAGAAAAGCATCATCGCTATGCGGTAGATAAGTGGGGTACTCGGGTACAAATTTGGGGGTATCAATGGCAGGCGCGCCGCCAATCGCATTTAAAATATTGGCGGCTAAAATCATATGCAGCATCTCTTCCATCACCACACTCTGTATGGTTTTCGAAGCAAAGGTATTGCTGCCGTCCTTGATCGAATACAGTGCGCACAAATACGGTGGAATCGTGGAATGCTCCAACTCAATTGCAGTTTGCAAATGCTGCCTGAGTGATTCTATTGTCTTGATCGAACCGGCGCGTTCCAAAGGTAAATCGACTGGCAAAAGCTGGTGGCGTAAATGTCCGTGGGCTGCTTTAAAAAATGGATTCATCATCATTTACTCCGCCAATTGTTTAAGAATATTTTCAGCAACCATGAAAGTCAGTGCCGTCATTGTTAAGGTAGGATTTGAGGTGCCCAGTGTTGGCATATTTCCGCAACCGGCCAGATACAAGTTCGGGTGATCCCAAGCTTGCCCTGTTGATTTCACCACCGAATTTTCCTTGCTCGTTCCCATCCGGTGGGTGCCCACAATATGTCCCGCACCACGGAAGGTATAGCCGCGCCCTTGCCATGTCACATAGTCGGGATCGGTGGGCAAATACGCGGTGTGATCCGCTATCTTATTGGCGGCAAAAATTTGATCCGACACCTTCTTGGCCGCTTCAAAGGATTTGCGCATATAGTCCGACGCGTCGTAATGAATCACGGGGCGAAAATTATCCAATTGGTCTTTGTATTTCGGGTCTATCGTCATTCGGTTGGATGCTTCCGGTGCTTGTTCACACTCGAAATGCAGTAGTGCTTGGCGCGGCACGACTTCACTCAAATGACGACGCAAAGCTTTGCCGAACATCTTATTTTGCACCGCATTCCAAACATCGGTTCCCGGCGCAAATGTGGGCCACGACCAGCCCCAATTATCAATCGGTGAAATCCAAGCAGCAAACTCTTTACGAAATTCTCCATCACGAAAAGTCGGAATATACGTGGTGCAACCGGGTCCCCGATAAGGGTAAATTTTTTCAGGAAAAAGACCCCAGGTAAGGAGCACCAGATGATCCATCAAATTGCGCCCCACCTGATCACTGGAATTGGCTGCATTCGAAGCCAATAAAATTTTGGCGTTTTCCAAAGCGCTTGCCGCAAGCACGATGATCTTTCCAGTCACCACATCGGTGCTGTAAGTGGGTGAATCGGCCTGCTGATATTTTTTGTAAACGACACCCTTGATGTGCTGACTTTTTTCATCGATCAGCAATGTGGACGCAACCGCTTGGGTGCGAATTTCCAATTTCCTAAAATCAGATTTTTTCAGTGTTTTGAGCGCATTGTATTTCGCTTGCACCGGGCAGATCGGCACGCAACTGGCATTACCTTCACAACGCTCTCCGGTGTACGGACTCCACACCGAACCCACGACTTGATAGGTATTTTGAGTGCGCGTCAAAATCAATTTTTCGCGCTCGACATCCCATTTCACGCCGGAAAAATGGTACTTAGGATTGGGTACTGAATTACGTCCTTGCGGCATGCTTACACAGCTAATAGTGAACTGTTTTCCGTCGAGATGGACGTTTAGATTTTGCGTGTTTCGCATCCAGACATGGTCTTGATAGCTTTGCGGAATTTTCTCCATCGGAAAAACGTAATGCTCACCATAATTAGCCCGACTCATATCCGGCCCCACTTGCGCCGCCACATCGCCGGACACCCCAATTTCATTTTCCGCCATCTCGTAATAGGGCATCAAATCTTGATAGGAAATCGGCCAGTCAACACCCTGCCCATACAAGGTCTGCATTTGAAAATCATTGGGCAACATCCTCGGCACATTACCTAACCAGTGCAAGGTCGTACCACCGGCACCGCGCAAACAATCACTGGCAAAAGGTAAAGGCCCCATTTGCACCAAGTAACCGCTGTCATACGGCGTCTGCGCTTGTATCTCTAAAACATCGGGCGACGCTGCATCCTTAATGTCAGGATACGGTCCATTGGTGGCCTTATTAGCCTTGCTGTAAAAGGTTTGTAGATATTGCTGATAGGTCGCATAGGCGCGTTCCGATTCAAGCGCAATGCCTGCTTCCAAACCGGCCTCCAGCATCAACACCGATTTACCCGCCTGCGTCAAAGTTTTCGCCAAGACAGAACCGGCAATACCTGTTCCGACAATGACGACATCATAATCATGCTTCATGTTGGTCTCGCTTCTTGAGAAATTAAGATAGTGTGGGACGTAAATATGGCTGGACAGAGCTCATTCACGAAGAGGCAGTGTGGCCCACGAACCGTAGCCTGGTTGTTTGGCACCAGGCGGATGGGTCTGCGCAGCATCCCACATCAAGCCTTGGATGTAGGCATTCGGGCTGATATTACGCACCTCTTGCAGATTGGCGTTGCTGGCACTCACGGTCGGTTCCCATTGGCCTGAATACCACATGTAAATAATATTTTGCGCCAGATTATCGTAGCTCGAACTGGGCATGAGACGGTCGGCAATCAAGGCATTGGTCTTGGCCTCATCACCTTCACCACTGGCCAAAATAAAGGCGGCCTCGGCCAGAAATAATTGCAAATTCTCCGCGGTCGATTCTTGCGTGATGGTGGCGAAATAAGTCTCTTGCATACCGGTGCCTTGCAATTGAACTTCATCGTAGCCAGTGAGCCAAACTGAAATCGACAGAAAGACCTGCTGTTGCTGTATAGGTGACATATGACCTCGCCTTTGGGGAAAATTTCGATTATAAATAATGCTAAACCTATGCAATATACATGCCAGTACTGCATTCTCTAGACACCCCCAATTTCATCGCGCCATCAACTCCCCAACCCGGGTGTCAATTACATGTAAAAACTCCGAAAAATACATGTCAATTTTCTCCTCGCTTCATTTTTCCTACACATTTAGCTTCTACGATCAATGCAACATCACCGTGTGGAGAAGTTTATGAATACAGCTAATTTTGGCAACTGGAGCAAGTGGGGGCTGAGCCTTTATGTTCTGAGCTTGAGCGCCCTCACGTCTGCACAAGCACCTCAACCACAGCCGGGCATGCCGCAAGCAAATACCCATTTGACCCGGCTCGAAAATTTAGGCCAGCGTCTATTTACCGATAGAAATCTGTCCGAGCCGGTCGGCACGGCTTGTGTCAGTTGCCATACCGCGAACACCGGCTTTGCCAATAATCACGGCTCACGCATCGGTGTGGCCTTAGGTAGTACGCCTAGCTCTTTTGGACTGCGCAATGCCATGAGTAATGCCTACAACGGTTTCATTCCGAAATTCTCTTTTCAAATTTCAAATGGAGAAGTGGAGGCTATCGGTGGGCATTTTTGGGATGGGCGTGCTGACACTTTAGCGGCGCAGGCGCTCGGGCCTTTTCTCGCGTCAGCGGAAATGAATAACCCAAATGCGGCAGCGGTGGTCAAAAAAGTGGCCGCCTCACCCTATGCTGATTTAATGCGCGCCGAATTTGGCAATAATGTTTTCCAAGACAGCGACAGCGCCTATCAGAAAATTGGCACGGCCATCGCTGCATTTGAACTCACGCCTAGCTTCCAAAGTTTTAGT
Organism: Oxalobacteraceae bacterium; assembly: GCA_023259175.1. Taxonomy (GTDB): domain Bacteria; phylum Pseudomonadota; class Gammaproteobacteria; order Burkholderiales; family Burkholderiaceae_D; genus Undibacterium. The sequence goes on along the minus strand of JAHFQV010000096.1, from coordinate 6,263 downwards.
TCAAAATACGACGCTTTTATTCAGGGGAAAACCACACTCACACCCAATGAAAATCGTGGCATGATGCTGTTTATGGACACGAAAAAAGCGAACTGCGTTTCCTGTCATGTGATGAATCCAAAATCGAAAGACCCCAAAGATTCTTTGTTTTCGGAATTTAGCTTTTACGCGACCGGCATACCGCGCAATCGAGCCATCGCCCAAAACGCCAATCCGAATTTTTTTGACTTGGGATTATGCGGCCCCGTCAGAAGCAAACCGGCGCTCACAGCCAATGTTCCCGTGAACATTTCTATCGATGATTTTTGCGGAAAATTCAGAATGCCCAGCTTAAGAAATGTCGCTGAACGTCAAGCCTTTATGCATAACGGATTCTTTAAAGACTTGCGCGAAGTGGTCGGCTTTTACGCCACCGTCAGCAGTGATCCGCAGCGCTGGTACGGCCCCGCAGGAGTGCCTAATGATTTGCCGATGGCCTATCTCAAAAACATCGTCAAGGACCGTCCGCCATTTAACCGTCCTAGGTCAGCTGGCCCCGTTTTGAGTCCTGTCGAAGTGGACGACATCGTCGCATTTTTACATACACTGAGCGATGGCTATACAGCAGCGCCACCACTTCCACAAAACCCCGGCCCACAACCGAATCAAGCACCCAATGTGCGCCCAGCAAATCCATTTGGACCGAAGTAAATAGGCACAAGCTCACCGACTATGCGAAGTCAAATTCGCAAGCGGTGAGGCCATGCTCACCCCTGGGGCTTGGGTTTTCGCGCTCGGCTTTTGCGGACGCTGGGTGGTTTCATCCAAGCGTTCGTCGGCTTCGCCTACTAAGAATTCAGGGCGCTCTACGCTACGCCGCATTGCCACCCCAACGGCCAACATATCGATCACCAATAAATGCAAAATGCGGCTCACCATAGGAAGGTGGGTGGAAATATCTTCAACATGATCGACGATCAAAGCAACGTCCGCCTTACGCACTAGGGGCGAGTGACTGGCCGCGATTGCAATCACTTTTGCGCCGCGCTCGCGGGCTTGATCGGCCACTTCTAACAACTCAGGTACCCGCCCGCTACTGCTAGAAATCACCACCACATCCTGCGCTTTTAAAACGCTCGCCGCCAACAACTGCAGACGCGAATCGGTATGTGCAGCGCTCGGAACACCGAGCCGCAAAAATTTATACTGCGCATCTTGTGCGACCACGCCGTAATGGCCTATGGCATAAAACTCGACCCGATTGGCCTGATTGATGAGGTCGATGGCTTTTTCTATCATTTCACGGTTGAGCTGATTGCGTACCTGTAAAATCGATGAAGCCGTATTACCCAAAACCTTCGCACCTAATTCAAGCGCCGAATCTTCATTGGTCACTTGAATATGCGTCACCGGTACGGTGCCAGTCAAGCCCGATGCTAAGCGCAATTTAAAATCAGAAAGTCCCTCGCACCCCAAAGAGCGGCAAAATCGTATCACCGTCGGTTGACTGACATCGGCAGCGCGGGCAATTTCGATGATAGGGTCATTCACAACTGCGCGCGGATGGGCTAAGACATGTTCTGCCACACGTAATTCGGCGGGCGACAATTCGCTACGCACGCGACGAATTTGTCCCAAAATAGAAGAACCGGTATCGCTTGTTAAGGACCGCAATTGCGCATCTAAAATCGCCGACACGCCGATGAAAGTGGCGTTCTCTGCGGTGATCACAAAAGTCGGAATCGAGGCAACGTAGCGACTAAAGCGACCTTTTTCCTCGAAGCGTGCTCGAAAACCCGATTCATCAAAATAATGTCCTAAGCGAGGCACGATACCGCCGCCAATATAAATCCCGCCTGTCGCACCCAAGGTCACGGCCAAATTGGCCGCCGCCGACCCAAGTATCGTGCAGAAAATATCAAGTGCTTCGACGCAAATACTGTCGGTCTTGTCTAAGGCGTGTTGGGTGATATCCGGCGCAGTGTAATCCTGCGCTTTCAATTTGGCGTAATCACTCAATGCGCGATAAATTAGTTCCAAACCTGGCCCAGACACGAGTCGCTCGTAGGAAACATGTTCGAAGTGTTTCCAACCATAGCGCAGGATGGCGATTTCACGCTCATCCCGTGGCGCAAAGCTGGTATGACCACCTTCCGAACCGAGCGAAATCCAAGTATCGCCGGAAGGAATTAAGCCAGAAACACCCAAGCCACTACCGGGCCCCAAAAGCCCGATCACGCTGGGTTGACGCACTTCGCCATCGCCGATTTGCCGCACATCGGCCGCCCCCAATCGTGGTAAGGCCATCGCCAACGCCGTGAAATCATTTACGATCAAGAGCGTGTCAAACCCCAATTTTTGCCGGACTTCTTCTATCGAAAAACGCCAATGATAATTGGTCATACTGACTAAATCACCCTCCACCGGATTGGCGATGGCGACGGCGGCATGGGCAATTGGAGCACCGGCGATTTTGGATAAATAGGCTTGCACGGCAGCGTAAAAATCAGGGTAATCAGCGCATAAGAGCATACTCACTTGCGTAAAAACCGCGCGCTTAGTTTCCACCGCAAATCGGGCGTAGGTTCCACCGATGTCGGCGATCAGGCGGGGATAAAAATCAGAATTTTCTGGATGAGCCATTGCTGTGCGAAGTAAGTTCAATGCAATAAGTAGGGAGAGTAAGGGTTCTGCACCAACCGAAGGCAGGCAAAACCAGTGCAAGCATTGTAGCCCTTGCCAAGGTGCAAGCAAAGCAATTTCATGTAGTCGAAGTACAGCTCATTCGACTCAAAAGCACTAGGGATTAAAGCGCGTAATTCCACTACACATACTGCCTTACCGTAGCCTGGCTAAGCTTTGATAATTCGACACCGGAAATCTACAGAAAGAGTGGTTAATGCATCAAGCAATTAAAGTCTAGCCAAAATCAAGTACACAAAAATGAAATAGCGCAACATTTCACTAAAAAGTGTTTGCTCATTTTCTGTAGTTTTGCTACATTACAGATTCATTTGCACGAAAAATTGTCTGCAACAACGCAAATTTTGATGTTTACAACGTAAATCCAACGAAAAATTAGACGATGAATCCAACAACTTACACGCCGACTTCAGACGCGTCGCCGCCTTTTCCTTGGTTAGTGGCCGATATCGGTGGCAGTAATGCGCGCTTTGCTTGGGTCACTCATCTTGACGCGATTTCGCATGTCCGCACCTTATCCGTCAATGAATACGCCTCACCTATCGAAGCGAGCGAGCAGTATTTGCGTGACTTAAGTACCGAGCTGGGTGCAGGCTATCAAGCACCGCGCTGTGCCGCTTTTGCGGTCGCCACTGCGGTCAATGAAGAGCAGATACGCTTTACCAATAGCCACTGGAATTTCACCAAATCCTCGGTGAAAGCGGCCTTGGGCTTGGAGCGTTTTTTAGTCATCAACGATTTTGAAGCACTCGCGCTCTCCCTACCCAAACTCCAAGCCAATCAATTACGTAGTGATGGCGCGCTGCCGCTCAAGCAAGGCACCTTGGCGGTTATTGGGCCGGGGACAGGCTTAGGGGTAGGCAGTGTCATTCAAACTGCCCATGGCTGGGTGGCATTGCCGGGGGAAGGTGGGCATACCACATTGGCTGCAACCGATGAATTTGAATCAGCGATTTTAAGTCAAGTTCGCAAAGAATATTCACACATTTCAGCCGAGCGCTTTTTATCTGGCATTGGCATTCCCGTTTTATATCGTGCCATCGCACAGACTTTAAAAGTTGACCCAAACAATTACAACACCGAAACTATCGTCGAAAAAGCACTCAATGGACTCGACCCGGTCTGCGTCAAAACCTTAGACGTATTTTGTGCCCTACTTGGTAGCTTTGCGGGTAACGTGGCGCTCATCGTCGGCGCGCGTAGTGGCGTATACATTGGCGGTGGCATCGTGCCGCGCTTGGGCGACTTCTTTTTTAATTCACGTTTTCGAGAAAAATTTAATGCCAAAGGCAGGCTTTCAAGCTACCTTAGCAGCATTCCAGTTGCTCTCATCACCGACACGCTGGCCGCTTTGAGCGGTGCCGCATTGGCGATAGAACAAAGTCACGCTGAGCAGGCCAAATGAAACCCGTCCTGCCCCCGCAGCGTCGCACTTTCGTTTGTCTGCTGAGGTCTGTTTTATTCGTTTTCGCGAAACCCACACACCGCCTAGTGAGCATTTTCAAACGCTTACTTTGGCTAGGAAAAATCAGTATTTTAGGCTGCACCTTGGCTGTATTCTCCGCGCCCAGTCCAGCGACTGCGCAGCAAAACATCGTCAAGCAAATCGAACCACCCTCATGGTGGATAGGCATGCGCGATCCGAAATTGCAGCTGATGGTGCATGGCGAGCAAATCGCTCAACTTACAGCGCAAATTCACGCCCCCGGAGTAAGCCTAAAATCGAGCTACCACAGTGATAATCCCAATTACCTTTTCCTTGATTTGGAGATCGCAGAAAACGCACCCCCAGGCGAAGTCGGCATCGATTTTTTTCGCGGCGAAGAAAGAGTAAGTCACGCTACACTGCAATTGCAAACCCGCCGAATTGGATCGGCAGAACGCAGCAGTTTTAGTGCTCGCGACGCAATTTACCTCATCGTACCGGATCGTTTTGCCAATGGCGATGTGGATAACGATAGCGTTCCGAATTTAAGTGAAAGCCTCAATCGACAAAATCCAGGTGGGCGACACGGTGGCGACATTCTTGGAATTACCCAGCATCTAGACTACATTGCCGGGCTCGGTTTTACGATGTTGTGGCCGACACCGCTGGTGGAAAATAATCCGCCCAACTATTCCTACCACGGCTATGCGGCCAGTAATTTGTACCAAATTGATGCGCGCTTCGGTAGCAATAGCGACTATCAAAAATTAGTGGCGGAAGCAAGGGTGCGCGGCATCGGTGTACTGCAAGATATCGTGCTCAATCATATCGGCATCGATCATTGGTGGCTCAAAGATTTACCCGAAAAAGACTGGCTCAATGATGCGGGAAAAATGACCAGCCATCAACGCAGCACCCTGCACGATATTCACGCGGCTAGGACTGATACTGAGCAGTTTTCCAATGGCTGGTTTACGCCGACTATGCCGGACCTCAATCAAAAGAATCCTAGGCTAGCGACCTATTTAATTCAAAATACTTTGTGGTGGATCGAGTATGCCGACTTATCGGGTCTCAGGGTTGATACCTACTCTTATTCGGATCGCGCATTTCTAGCAAAATGGTCGGCACGGGTCTTGCAGGAATACCCCAAGATGAACATGGTCGGCGAAGAATGGAGCATGTCCCCAGCCATCATCGCTAGCTGGCAGCAAGGCCATGCGCTGAGCAGCAACATCCCTTCGGCCATGCCCAGCATGATGGATTTTCCGGTCTATCAAAGCCTGATCAATAGCCTGAAAACAAAATCACCCAAAAGCAAAACCAAGACTGGCGATCTGCAAGAACTCTACGATACGCTGGCCTTGGACTTCGTCTATCCTCATCCAGAATCACTCACATTATTCGAAGGCAATCACGACACACCGCGCTTATTTTCTGAGCTTGGAGAAGACCTCGCACTACATAAAATGGCGCTAGTTGCTCTAGCCACTTTGCGCGGCATTCCCCAGGTATTTTATGGCACAGAAATTTTAATGCGCAGTCCAATCAAAAGGGACGATGGAAAAGTACGTGCCGACTTTCCCGGCGGCTGGCAAGAAGATAAGCGCAATGCATTTAATGGCAAAGGCTTGAGCACTCAACAAAAATCCATGCAAGATTTCGTGCGGCGTTTATTTCAATGGCGAAAAACCGCTGCTAGCCTCCATCACGGAAAAATGCTGCACTTCGTCCCAGAACAAAATTTATATGTCTATTTCAGGATAGACGAGCAAGAAGAGGTCCAGTCCAAAACCGTGATGGTCATCCTCAATCGCAATGAACATCCCATCGAACTCGATTTGGGGCGATTTAAGGAAGGCCTCAAAAACAGCCCAGCGGCCTATGAGGTTTTGACACAATCAATGATAACGCTGAAAAAAACGCTCACCGTAGCGGCGAAATCCGCTCAAATATTCGAACTCCAATAGCCCACATTAGCAAGCACCAGACTAGGCGAACACCATGCAAATATTCACACTCAATCACAGTTACTCTAGCATCAAACACTATAGTGCCAAGCTCGGCTTCGCGCTGCTCTTGAGCCTACTTGGAGTCTCTGCCCAAGCACAACAGCAAACCCAAGTAAAACATCTAGACTGGACACGCAACGCCA
>JAHFQV010000013.1 GCA_023259175.1 Oxalobacteraceae bacterium | reverse complement strand
TTCGTTGGTTTGCCAATGCTGTCCGCTTAAGCCTTTTATCGGTCGTAGAGGTGTGGTGGATTCGATGAGCTCTTTTGCCGACGCATGCACAGCAGCTACGCCCGTTGCTGCAATCAATGCGGTGGCATTGTTGGCGTTGATACCTGCTCCGGCGATGATTTCTAGCGCCGATGTTTGGGCGAGGCATTGTGCGATCTGTTGGCTGCCTTCGGCCGCGCTGGCGGCTTGGCCGGAGGTGAGTAAGCCATTCACACCCAAGTCACGAAGAGATTGAAATGCCGTCTCAAAATCGCTGGCGCAATCGAAGGCACGGTGAAACACCACCCGCATACCGGCGGCGGCTTTAATCAACTCTTGGCATAGGCTAACATCAATTTCACCGTGGGCTGTGAGCGCACCGATCACGACACCGTCGCAACCCAATTGTTGGCAGGCACCGATATCGCGCAGCATGATCTCGACTTCTTGCTCTGTGTACGTAAAGTCACCCACCCGTGGCCGGATTAAGACATGCACAGGAATATTAAGTTTGGCGCGCGCCATCGCAATGCTGCCAAAAGAAGGCGTGACACCGCCGCCCTCCAAATACTCACAGAGTTCTACCCGATCAGCACCGCCGCGCTGCGCCGCTAAGGCTGATGCCAAGGAGTTGGCGGCAATTTCAACGATGACTTTGTTTTGCATTTTTTTGGTTTTATCAAGGGTCGTAAATGAGTGAACTTAAGATGAAAAAACAGAAGACGCGTCGATCAAACGCGCATCTTTGTCGTGCTCACACAAAGCATAAACAAAACCTTGGTGCAAAGCGTAAGCACCAACTTCGCCGTGCTTGTTTAAGGCAAGCAGGCAGACTTGAAGATTTTTGCTGGCTTCTTCACGTTTTTTGACGATACGTTCTAGCGCGGCGAGGCAGGCTTCTTGGGGCGATTTCCCTTGCCGCATCAGCTCAACGACTAAAAAGCTGGTGGCATTACGTATCATCTCTTCCCCCATGCCCGATGCGGTGGCGGCACCGACTTCGTTATCGACATACAAGCCCGCACCAATGATAGGACTATCCCCGACACGGCCTCGCATTTTCCAAGCCATGCCACTGGTGGTACAGGCGCCGGCGAGTTTACCGCTTTGATCGATCGCTAACATCCCCAGAGTGTCATGATTATTTTTATCGCCGGGTAAGGCTTTGGATGCGCGTTCAGGATTAATGGTGGGCTGATATTTCGATTCGCGCTGCCATGTTTGCCAGGCTTTTTTTGCAGATTCTGTTAATAGTGCGGTCTTTTCAAATCCCTGAGCTATTGCAAATTGCTGCGCGCCCGCGCCGACCAACAGCACATGCGGGGATTTTTCCATGACCTGCCGCGCGACAGAAATGGGATGCGCAATATCTTCAAGCGCGGCCACAGCACCACAACGACCATCACCATCCATGATGCTGGCATCGAGCGTTAAATAACCATCGCGATCTGGATTGCCACAATGCCCGACCGTGGCATTGCACAGCTCACTTTCGGCCCAACGTGCGCCACCCTCGACCGCATCTAAGGCGCTACCGCCTGCCCGCAAAACTTGCCATGCCGCGTTATTCGCACCGACCCCAAAATCCCAAGTAGAAACGACTTTGCCAAATGATCTTGCGTTTGCAAACCCTGCGGGCAAGGCCAAAGCCGAACCTGAGGCCAATGCTGTTTTCAACCAAATACGACGAGAAATCATACGCTTTTACCTCGGTTGTACATCAAATTTATTTTCTGTATACCATTGCGCCGCGCCAAACAAAGCCCACTGTCCATGATCGATCACCTGCACCGGAATAGTCGCCATCACCTCGCGCATGACACCCTTATCGACAAAGCGTGCGGCAAAATCGCTGGCACTCAAAAACCCTAGGATTTGCGAGGAAATTCCGCCCGCTAAAATCACCCGCTGCGCACCGACCACGATGCTTAAATCCGCCACCACACTGCCCATCCAAGCACAGAAAATCGACAGGCAGCGTTGCGCTAATGCGTCTTCGCCTTGCATTGCGGCGCGTGCCAGCTCGGCAGGTCGCTGATACTTGGGAACTTGCGCTTCAATTTCGCACAGCGCCTGGTAACAATTTAACAGACCCGGCCCAGACAAAATACGTTCCACATCCACATGGGACCAACGTCGCTTTAGTTGGCGTAGGAGTTCGATCTCAAGATCGGTGCAAGCCGCAAGTGCGGCATGTCCGGCTTCGCTCGCTAACACGCGCGAAGGCGAGCCAGGCAAGTAAATCGCCGCCCCCAATCCCGTGCCTGGGCCTATCACCAACACCGGGCCTAGACTGGTAATGGGCAAAATCGGACCACAGAGTTGCGTGAGCTGCTGCGCTTGGATCAAGGGAACGGCATGTGCCAAGGCGACAAAGTCGTTCAGCAAATTCATCCGTAGCATCGGAAAATACGCACGCAAATCACCGTGCCCGACTGGCCAAGGCAGATTCGCTTGCGCCACCACATCACCCTGCACGACCGGTGCCGCCACTGCCAGCACCCAGGGCAAGGAGGCCGCAGCGGGATGTAAGGCCTGGTAGTGCTGTATTAGCGCAGGCAAACTAGAAAAATCCGCACACTGCATAGCTTCAAAGGCTTGCAGCGCGATGGTATTGCCGATATCGCCCGCCACCGGCAAACCCGCCAAGGCAATACGTGCATGCGTGCCCCCGATGTCTGCCACAACGACCGCTGGGGCCGAGCTTGGGGTTAGCATTTTTGGGATTTGCTTATTTGGGATTTGTTTATTTGGGATTTGCTTAGTTACATTCAAATTGGATCTCCATCATCAAGCGATGATTGACGAGTAAGTGTCTTGAGCGAATTTTATTTTCGAATCACTCAAAATGCGCGGAGTCGCTGCCGATCTTGTCGTGTTTAGTATTTCACAGGCTAAACAGATCGGCTTATCACTTTAAGGAAGCGCGACATCTTCTCGCCTAAGCATGCAAGCTGGTGGGTTCGTAAAAATAGCTGAGCCTGTGGCGTGGGGTTAAAAAATCATAGGCCGATTTAGGCAGTTGCAGCGGTTTTAGACTGCGCCGAATGCCAATCTGCGCGTCGTCCTCTAGATTGAAAATCACGGCATCATCCGGCGCAATTTTATGGTCGTGAATAATGACGCGCGGCTTCATGGGCTTGGCCGAATTGACCGACACGACCATGGCGTAACGTTCGTCACTTAATTGCACCACCGAACCCGGGGGATAGATTCCCATCATTTTGATAAAGGCGGTTAAGGTTCGGGTATCCGACTGTGCCTTGTATTTGGTAAAGAGCTGTGACAGGGCTTCATGCGGTGTCAATGCGACACCGGCGTGACCTGGATTGCATAGGTTATCGAAGCGATTGACCACGGAAATAATACGGCTCAAACCCGTCATTTTCTCGTTCATTACTTGACTGGGGAAACCACTTCCATCGGCAAATTCATGGTGCTGCGCGATCAGTAAGGTCGCACTATGCGACAAAGCCATCTTGCGCGCCATACTGACACCGTGCACCACATGGCTCTGATAAAGCTGCCTTTCCGCTGGTGAACTATATTCGTCCAACCAACGCTGGCGCTCCGGTAAATCGAGCTTACCCATATCATGCAGCATGGCACCCAAGCCCAGTTCCGCCATCTCTTCTTTCGGCAACTCCAAGGCCTTACCTAAGAGCAGGGAAATTAAGGTAACGTTGACCGCATGGAGCGCTGATTTTTCACCGTTTTTCTCGGAAAGCAAACGAATCGCGGCTTCATCTTCTTGAAGTATGCCATCTAAAAGTTGATGCACAGCGGCTTTAGCCAACTCACAGGCATGTTCCGGAGCGGAATGTAAATTTTCAGCGATACGTTTATAGTCCTGCAGAGACTGTGAAAACAAGCGTTCACACCGTAAAAAACTCGCTTGCTGTAAGCCAAGCTGCTGCTCACGCATTTGCGTCGCACTCAGTGCTACGACAATCTGGGGAAGCGGACGAACCTGATAGTCACTGAGTTCAGATTCAATCCGGTTCGGTTCTGGCGTACTTTTTTCCGGCGAATAGCGGATTTGATCTAAACCTAAACCACATAGTTTATTGATTTGATCCTGATTGCGGATTTCAAAACTACTGACAGGAAACGGATGATCCATCCATCCTAGGTCTAAGTAAATGTAGAGGCCAATGCGTAATTGGGAAGGCTTTACATAATGGGGAGTCACTTGTGTCATTGCGTATATGATCCAAAAAGTGGGTTATTAATACGGCAAACTGATGAACGACAGCAAAAAAGTTTCTCTTAGTCAATTCTTTTAGTATAAGTCAAAATAATTGAAATGTCGTTTGCTTTCGTCGGAAAGCCGAGTTTTGTCGGTTCTGACAGACAAATTTCTGAACTCCCGTTGTACATACAACACTGCAGGTGTGCTTAAAAAACGACATTCTCAGGTCAATCCAAAATTTCTCCCCCGAAACATAGGCTTTTTTTTGTAAGCCCCACCACAAGACCAAGATTATTTATCCGCTCGGCAAGTTGCACACGCCCAATCTTTAAAAAATCGGCGACAATGAAACCTCACACGCTCTCGTCATTTTTATGCCATCACCAGCTCAGCTCAGCCGTTTTTGGTGTTGTATTTTGCACCGCAGCATTGCGCGACATGCTGCTTGGTGTTTGCTGCTGCTTTTGGGGCTTAATTTTGCCTCGGTCGGCGCGCAAGTCCTCAATGACTTCAGTAACAAAGAGACCGTGCAATGGTCGAACATTGGTGACACCGTATTCAAGCACATCTCGACCCAACAAGGTTTGCCGCAATACAGCGCAACTGCCATCATGCAGGATCGCGACGGCTTTATTTGGGTCGGAACGCAGGGAGGCTTAGCGCGCTGGGATGGCTATCATTTCCGCAATTACCTCCCACAATTGGGCAATGAACACAGCTTGCCCGACAATTATGTGCTCGCGCTTTATCTCGACCCTAAGGGCAATTTGTGGGTAGGAACCAATGGTGGCGGCTTAGCACGCTATGACCCGCATCACGATAACTTTGAACGTTACGAAGAAAGCGAAACTGGCTTAAGCCAAAAGACCGTACTGGCCATTTGTGGCGATGGCAAAAATGGGCTTTGGCTGGCCACTCGAGCAGGTCTTAATCACTTTGACCCCGACACCGGAAAATTCGAACGCTATTATTCACGTGCCAACGACGAGAATAGTTTGCAGAGCGATTTTATTCGCGCCGTTTACCATGATACTAGCGGCAAGTTGTGGGTTGGCACCAGTAAAGGTCTTGCCGTCAGGGATGATAAGAGCGCTCAATTTACCCGTATTGTATTGCCGACCGATCCCGGTAAAGGCCAAAGGGTCATGCACGTCAATAGCAGTCAAGATGGCAAAATTTGGGTCGGCACCTTCGACTCGGGTGCCTATTACTTCAATCCAGAAAATCTCACGCCGCATCGTTTATTGCTACGCAACGAGCAAACATCGGCACTAGAACCACTACGCGAATACATTTATACGATGGGTTCAACTCGCGACAATCAAATGTGGTTGGGCAGCTATGGCAAAGGGATTTTGGTGATCGACACCCGCAACTTTGAAAGCAAACGCCTACTTCATGAACCGAATCGCCCCAGCAGTCTTAGTGACAACTCAATCTGGTCAATCTTCTTTGACCGTTCTGGCTTGATATGGGTCGGTGGTCAGCGCGGCCTTAACATTCACGACCCCTCATCGCACGCCTTTGTCAGCCTATTTGGCGCAGAAAATCCAGTACACGGCTTGGCCGGAATCGACTTTTTTTCTGCGTTTGAATTCCCCGACGGTAGCCTTTGGGTAGGATCGCAAAATCAGGGTTTAAGCATTTTAAGGCGTGATAGCAAACGTTTTGAAGTGATCCCAGCCAATGATAAAGACAACGAAACCGCGCTCCCGCCCAACGCCATCTTTTCCTTTCTTTTGACCAGCCATAACCAAGTGTTCATCGGAACTGACCGCGGTATGTACCTTAGCGACCCGAAAGCTTCTTTTATACGTCACTTAACACTCGCCCCACGCAATCCCGTGCTGAGAGTGGCGAGTATGCTGGAACTGCAAGGCAAATTGATTTTTGCTGGCAACGAAGGGATTTGGGAAAAAGATTTAGCCGATATGGCCCACGATACTTCCGCACCCGCGACCTGGGCCGCGGTGGTTGCGAAAAAATTTGTAACCGATATGAAGCTAGCACCCGATGGCAGCATTTGGATCGCTACTTCCCAAGATGGCATCTACCGCTTTGATCTAGAAAAACAAAGTGCCATCAACTACAAACCGATTCCTAAACAAGATGGGAGCTTAACCCATGTTAACGTCGCCTCGCTCTTATTCGACTCGCGCGGCTGGTTGTGGATTGCAACTCAGGGCGGCGGCATCGATTTATTGAAAGAACCGAAAGGCTTAGCCAATCCCACCTTTATACATTTCCGAAAAAATGAAGGCCTGCAGAACGAGCTGATCAACAAAGTTTTAGAAGACAAAGGTGGCTATATCTGGGTCAGTACCGACGATGGATTAGCCAAAGTCGACCCGCATACATTTCAGGTTTTCCCCCTCACGGAAAGGGATGGCGTGGCCATTAGCGGCTATTGGTCAAATGCCGGGATCAGCACGCAAAGAGGGCATTTACTCTTTGGGGGTGTTGGTGGCTTAACGATGGTGCGCCCCGAACTTTTACGTGAATACACGTATCGCCCCCCCATCGTGGTGAGCAATATTCAAATCGGCGGAAAATTAGTCGCTGCCAACCATAGCAATTTCGTCGCACCGGCCAAAGAAAAACTCATCGTCACGCCCGATGCCAATAGTATCGCGGTCGAATTTTCTGCGCTCGATTTTTCAGACTCTGAACACAATTTATATGCCTACAAACTCGAAGGTTACGATAAAGACTGGATAGAAACCGACCAACTTCGACGCCTCGCTGCCTACACCAATCTACCGCCGGGAAAATATCGCTTACACCTACGCGGCAGCAATCGTCGTGGCGTTTGGACCGAACCGCATTTAGTGCTCGATGTCGTAGTTAAAGCGGCTTGGTATCAAACTTGGTGGGCTTACCTGCTCTATCTTGCGCTCTTTACTGCGCTGGTAATGGCACTCTTACGCTGGCGTTTATGGAGCTTGCAAAACAATAATAAATTGTTGGCTCGCCTGATTTTGGAAAGGACTCAAGAACTAGAACAATCGAAAAAACTATTAGAAGAAAAAAGCCTGACCGATTACCTAACCGGCTTACACAACCGACGTTATCTTTATCTGTGCATAGACGAGGACATTGCCAGAGTGCGCCGCGCTTATCAAAATATTGCGTCCTTTCCCATCAATCGCGCACAGCACAAAAACGATATTGTATTCATGATGGTCGATATCGATCATTTCAAAACCATCAATGATGAATACGGCCATTCTGCGGGCGATGAAGTCTTACGCCAAACCGCCCGTATCTTGAAGGAATTGATACGCGAGAGCGATACCATCATACGTTGGGGCGGCGAAGAATTTTTGATCGTCGTGCGCGAAACCAATCATGTGGAAGCAGAAGTCTTAGCCGAGCGTATTCGTGCTCAATTTTCCGCACACGCCTTCATTTTTAACGGCGGCGCGCGGCTCCATCGCAGCTGCTCCATCGGTCTATGCACCTTCCCCTTCATGCCCGACGCACTGGAACGCTATTCTTGGGAACAAGTGGTGGACATTGCCGACCAATGCTTATACGCGGCCAAACATGCGGGACGTGATGCTTGGGTTGGACTGTTCTTATTGGGCGAATCTTACCCCGCCACCCATCAAGGCAAACTCGCCGTAGAAATCGAAGAACACGTCCGCAGCGGACATCTATCGATACGCACCTCCCTGCCCTCCACGATCAATCTCGACTGGTCGCACGGAAGAGATTTATAATCCCGACAGCTAATCCCGACGTACTCGGGATTTCGCCCATTTTCCATTTCAAAAAAACCACGGAGACCTATGAAAGTCCATCCCATTGTTATTGGCCTATGCTTACCGTTCGCGCTTTCTGCGCCCACATTCGCCTCAAGCCAAACCCATTCGAAAGCCGCAGCACAAGTAGAAGAAAGCGCGCTACGTGCACATCTTGCTTTGGTCTCGTCTGACTTATTTGAAGGACGTGGCACCGGCCAACGTGGCGGCGATCTCACAGTGCAATACTTAGAAAGCCAAGCGCAGGTGTTAGGCCTGAAACCCGGTAACGGCAATAGCTATCGGCAACTCGTCAAAATCGCGGGTGTCAAAGCCTTACCGGCAGAAAGTAGCGTCCATCTGCACGCGGGCGATCAGGATATGTCCATCGAATTTGGCAAAGACTGGGTCTGGGCACCGGGCGATGCGGGCGCAAGCCATCAGTTTGACCACGACATCGTCTTCGTCGGCTACGGCATTTCTGCACCGGAAGAAAATTGGGATGACTACAAAGGTATGGATCTCAAAGGCAAACTCTTAGTCATGATGGTGAATGACCCACAAGCGAGCAAAGAGGAACCCAACTTATTCGGCGGCAAAGCCCTCACCTACTATGGTCGCTGGACTTACAAATACGAAGAAGCCAAACGCCGTGGCGCGGCCGGTGTTTTATTGATCCACACGACGCCCTCGGCCAGCTACGGATGGTCAGTGGTACAAGTGGGCGGAACTAGCGAAAAATTTCTCATCAAAGGCAATAACGCAGGCAATCCAATTCAAGGGTGGATGAGCGAAGACACGGCACGCCAATTATTTTCAAAAGCAGGGCAAGACCTTGACGCTTTACGCGCCGCCGCGGAAAAACGCGATTTTAAACCGGTCGCGCTCAACGCCAAAATTCAAGGCGAAGCCAAGGCCGCCATTCGCGATGTTGATCAATACAATATCGCTGGCATTGTTCCTGGATCCGATCCCGTCTTAAAGAATGAAGTCGTCATCTACAGTGCACATTGGGATCACTTGGGCAAACAAGGCACACAAGCTACCACTGGCGACACCATCTACAATGGCGCGGTCGACAATGGCTCGGGAACAGCGGCGCTGCTGGCAATGGCAAAAGCGGCCGTACAAAACCCCGCTAAACGCAGTCAAATGTTTCTGTGGGTCGCAGCAGAAGAACAAGGCCTGTTAGGAAGTGCCTACTATGCAGGACAAGCACTCTGGCCACTGCACAAAACCGCCGCCAACTTAAACCTCGATAGCCTTAATTTTGTAGGTCGCACTCACGACATCGGAACCCAAGGTAGCGAACGCACCGAACTCGCCGCCATCGCCGCCCAAGTCGCCAAAAAGATGGGTCTGCGTATCGCCGATGCAGAGCCTGATTTGGCCGGTGGTTACTTCCGT
This sequence comes from Oxalobacteraceae bacterium, assembly GCA_023259175.1. Lineage (GTDB taxonomy): Bacteria > Pseudomonadota > Gammaproteobacteria > Burkholderiales > Burkholderiaceae_D > Undibacterium. The sequence goes on along the minus strand of JAHFQV010000013.1, from coordinate 46,669 downwards.
TCAGACCATTTTAATTTCGCCAAAGCCGGGGTACCTGCGTTTTCTATCGAAGCCGGACACAACTACATCAAAGACCCCGAAGCGTCGAGCAAAAAAGCGCAGGCTTACGAGCTACGCTACCATCAAGTCAGCGATGAATACGACCCCAGCTGGGACTTATCCGGCATGACCGAACAAGCTCAATTCACCTTAAACTTGGGTCGCGCTGTGGCAGATGCAGCCAAAATGCCCGCCTGGAAAAAAGGCGAAGCTTTCGGCAAAGTACGTGAGGTGAAATAAGCTTAGGCGGACAGGGCGATCGCATGAATGAATTAAAACCCCTCAACACAGGTAAGCAGCATGCTGCGACCAGAGACACAGAGGAAAATCAAGAGAAGTGGATTTTGGACTATGTTTTGGATTCATCATTGATTCTTGATGAATTTCTCATGGAGTTCTCTGTGTCTCCGTGTTGAGGGGTTTTTTGCTTTGATCTGGCTTCATGCAATCGCCCTGAATGCTACATCAGCGGCGGTATGAATAAAAAAATCGTTCAAATGAGCCTAAGCGGCCACCTTAAACGCCGTATAAATATCGCGACTCCAAGCGATATTGCGGCGGCCACTGACTAACCGTGTAAAGTCTTTCAGCATCAGCCAGCGCGCATTGCCTTTGGGATAGCAATTCAGGTAGTGCCGATTCTCTTTTTTCCCTGAACGCCAAGGCGTAGAAATCAAAGTCGGTTTATCAGTTGCCGTAATTTGCTTTAGCGTATTCACATAATGCTTGGTGTACACAGGATCAAAATAGGGGGTACCTTGTTGCACGCCACCGTACACAAAAGGTACATTCGCGGCCATCGCAATCACCTGTTTAATCGGTGCATTCCTAAGTGCCTGCAACTCGGGAGAGCAGCGCGCATTATTTGACAAAATCAGTAAAGGCTCATCTTTGGACTTCGCCAAATAAATATGAATATTGTCGGCAAATGATGAAAATGGCTGATCAACAAAATCACCAAACATATACTCTAGCGACGCAATCAAAGGTTCAACCGAATTAAAAGCAGACTGACCCGAAGCGAGTTTCGCGAGCGAACGCAAACCCGAAAATGCACCCTGATGGTGTTGGTCGCGAAAGACTTTTTCAGCCTCGGGCTGGCACAAGGAGTCGATGCTGACCCGATTAGCGCCAGTCGTAAACGCCATGAAACCGAACAAGGCGTAGACCGAACCGGAGAAGGCATGAATCTCGCCATAGGATTTCAAACGCTCTAGGCCGATGGCATTGAGAACGATGTATTGTCGTGTAAAACTAGGGCCCGTACTATCGAGCAAAAGACTGCAATTTTCCGGAGCATGCTCTGCAAAATTAGCCTTGATTTCTTTCACGACGCGCTCTTTGAGCGAAATAATATTGTGGGGTACTTGCATGATTTGATACTCCTAGGGTCGCATTCTTCCTACCTAAAAAACATAAACACATTCAACAAAGCCCAGCGTGTTTTTTTTCAGACTACCAAAAAAACTTTGTGTGGAGCCATGCAGAACATCCCATCCAACTTGCCATTTCAGGCTATCGTTCATACGCCAATTAAGACGCGGTCTTAAAGCATAATCACCGTCTTTAAAATTCACTACGGCGACGATTTCGTAATCGATTTGATCGTTCAAAATTCTTTGCGCGTAACGCAGGCTTAGGCCGTCCTGATAGCGATGCAACTGATTATTTGCCACCTGCAAACGCTGCGCTCGGGCCTGCAAAACTGGATTGGAAAAACTGGCAGCCGTATCGTCTTCAAAGCGCCTAAAAAAATACTGCATCCCAAAACTCGCGCTGGCGGGCAAATTACGCTCCAAACCCAGCACGCCAAAATAATGGTCTTGCCGTCCCATGTCGGCATGGGCATTTGATGCAAAACGTAAAGCGGCAAACTCCGTGCGCAATGTCCACGCGCCCTGCGTCATGGCAGCATCAGCACCCAAGGCACTCATTGGGGCAAATCCACGCGCCACCCCGACAATTTGTCCCGCACGGCGCAGCCATTGCAAAGAGCGGCTTTTTTCGCTGCCCTTGAAATACGACAAGGACCAATCAAGTGCATCACCGCTGTGATCTAATTTGATCGCCACGTCGGTATTTCTACTCTGCGCGGCCCAAGGCAAAGCCGCCTCATTCAAATCATTGGGTCCCACACCGGGACGAAAGTGCTGCACCACCGCCAGCACCCGCGTTTGTCCAGCGAGCTCTTGCTTCCAACTGAGTGCAGGACTGCCTATTCTTTGCTCATCATCGCTGGCAAGACCCAAGGTGTAATTGCGTGCACTGAGGTTATCGGTAGGATTGATACGGTCGGCACGCCCCCACGAAAATAACTGGGTACCGAGCTTCACATCGCTACTATCGCCCTCCCATTGCAAACTCAATTCGCGTTGTGCCGATTGCCATTGATCACCCCTCACACTGGGGAAACGTTCTGCCAAAACACTGGCTTTCAAACGCCATTGCGCATCGAGTTTCACGCCGCCATTCAAGAGTAGTGCGCTGTGCAAATTCGTACCGCGCTCATCTAATAAGCGATTGCCCGACCACAGTCCCGCGCTCAATGCGCCATCACCATTGACGACAATGGCGCTCGCCTGCTGTTCTTGCGCGCAGCCCATCGTCGCCAGCAAAGATGTCAAGCAGCAGACGAATGCAGTACGGGTTTTCTTCATTCCTCTTTTTCCAAATAGCGCTGGGTGAAATAATCATCCTTCACACCTTGATTAGCCTTAAATCCCTTCCACTCAATCAAAGTGCGATGCCCAGTTTGGACGTTTTGCACTTCCATATTCATCGGCTGCCAACGCTGTTTGGATGCATCCACGTTGACTAAATGACTCAGGGTAGACACCTTGAGCAATTGTTGATTATTGTCGTAAAACTCGGTTTTCAAAGAGAGGAAAGACTGCGGATCGATCCACATCACGCGTTTCGCGTAACCCGAATTATCGGCCACGATTTTGTTCTTCGGCAGCGATTCAACAACGAAGCAATCCGCACCCGCCACATTTTCGTGGCGCACAATTTTATGACTCCAATCGGCGACCTTATGACCAATCACATCGCCATAGGACAAATCGGTTCCGACAAAACTTTCGCTTTTGTTAGAAGACGCAATACGCCGTGTCTTTTTCAATGCCGGAAGATAAATCCACATATCGTCGTCCGCATCACTATGCTCAACCAAGAGCGTCACCGTATTTTTGATGTCCGATGGCGACATAAAACGCGTCATACGTTTCGTGTCCAGGGTTTTTCCCTGTGCTTTAGTCGCACCAAAAGTTTCTCGCACACGACGCTCGCCATTTTTATTGATGAGCTGAAAAATGGCATTGGAACTAGAATCATCAAAACGATTAGCGATGAAATTGCGCTCCATGATACGGTCGGCGTCAATGCCGTCGGCATGCGCATTGCGACTGGAAAACAAGGACATCGCCAATGCCGCCGCACAGACCAAGACAAAGCTCGACACTACCGTTGCTTGCATTTTATTCGCGGACACTTCCTCAGCCTGCAAAAAACGTGGTTTGATCAATTTGATCAAAGGTGGCAAGAGCAGAAGCGTCGTCAGAACACTCACGATCATCGATAGATCAATCAATATGCCGGACCAAATATGGATATTGGCGCCACGCGATAACATCAAGACCGAGTAACCACCGGCAATCGCAGTACCAACATACAAAATGGCACGCCCTGCTGAATCCAAAGCCGCGTCAATCGCACCATCAAACGTTGGGTGAACTCTGAGCTCTTCACGTATCCGATAGAGTAAATAAATCGCGTAATCGGCACCGATACCGATGGCCATTGGAGCGGTAATCGCATTGGGGGTATTGAGCGGAATACCGGTCAAACCCATCATGCCGAAATTCACCACAGCGGTAATAGCCAGAGGAGTCACGATCAATACCGCGGCAAGAATAGAACGGAACACCAAGGCCGACACGAGGAAAATCACCGCGCCTATCTGCAAAATATTGCGCAATTTTCCGTTCACTAAGGATTCAGACAAGGCCGTCGATTGCGGAACGCTACCGCCGAAATGAATGCTGATGCGCGGGTCGTTATGCGCTTGGAGAAATTCACGTGTGTTCGCAATCACTTTTTGAATTTCACGACTGTTGTCGTGCTTTACAAAGGCCGTAATATTGGCGGTGCGATAGCCGTAATCAACGTAACGATCAAAGTCAGCGGGTTCACCAGACAATGAGTAAAGCAAAAGATATTGCGAGATCAAATCGCGATTGTCGGGAATGCTCAGCTCTTTTGCTTGGTCGGCATGCATAGCTTGATTCATGCGGCGAACCAAATCAACGACAGAAATAGTTTTACCAATACCAGGCTGGGTTTCCAAGAAACGCTGGGTTTGCTCCATCAATTGCAAAATCTTCGGATCTTTAATGACATCTTGCTCGCGACCTTCAAAGACGACATAGAGCGTATTCGTGCCAGCCATTTTCTCATTGATGAGGCGATCGTCCGCTTGAAAAGGCAGATTGCTGGCGAAAAAGCTCTTATTCGAATTTTCCACTTTCAGTTGCGTTACGCCATACGCAGAGACGCCGACGAGCGCGACAAAAAATAGAAATACCTGTTTCGCACGTCTTATTTGCACCGCTGCTTTAATCCGTGAAATCACTGGCGAAAGCACGTCAAAACGCATGGGTGTAGTACGCATTTTGGGCGGCTTGATCCAGGAGCGGACGGCGGGAATGAAAGTCATTTCAACGATCAGGCCAGAGAAAATGCCAAGCGCCGTGAAGATGCCAAAATTGCGAATCGCAACGATGTCAAAGGACATCAAAGACAAGAAACCTATCACCGCGACCAGACCGGCCGCCAGCATCACAGGGCCGACTTTCGACATCGACTGCACCACGGCTTCGCGATTTGCGTCTTTTGGGTTAGCGCCACGGCGAATAGCCAGCTCAAATTCCTCATAAAAACGCTTGAGTAATTGCACTGCATGGCCTGCCGTCACCGCTAAAATTAATATCGGCGTGGTGACGTTAAATGGATCCAAGGGCACTTTGGCGATACCCATCATGCCTAGCCCCCACAGCACCGACAAAATCGCCGTCACTAGCGGCAAAAAGAAGCCTTGCCATGTACGGAAAGCTTCCAAATGAAGTAGTCCGACGATGAGCAAGGCGAGTGGAAATAGTATCCCCATTCTCTTGGTGAATTTTTCAATGTAGTAGACGAACATAGGCGAGCCACTCACGGCCACCACGATATCGTCACTGGCGTTGGCTTTAATCAATTCGTAAGTCGCCTCTAAGGTAGGTGTAAAGCCCTTAGGGCCCTTTTCGACCGCGATACTAATGGCCGCCATATCCTTGGCTTCGGAAACGACAACCCCGCTGTAGATAGGGTTACGTTCCAGCGCCGTTTTAAGCTTGGCAATTGACTCGGCATTGATGCTTGCGCCATGCAAGAGTGGCTTCACTTCTAGACTGTCTTCTTGGCCTGAAATCCCTTTGGCACGCTTAGCGCTAATGCTCATCAAGGTTTCTGGTTTCACATTCGGCAGCTTTTGCAAACCTTCAGAGATGACACGCACACGTTCCAAGACCGCGGGTTGAAAGATGTCGCCATTTTTCGGTGACACAGCGACCACCAACACATAATTGGAGCCAAACACTTTTTCAGCCAAATTAGTACCCACCACATAAGGATGGGTTTGCGGCAGCATTTGATTGGGATCGACGATCACCTTCAAATTGCGCATTTGCGATAGCATGAATAAGGTGGTCAGTATCGTCATCACGATGACGAGCGAGCGCCATCGGATGATTTTTTCTATGTATTTGCTAAGCATGTTTGATGTCCCCTTGTTTAGATGGCGAAAGAAAAAGTGGAAGACCACTCGCTAGATTGGCTTGTTGTGCGAGTTGTTTTTCCGCAGGTGTTGCGCTATACCGATCCCATTCGATAAGCTGTGGTGCGGCGAAGCGATGCCACCAGAACGGAATCATGGCCACCACGATGGTGCTGATATAGCCGTAATGCAGTTGCAGACTGGTGTCATAGGTTTCCAACTCCCAATAGCGCTTTTGCGCATTGGCGTGATGGTCAGCGTGCCGCGAAAGATTGAGTAATGCATTAGACGAAATGCGTGCGTCACAGTCCCAACTGTGACGCGGTAAAACTTGCGTGCCAGGTACCCGCACTACACCGTAATGTTCGATGTAATTGATGGTTTCAAATAAAAATTTAGCGTTGATAATCACCACAGTGTAGATCGCTACACCCAACCATCCCGCCGCATACGCCCAGAGCGCGTAAAAAGCCAAAGTCATAGCGAAACCGGTCAACACCCGATTATGCCAAGACCAAATCCGCAATTCACGATTGCGCAAACGTTGACTTTCAACTTCCCAAGACTCTTGGTATTGCCCCAGTGTAGAACGGATAAAAAAGCGATATACCGATTCACCGCGACGTGCAGTCGCAGCATCTAAATGCGTACCCACATTTTTGTGATGACAATACACATGCGAAATCGAAAACTGGGCATCGCCCGTCATCGCCAATAAATAGCGCCCGGTCAGCATGGCGATTTTGTCGGTGGTTCTATGAACTAATTCATGGGCATACAAATGATTTGAAGAGAGCACATAGCCCACCGCAAACGCGCCGGAAACCATGCCGCGCAGGCCAGCTGCTTTTTTAATTACCAATAAATCGACAGGAAAAAGGGAAGACATGGCCGCCGAAAAACCGAGAAAATCATTTGGGGCTATCAACCACAGCAAACTAAACAAATAAAAACTGATAATCGGCACATACAGATAAACGAAACTATCGAGTATCCAAAGTTGGCTGTAGTCGGGATTAGTCCGATCGGGTGGCGTAAAATTATCGCCCGCCATGTTGACCAAAGTAATGACGACAGGCACGAAAAAAGCCCATTGAGGCGCGAGCAATACCGTCAAAATCGCACAAGGCACGATGATGCAAGTGAGGATGGAATGTTTGAGATATTTATACATATTTGCGATGAAATTTGAGCTCATTTCTAGATTAGTTGGAGACCAAGTTCGTGACGCTTTGCTCGTACTTATCAAAGCCAATTTGCGCGCGCGGCATTCCCATTTCTTGCAAACAATGAAGCGCACTATCGACCAAAGGTGGCGGCCCACATAACAAGGCTTGCCAACTTTGCGTATCGCCTACAAAACGCGCATGGTTTTGCTTCAGTTCTTGCAAAATATCCGACAAGTGTTCGGCGATGTAGCCACGACGACCGCGCCAGTTACTTTCGTTAGGCTCACGATCCAAAACCACTTCTAGATGTAGGGCAGAATGCGCCTCGGCCGCCATCGCACGCAATTCGGCAATTTCGTAGAGCTCACTTTGCTCACGCGCACCGACCACCAAGACAATCGGACGTTGCGGAGAATTTTTTGCCTGCAAAGCTTGTCGTATGATGCCGCTAATTGATCCCAAACCGCTGCCGCCAGCGATACATAACAAGGGCGTTTCTTGTCGAATCGGGTCGTAAATTTGCTGACCAAAATCACCAAAAGGTGCTTCGATCTGTATCGTCTTACCGAGATTTTTGGTATCAACCAACCAGGTAGAAACCGCAGCCCCGGGATAGTAGGTAATGTCGAAACTCATCAAGTCGCCCTGCTGCGCTTCATTCACCATGGAGTAGCAGCGCGGCTCTATCGCAAACCCCGCCGGTAGCAACTTCGCAAACTGCCCTGCACGCCAAGTTGCAGCCTGGCTCAGTCGCAGCGAAATGCGAAAAATACGCGCCGTTTTAGCCTCTATCGAATACAACTGTGCAGGCAATTTTTGTGTTGTGCTATTGGTGGACATGGTGTGCCACTCAATGAGCATGTCGGTCTCCACACGGGTCTGGCAAGCGAGGTAATAATTCTGTTTTATTTCCTCAACTCCAAACACATATTCGCGCTCAATCAGGGATTTCGGCTGCCCCTCCAGCACCCGAATTTGACAGGTTTTACAAGCACCGACGCGACAATTAAACGGCACCATCACACCCTGCTGCAACACCGCATCAAGCAAGGTCGCACCGCGTTTGATTTGCAGTGCCTGCTCAGCATGCGTCATGCGCACCGTCAAGAGCGTGGCGGGTTTAGGTTTTTTGGTAAACAGACCGAACATCAAATCTCCAAACGCCAAAGTCATCCAACATTAGAAACAGCAGAAAAAGCTGCGATAGGAATGGCGGAAGATTAGCTTTAGTGAAGAGGCAACTCAATAAGCCGAACGGCTCATGCCGAAAGCCCCGGTTCAACGGCAATGGTCATTCGCACTATTTCGTCTTCTGAATGCTTGATTGATAATCCAAACCCGTAAGCCTTGTTGCGACATTTTTCGATAACAAGGCCAGCCCCCCCCGCCTAGGACCTTAATCACGGGGAAGTATTTTCTCAGCGAATTTCCGGTTTATTTTCAGCTTAAATGGAGCAAACTATGACGACCGTACATGTCAATCTACCAGTCCCACTGCGCAAATTCGCCCGTGGCGTGGCCCAGGTTTCCTTCCAGGCAGATACCGTGCTTGATGCCTTGTTGCAGCTCAATACGCTCGATCCGCAAATGTCTGAACGCTTACTCGAAGCCGACCACAGCGAGCCCAAGCGTTACATCAACATTTACCTCGACGGCAAACATATCCGTCAAACGGGTGGTGTTCATAGCCCGGTTTCTGAGCAGTCGCGCTTAGAAATCATGACCGCTTTTGCCGGGGGTTAAGATGAGTGGATATGAAGGCCGCGCCGCCTATTTACGCGAAACATTAAAAGAAATCTCGCCGATTCAAGCCTTGCAAATGGTGATGGATGAGGATGCCATTTTGCTCGATGTACGTGATGCCGATGAACTCAAAGACGGCACACCGACGGCTGCCAAACACTTGGCACGAGGCCAGCTCGAACTGAAAGTACATCAATTAATCGACGATAAAACCCGCCCCATCGCCGTCATGTGTGCGGGCGGCTTGCGTTCCTTATTTGCGGCGGAAAGCCTGAAAAATCTGGGCTACGAAAAAGTGTATAGCGTGCGCGGTGGCTACAAAAACTGGAAAGAAAGCGCACTCGAAATCAAAATCCCACAACAACTCAATAGCGCGGCGAAAGAACGCTACGCTCGTCATTTACTGGTACCGGAAGTGGGCGAAGCGGGTCAATTGCGCTTGATGAAAAGTCGCGTGTTACTGATTGGCGTTGGCGGCTTAGGTTCGCCAGCGGCACTGTATTTGGCCGCTGCGGGTGTCGGTACTCTCGGCATCGTCGATGCAGACGTGGTCGAAAGCAGCAATTTACAAAGGCAGATCATTCACGGCGAAGATCAATTAGGTGAACTCAAAGTCAATTCCGCCGCCGCTTCGATTAAGCGTCTCAATTCTATGGTCAAAGTTGAAGTGCATCCGCACTTTTTAGATGAGACCAATGCACTCGATATTTTGAAAAATTATGATCTGGTACTCGACGGTTCGGACAATTTCAAAACCCGCTATTTAATCAACGATGCCTGCGTCAAGCTCGGCATTCGCAATGTCCACGCTGCGGTGTATCGCTTTGAAGGTTACGTCACCAGCTTCGGTGGTGCTGCCGATGCGCCCTGCTATCGTTGCATTTACCCCGAGTTACCGCCACCCGAAATGGCACCTTCCTGTGCAGAAGCCGGTGTACTCGGTGTTTTGCCGGGCATTATCGGTGTCTTGCAGGCGGTGGAAGCGATCAAACTTTTACTCAATATCGGCAGCAATTTGGTCGGCAAGATGTTGCGCTTTGATGCCCTCAATAACGACGTCTCCTTGCTAGAAATTGACAAGGCGCCGGGCTGTTTATGCGGCCACCATGCCGACGAAATTGTGATCAAACCGATAGATGCTTACATGTGCGGTATTTAAGTCATGATCAATTTTTGGCAAATCATCGTACTGGTTCATGTCTTCTCCATGCTCTCATGGTTGGGTGCCATGTACTTTAATCTGGTTTTACTGTTCCCGATGTATCGCTCGCGTGCGGGCAATGGCTATGCCGAGCTGATGCAAGCACAAGGTACCCGCGCTGCGCCGCTACTGTACGCATTGATTTTCCTGACCATGGTCTCTGGCACCGCCTTAGCCCTCCATCAGGGTATCAATCTCAACTCCACCAGCTTCATGCTGAAAATGGGGACATGGGTCGGCATGTTAGCGATGCATTTGTATGGCAGTTTTGTGATTTGGCCGCGCGTCTTTTTCGCCTTGGACTCTGAAAAAGGCGCGCTTTTTTTTCGCTACAAAATATCCATGTTAATCAGCGCTACGCTCGGTAGTTGCGCTGTCATTTTCAGCTATCTGACGAAATGAGTGCCTCTATGAAATCCCCATTACGCTGTCACCTCAATCCAGAGCGTGCCTTCTTACTCAAGCACATACAATTCGACAAAACCATGATCAAAGGTGATGGTGTCTATTTGTATGATGAGCAATCGACACCGTATCTCGATTTTCTTGCGCAATATGGTGCGGTACCCTTCGGCCACGATCCTAAAGAAATACGTCAAGCCATCATCGATTGCGATGGTGAACCTTCCATGGTGCAGCCGTTTTACACACGCGGTGCGATTGATCTGGCGAAAGTCTTAGTCGAGCTTGAACCAGAATACCAATTCGCCCACGCAGTGTTAAGTAATAGTGGCGCGGAAGCGGTCGAGGCTGCATTGAAAATGGCGAAAGCGGCGACCGGTCGCAGCACTATCATCAGTTTGCAATTGGGCTTTCACGGTAAAACTTCTGGCGCGCTGGCTGTGACCGGCAATCCCGTGTATAGCGAGCCCTTCCTCATCAATACCGAGGACAGTATCAAAGTCGAACCGGAAGATTTCGGCGCGCTAGAGGCAGCATTTAAAGAGCGAGAAATTGCAGGCTTCATTCTGGAAACGGTTTTGGGTGAAGGCGGTATGCAGCCCTTGAGCGTCGCCTATGTGCAACGGATTGCGGAACTATGCCAACACCACGGTGCAATGTTAATCGTCGATGAAATTCAAACGGGTATTGGACGACTCGGTGAGTTCTTTTCAATCAAACGTTTTGCCAACGTAAAGCCCGATATTCTCTGTCTAGCCAAAGCATTGGGCGGCGGTTTAATGCCGATTGGTGCCACGCTTTGTACCCGTAAAGCTTGGACTGAGGAATTCGGCTACTACCATAGTTCGACTTTCGCAAACAACCAATTAGCCAGCCGCGCTGCTTTGGCAACCATTAAGAAGCTGAAAGAAAATGATCATGCCTTGCTCAAGCATGTGCGTGAAATCGGCCCTTATCTCGGTCATCGCTTAGATGCATTGGTCGAAAAATATCCCGATGTCTTCGCGCAGCATCAGGGTTTAGGGCTGATGCATAGTCTGCGTATCAAAGCTTTTTCTGGTGCTGAAAGCTATTTCCTAGCCCATGCCAGCGTGCAAGGCTACATCGTGCCATTGATCTGCGGCTTCTTGGTGAATGTATCGAAAGTCATCGTTGCACCGCTTTTTAATCGCCAGGATTTACTCCGCATAGAACCACCGCTCATCATCGAAAAAGAACACATCGATCATTTAATCAATGCACTCGAAGAATGCGCTTCCCTGATACGCTGCAAACAGTTCTCCGCGCTATTTTCCTACTTGATCAAGCGTGACCCTAGCGAACTCGATTATGCCAGCAAAAAATTGTCTGAGGTTAGTCTGGTTACGCAAAGTAAAAATCTCAGTCATCCGACCCAGGAAAAATTAGGCAGCTTTGCCTTTCTAATTCATCCCACCTCTGACGAAGATTTACTCAACATCATGCCGCGCTCAATTTTGGCGCTCGTTGAGCCACATAAAAGTGAATTTCAAGCATGGATGCAAAGCTGGTTCTCGAAACGCTATGAGCCTGCGCCAGTGTTTCATGCGGCGAAAATACAATCGGCTTTGGGTGGCTATGTAGAAGGATGGCTAATCGCTTGCCCCTTGCCACCTGAAAAAATGATGCGCCTGAGTAAAGTCAATCGGCAACGCTTGCTGCAACAATACATAGAATGCGCGAAATCCTTAGGTGCTGACATCGTTGGTTTAGGTGCGTTTACCTCCATCATTTCTCGTGGTGGCATGGACATCGCAGACGAGGGCATTCCAATTACCACCGGTAACAGCTTCACCGCCATTGCCAGTGCTGAAAGCCTGCATAAAGCACTGTTAGCGACGGGTCAAAGACATCCTGACACCCACGTCGCGGTGATCGGTGCGGCGGGTTCGGTAGGACGACTTGCCGCCATTCATTTGGCCGATCACTATGCCCATTTAAGTTTGGTGGGTAATGCCAATAACGCGCAGGCCTTAGATACCTTAGCTTCAATCGCGGGTGAAATTTATGCGCAGGCGCTCTTACAAATGCAAAGAGGCAGCAGCAACGGTCTCGCCCAATTTTTGCGCACCCACCTCAATTCGCCTCTAGCCGTGGTCAGCACTTGTAATCAAATTTTACTGCGCGACCGCGAACCCGATTATCGCGAAATTAAAGACGTAGTCGAAGCTTGTTTGTCCGGCACGCCACCGGTGCGTATCTCGGTTAACATCGAAGAAGTGATACGCAGCGCACACGGCGTACTGTCCGCAACCAGCCAAGGTAAGAGCTTTATCGAGCCGGCCTGGTTAAAAGAAATGTCCGTGGTTTGCGATGCTGCGCGTCCGCCCGATCTCAAATGCAGCGTAGGCAGCGAACGCCCCGACGTTTTGGTATTCGAAGGGGGCGTCGTAAAATTCGTCGAACCCTATTTGTTTGGACGCGCCAATATTCTAGGCTTCGATCAAACGCTCAATCTGGCCTGTTTGTCTGAAACCATCACCCTAGCCATGAGCGGCGCGAAACAGTCACACAGCCTAGGCAACCGTATCCCTTACGAACAAGCGCAACGCATTTATCGTCTCGCTTTATCACACGGCTTTGCAGACTGCATCGCGACCACGGAAAGTGAAATCGATCTAACGAACTTAAACAATTCGGAAAGACATGTGGCGGGAGTGAAACTATGAACCGTAGTGTGCCCATGTTGAGCCAATTGCGTCAGGCGTATTTCACCGAGCATAGCGTCATTTTTTACGGTTTGATCTGCCTAGCTGGAATGGGGTTCTCATTTACCCAACTCAAGCCGATGGACGCGCTACTCCTATTGTCCTGTGGCTGGTTGCTCTATCTGCCGCAGGAATACTTTAGCCATGTTTGGGTGTTTCACGGTGTGATGCCCAAACATAAAACCCTGTATCGTTTGTTGTATCGTTTGCACTTGGGTCATCACGATAAACCACGTCGCTTAGATTTATTGTTTACGCCGATGTGGTACACACTGCCCGCGCTTTTTTTAAACATCGTGATTTACGCTTTGCTTACCCAAAACGCAGCGCGCACGGCGGCACTTTCTACTGGCTTGATCTTGGGCTACCTAATGTTCGAATGGTGGCATTTGGTGGTGCACTCACCGTATGAACCGGGTCCCATCATGCGTTATGTACGGAACCAGCACATGGGGCATCATCACTGGAACGAGCGCCGTTGGTACACCATTTCACCGCCTGCCTTAATCTTGGATGTGCTATTTCGCAGCGGCGGTCCGGTTCATCAAGCGCCCCGCGCGCCCAGCCCATCGACTGCTGGTTTAGATAATCAGGACGAGCGCCTATGCGCAGCTAGACTTTACTACCAAGACGATAGCGATTGGATAGAAGAAGCTTCTGCGATTTGGCGATCCAGTATTGAGGTCGAAGCAAAAACAGATAAATCTGCGAAATCGCCGCATTAGCACGTCAAAACATATCAGCGCTTTTAGCGCCTCTTTTAGGAATTCATATGCTGCAATTACTCGAAGAATTTAAAACGCAAGTCAACGACAACGCCCACATACAACGCATCGTGAAAGGTTGGAACACCGACGTTTTACTTGAGGAGAGCGATAGCAAGTCACGCTACCGTTTAGCCATTGAGGATGGAAAAATTCAAGAAGTCCAAGTCTGCGAACCCAATACTAGCTTTGACTGCACCATGCGCATCATTGGCGACAGCGTCATTATGCAAGGACTCTTTGCAGGACGCGTCAACGGGATACGAGCGAATAACGAAGGCCTGTTGTCCATTTATGGCCCCATGAATGATCAGGTCAAGCTCGATGCGATCGCCCTGATTTTGTGGGGACTTTGAGATGAAATCTGCGTCGGAAATTTTGAAGCTATCGGCGATTGCAATTGGGATGGCGATCACCATCAGTTGCAACACGATTTTGGTTTCCTTGTTTCCTTTTGTGCGGGGTAGCACTCTTCTACTGTCACTGATCGCTGCTGGCTTATGTATGGCCGTTGTGGTTTTGTGCTTCTCCGAACTTTCGTCCAAATTTCCCGGTGCAATCGGTATCCGCGCATTTAGCAAATATGCGTTCGGAAATCGGTTCTCCGTTGCCGCGACTTTGTTCTACGTATTGATGGTGCTACTCATCGGCGGCTTGGAAATTTATTTGTGCCATTTACTGTTGGTGAGCCTATTTTCACCCGTCTTGGCTGGATTCGCCCTGCTCATCTTGTTAGGCTTTGTATTGTTCGTCAATTTGAGAGGTTATGAATTATCTTTGCAATTGCAAATTCTCATGACGGTGGGTGTGGTGTTGATGATGTGCTGGCTGTCTATTTGGGCGCAAAACGGAGCAAGTCTAATACCGACAATGTCGACACTCTCGACAGCAGCCTCAGCAGCAAACTCGGCAAATGATATTGATTTTCTCAATGCCGTTCCGCGCGCACTGTTTCTGTTTATCGGCATCGAGTGGGCGGTCTTGCATGTGACGCGGCATGAATCTTTTCAACGTAATTTGCCGATAGCACTGATGCTGGCCGTTGTGGTCATTGCGGGCATTTACGCCCAATTTGCGATGGCGCTCGAGGCACGTTTTGCCACTGGCGCACTGGCCCACTTTGCACTACCGCATTTGGAATTAGCGCGCGTTTTAAATTCCAACTTGGCCAAAGGCTTGGTGGTCATCATTAGTCTTTTGGCGGTATTAAGTTCATTTAACGTAGGTCTTTCTGGCGCTGCACGGATACTCTATAGCCTTGGACGCGAGGCTGAAATTCCGGCTTGGTTTGCGCGTTTGCATGGCGAGCGCTTAAGCCCCAGAAACGCGATGCTCTTTATATCGGCATGCGTACTTATCATCGCTCCCCTGATGAGCTTTGAAACATTCAATAGCAGCCTTAGCCAATTGCTGAGTTTCCATTTGGCGCTGATCTATGCCTGTGTTTTGCTTGCGTGGTTAGTTTTCAGGCGGCGCAAAGACCACAGAGGGGTGCGTCATGCAATGCATCCCATCTTGGTTTTTTGCACCGCCATTTTTTTACTCATCATCGCAGGCGGCGTGTTTTTTTCGCCAGAAAATCAAGTCATGCGTGGCATATTGATTGGTGAAGTCTGCGCGCTGGTCGTGACTAATTTCTTTCTATTTCGCTTCAAGAACAACAAAACCCAAGGACATCGAGCATGAACGACGCACTCATTTTAGATCTGCCATCGCCCCCCCCTGCCGTGGCAACACCTGCCCCCGCCAAACAGAATAAGTTCGTGGCCGATGACTGGAACCCAGATCGCTTCGACGTACAACATTGGTTGGGCAGAGCCGCTTGGCGTACTTTGAAAGATACGGAGTATGGTATAGGTCGCGAAATCGCGCCCACCCATTTTGCAGTATTGGACGACAAATTAGTCAATCAAATTTACAAGCTCGATATCGCCACTTTTCTCACGGCAGAACGGGTGTCGTATAAAGGTATTGCGAAATTAATTCAGCATGCGCCCGACGAAGCATCACAGATTTTTTTAGCGACCCAAGCGGTCGATGAAGCCCGTCACTACGAAGTATTTTCCGAGCGTCTTGCCCAATTTGGCGTATCACCCGAAGACCGCGATCAAATGATGGAAGACATGACCACCAAAGAATTACGTGCCTTCTACCATCTCATTGAGGAACAAGTTGATCGTGGCGACTTTGCCGCCGCCATGATGGCGCACAATATCGTCTTGGAAGGAATGGCCTATCCGATTTATCGCTATGAAGCGGCCTACTGGTCGGTGTTTGATCCTAGTTTAACGCAACTCATTCGTGGCGCCTTTGCCGATGAAGTGCATCATGTGCGCTATGGGGAGGCGATCATTCAGCGCTATACCAAACTCGGTGACGACACCCGCAATCGCATGCAAAAGCTAGCCCATGATTTCCATGGCTTGATGAGCAGTGTATTCGAGTCCTCGATCCGACACTACATCCATTTATATCAATTGGTGGCGGACCAGTACATGGACGTGATCGGCGACATCGATATTTTTGCTGGCCGCAAAATGCGCGACGTGTCGGAAACCGAACAAGTACACATTTTGCTTTCTCAAATTCAGGAAGAGCATAGTACGCGTTTGCTACGCATAGGCTTGTAAGGGGTTCGCTATGTGGCGCTATTGGGCTTTCTTTTTACCTGCGATTATTCACTACGGCATTTTCTTTGGTATTTCTCAAAAGAGTGGCGGTCTTGAATTTGTTTGGGCGAATTTGTTTTTTATCTTTGGCTGTATTCCTTTTTTGGATTTTTTGGGGAGTCGCGGCATACTCAAATTTGAGGATGCCGATGCACGTCATTCTTTAAATGAAATGGTGGTGGTTCTCCTAAGCTTGCCGCTACAAGTATTTTCGATTTTTTTCTTCGCATGGTACGTGGGGAACCATACGCTCAATGCCATTGAGCTTGTCGCTTGTGTGATTAATGCGGGCATTTTATCGGCACTGTATGCGCAAAACCCTGCACATGAATTGATACACCACGGTAGCCGCTTTGAACGTTTTTTTGGAATTTGTCTTTTTTCGACCAGTTGTTACACCGGTGCGAAATTAGCGCATATTCATAGCCATCACCTGCTGGTCGCTACACCACAGGATCCAACATCGGCCCGCTACGGGCAATCTTTATATGCCTACTTACCGAAAGCCATTGCGGTTAATCTGTTCGGTTGGTGGGGTGCAAATGCTTCGCAGAGCAATAGCTATTTCCGCAAGAAGGCGCTGCTAGAAAACAGCTTTGGTTATGCACTCAGTTTGGCGTGGGCGCTGCTGATTTTATTTTTATTTGGTGGTCTTGCGCTCAGCTTTTTTATCGTGCAATCTTGCATCGGGATTTTGGTATTGGAGATGATGAATTATATCGGGCATTACGGTTTACGTCGAAGCGAAGATACTCAGGGCAAGCTCGCTAGAGTTACCGAACATCATGCCTGGGATTGCGATCTCCCATTTAGTAATCTGGTGCTTATAAGCGTACAAAAGCACGCCGATCACCATATCAATCCGCATAAGAGTTACGCCGAACTTGTTTGTATTTCGGGTAGCCCACGCTTACCGATCAGCTACCCTTTGCTTTTTTTGCTGAGCCTGTTTCCGCCTTTTTGGCGTGCTCTAATTCACCCGCGTTTGCTTCAATTTCAAGTTGCGGCTGGACTCGTTGCGCGAGATGGAGCGCAGCAATGAAGACCAAGGAACTCAGTTTTAGCACGTCGCAAACAGCGAGCATGAGCACTAGCCCGGAACACTTTGAATTCGTCATTCCCGATTTTGATTTTAGCCATTGTGATGTCAAATCTTGGAATGGCGGCAGTGCGGTGCGCAGCCATTTTTGGAATACCATGTCCAGCCTGCTACCGAATATTGAGTTTTGTGCTATTCGCAGCTTACGCCCGCTTATTGCACAAATTGAGGACAGCAAATTGCAAAGGGAATTGCATCTATTTTGTGATCAAGAATGTGCTCACGGCACCCATCACGGACAGTTTAATCAGGATCGCTTGCATCCAGCGTATCCTTTTTTTAAACGATTAGAAGATTGGGAGCGGCATTTATTTTCTGCGATAGTACGTTTCTTGCCACGGCGTTTTTTATTGGCTTTATTTGTCGCGGTCGAACATTGGACTGCCGCTTTTTCACAGTACGGTTTGAGTGAACCGGAGGCTTGGTTTCGCGATAGTGATGCCGAGATGTTTAAATTATGGGAATGGCATGCGGTTGAGGAGCTTGCACATAAGTCGGTTTGCTACGACGTGTTTCGCTATTATTCGGGTGGCTATCTTAGTTTGGTAATTGGGATGGTTTTTTTGTTGTTAGTGGTCATGTTGCCCGGTATCGCTTTGCGCCTGCTGTATGCTTTTTGGCGCGATAAGCTGTGGTGGCGACCGACAACCTACCTTCGTCTCGCGGTCTACCTTTTTGGTCGCGGCGGCGTACTCAGCAAGACCTTCAGCGTTTTTTTGAAATACTTCAACCCGCGCTTTCATCCCTGGGCGATTGATTCTCTAACGCTGATTGACGCGTATCGAAAACGTCATAGCTTGAAGGGAAGCTGAGCTTGAGGCTAAGATAGGAAAGCACACGGCCAGGACATGTAAGCTAAGTTACACCTAACTTACATGTTCCAGACTGGGTTTTTCTGATGCAGCTCAGCTGTATTTTGCAATCGCTTGAGTGCGATTATTGACACCCAATTTAATCAAAATTTTCTGCACATGATTTTTGATCGTTGAAAATGAAATGCCCAGAATGCAGGAAATCTCGAAGTTGGTTTTTCCCTCCTTTATCCAACGCAAAATTTCATTCTCACGTGGAGTTAGCTTGGCGATCTTGTTGTCTTTCTTTTCCAGATTTGTTTGATATTCGATCTGAGATAAGACACTGTGCAAGATCGGCGCGATGATGGCGAAGTGCTTTCGAAATACCTCGAGTGGCATGTCTTCTTCGTAGCACTTTAAGTCGGTCAGACACATGTAGGTGGTCGAGCCATCTCTTTGATCCATATTCACCGCAACGGCGACTTGTCGATATCCCTTTTGCTTAAACATTGTTTGCCACAGCATGTCGTGGCTCGTTTCTTCGCTCAAATTGGCCATCACTGGTGAACGTTGGTGACGCCATTCATCAAACATAGGCACGGCCAGATGCGGGTCATGGATATCGAATGTTTTGATGAGCGATTTTGGAAAACCCGGACTCACATAATGCGCTGTCATCGAATATTCAGACAGCATTTTTCCGAATCCTATTAACACACTGCTGGCCGAACAGCCGCACAGCAATTGATTTTCGACCCAACTTGAAAACTCGGTTTGATTTCTGACCTGAGTCAGTTGTTCTATCATGTTCAATACAAGTAAATCATTCATTTCGGATTGCCCACATAAAGATACCCCCCTTGGCGAGGCTAAAACTATGAATACAGCATCACATTTTGAATAGTTTGTCGCACAAAATGGCAAACAATTACATGCGTTTTTTGCTGCCCGATTTGCCTGTGATTCGCTTTCAAGATTTTTGCCGCCATTTTCGTTATGGCATGCTTCTTTGTTTTAGCGATTCACAACTTATCTAGAAACTTCTTTTCCAACGGTTCACGGCTTTTTTGCAACTAACATGACCTCGCTTTCACTGATGTCGATTTTTTCCGATTCGTTCTTCGGCTTAGAAGCTAGCTTATTCGATACCTGCTTTTCTAGCAGACTTGTTTTTGCTTTTTGTTGTGGATACTGCGCAACAAGTTCATAAAAATCGGCCAAAGGTCCACGTTTCATGTCGTCATGATGTGCGTCAAGTCCTGACTCTTTTGGCTTTTGAACTTGGTTTTCTAAGCTAGTCAACTTGTTTGGAACGAGGTTTTGCGCGTCTGCGGGAAGGCTGTTTGCCAATCCCGTTACAAGCAACGCAACTAGACTGGTAGATAGATAGGATTTCATGATTTACTCCCTAGATTGATGGTTGAAAATGTGAAGGACATCAATAGCCTTCGTTTTTACAGTCCACTCGAAAGGCAACTTGCAAAATGCAAGCAACAAACCAATAATACATCCTAGACTTTCAAATTGCAAGTGTGTAGAATGTATATATTCGATATGCGCTCAATTGTGCGTATATCTGATTTGTGCGGAAACCGAACTGCATGGAGACAGGGTTCGGTGCGGTGACATGCGGGATTTTGCGTGCATACACTGTTACAGAGGTCTTAGGCAAAATTGCGATGTTTAGGTGAGGATGCAAAGCTTGTCCTTAGGTTCGATCAGGCAAGCGCTAACAAGCCAGCGTATGTTTTGCGTAAGGCCTATACAAAAAAAGGATAAGAATAATGACTAGCCCTCTCCCTTCGAGCTGCCCCATCGCTCGTGCTGCACAACTCATTGGTGATGAATGGATTTTGTTGATTTTGCGCGAGCTCTTCAAGCGTTCCTACAAATTTGATGAACTCCAAAGAGCTACCAAAGCCGCCACCAATATTTTGACGAATCGCTTAAAACGCATGTTGGCGGCCGGTATCGTCGTCAAGGTGCCTTATCAAGATCGACCGGTTCGCTACAAGTACCGCCTCACTAAGGCCGGGATCGCGCTATTACCGGTCGCATTAGAATTAATGCGGTATGGTGAAGAATGGATGCCCAGCGATCAGAAATCAGCGCTACAAATTCGCCATTTAGGGTGCGGAAAAGTCACCCGCCCCGGGCAAATTTGTTCTGAATGCGGTGTCAATTTAAGCGCTGAAAATTTGCGATTAGAATCAACCCAAAAAGAAGAAGTGTATGAAGCTATGCCGCAGTTTGCGCCTGCTTAAGAAAAAGCCTTTTTGGACTTGTCTTTGCTGATAGGCTAGGGCGCTTTATTGGCAAAGATATCGACACAACTCATTTACATCTTCAAATCATTTAGCGCAATAGGATTTCACGAATTCGGCATGGCTGGGCATGGCATCGACGCATTTTCGTATCACCCTTTGTGTATTGTCGAGGAAACCGGCAATCTCCTCGAGGCTGCGCTGATCGACCACAGGGTTATATCGTCTTGGCTGGAGACCTTGACCTATCATCACTTGTAGCCAACTGTCTTCCGGAAAGAGTTCTTCGTTTTCGCGCAAGATACGGCCATGACTGGCAAATAACTCGATCTTGCCTTGCAGACTGTCAGGTACCGACATGTCGCGGCAATATTTCCAAAATTCGGAATCACCACGGCTATTGATCTTGTAGTGCAGGATGAGAAAGTCACGAATTTGTGCGTATTCTTTATCCGTAAGGCGATTGTAATGATCAATGTCGACTTGGTCGAAATCTCGGTCTGGAAAAAAGCTGATCAAGCGCATCAATCCAGTTTTGACCATGTGGATACTGGTCGATTCAAGTGGTTCCATAAATCCACCTGAAAGTCCAATCGCAATGCAGTTTTTATTCCAGGCTTTTTTGCGTTTGCCAGTTGTAAATTGGAGTGTGCGTGGTTCAGCTAAGGCTTTGCCGTCTAGGTTTTTCATTAAGATGTTTTGGGCTTGCTCCTGCTGCATAAATTGGCTTGAGAACACATGACCATTGCCTATCCTATGTTGCAGGGGTATGCGCCACTGCCAGCCCGCAGCGTGGGCGGTCGATCGGGTATGGGCTTGTGTTGAGCCACCCAATTCACAGGGCACGGCAATCGCTGTGTCGCAAGGCAGCCAGTGCGTCCAATTTTCGTAGCCGGTATTGAGCGCCTTTTCAATTAAAAGGCCAACCATGCCAGAGCAATCAATAAAGAAATCCGCTTCGATTTTCTCGCCGTTTTCCATCACAAGTGCCTCGATGAAGCCATCGGTTTCACGCAGCAGTGTTTGCACGATGCGACCCTCTGTACGCATCACCCCGCGCTTTTCGGCGTAGCTTCGTAGAAATTTCGCGTAAAGTCCAGCATCGAAATGATAGGCATAAGACAGATCAGCCAAAGGGGAGTTGGGTAGATCTGGCCGACCCAGACTAAATTTGCTGTCCTGGCTGGCGACGGTATTGATGGAATAGGGGTCGAGATCACCCACCATGCCGAGTTGCTGCAGCCTAAGCCAGAAGTGGAAAAAATTGGCGGTAGATTGGTCACGCCCCACCGCACCAAAGCCGTGAAAGTAGCGTGTGTTTTCGCGCCCCCAGTTGACAAATTCGATACCGAGCTTAAAAGTTGCTTGGGTGGCGCTTAGAAACTCGGCTTCATCGATACCCAAATGCATATTGAAATTTCGGATACTGGGTATAGTCGCTTCACCGACACCAATGGTGGAAATTTGGTCGGATTCAACTAAGCGGTATTCATAATTTTTCGGTAGTAATTGCGATAGTGCAGCCGCACTCATCCATCCTGCCGTGCCACCACCGACGATAACTATTTTTTTGATGCGATGATGATTCATTTCTAGATTTTCCTGGCAAAAAAAAAGAGCCCATCAAATTCCAAGCGATATTGGAGTATAAGGGCTCAAAGGACTGGAAGAGGTTTGGTTCAATCAAAATATTTACTACAACAAGATTGCTTACTTCTTTACTGCACTAAGGGAATAGAGACGCCCGGAAATTCTAAATTACGACGCTCTATTCCTATCTACACTTAGTAATTCATACCAAAACGAACACCAAACATACGTGGTTCGACCGGTGCGTAATTCATTTGTGCACCTACGCCTGCACCGCGCCAGTATGCCGCCTTACTATCGGTGGCATTACGCACAAAGAGCTCTGCGTGCCATTGATCCTCGGGTGCGTCTAAACGGACTGATGCGTCGACTAAGGTGTAAGCTTTTTGGTAGCGACCGATGACAGCAAATTCGTCGTTACGCACGTCAAAGTATGCCTTGTCGCGCCAGTTCATTTTCACGTAAGGTGTGAGTGAAAATCCACTTGGCAAATCAAATTTTTGCGAAAAATGCAGCATGAAAGTGCTACGTGGTGCATTCGGCAAATTATGGTTCGTCACATCGTACAAACGCTTACCATTGTCTGGACCTAAACCACCGTATTGCGCTGGGCACAGCGGCAATTTAAATTCGATACGCGCATCGCAGTTGTAGTCGTCACTGTAGGAGCCAAAGTCATGAATTTTGGTATCGAGTAAGGTCGCCGCGCCACCGATTTTCGCACCGGGCCAAGGTTTGTAATCCCATTCAATTTCCAAACCACGAATCTGGGTATTACCAACGTTAATGGTGCGCCAGGTTTCATACACATCGCATTTTGGTTGATCGGAATTACAGGGTTTATCAGGTACGTATTTGCTGACAAAATAGGTATTGGTCAGTTGTTGATCTTTGTAATTCATCGCAAAAGCGACACCTGAAACACTCAATTTCTTGTCAAGGAATTTGCCTTTGTAGCCAATTTCAAAGTTAGTGACCAACTCAGGTTTGTAGGGCAAAAAGGTTTCTGTGTTCGGCTGTCCGTCTGCGCATTTACGCACGCCCGGTCCGGACACATCGCCACCACAACGCAAAGTTCTGTCACCGAAGCCACCGGCTTTGTACCCCGATGAGAGTGAGGTATAGGCCATTTCGTTGTCGTTGATTTGCGTTTGCAAACCTAAGCGCCAAGTGAGCTTACTCCAAGATTCTGAATGGTCATTCTTACTTGGTTTTCCATAGAGCTTATAGGCTGCTGCACTACCACCTGGACCGTAGTCAAGATCATGCCCTTGCGGTAAGCGATAGCCTGGCGTGCCTGGTGTACCTGGATCGTAGCCGCCGTTATAAAACTCTTTTTGACCCCACCAGCCGCCGAGATTCAAACCATCTTTATCAGTTTTACTATCGCGGCTGTAGCGCAAACCTGCTGTGCCTGTCCATTTTGGCGCGAACTCCCAATCGGCCTGGGCAAAGATCGCTTTTGCATCGACCTGACGATCAGGCTGTGCGTAATAGGAACCTGAGGCTAGTCCGACCGGTGCGCGGAACAGATCAACCACTTCATAATTGATTTGATTCTTTTCGTGCATCCAAAAGAGTCCGCCCACATACTTCAAATCACCAATGCGCTGTTTCAATTGCAGTTCATGAACAGTCGAGATGTATTGAGAATCAACCGTTTGTTGGTATTGGTCAGCCAAAGGCCAAGTTCCCCAGTTGTTTCCTCCGGCAATCCTTGGATGATCCTGGGTAATTTGGAAAGGTAGCGCGACGGAATTGCCTTTGTCCGCATCGTAAAGTTGGCTGCGCTGCTGATCGGCATAGGCAAAGTTATAGTCGAGCTCCATATCTTTTGCAATGACCCAATCGGCACCCGCACGCACCGTTTTAATCTTCATGTCGGTGACGCCAGGGACATTGATTTTTAGATCGAAACGTCCCCAATCTTTAGGGCAAGCGTAGCGCGTTCCCGCGGTTGAATCGCAGTCTTTAAATGCAGTACCGCCCGCACCGGAGTCCTGGAATTCTTCATAGGTTGCATGCAATTTCAAGTCGTTATTGACCTTGTACACCGCAGCCAAACGAGCGGCCCATTCGTTTTGATTGGTGTAATAATCTTTCGGATCAACTTTGCGATTCCAACGCTGCATTACGTCAGGAATACCATCGGGTATCCATCCTTTTGATGGAAGATTGGCCTCACTAAAATCTTGCATTTGATTGGCATAACCATCGCGCGTTGCCTTCGTCAGTGCCGCACGAATAGCCAATTGGTCATTGATCTTAATATTTTGTACGAAGTTCGCTTGGCGTTTATTGTAGTTGCCGATTTCAAATTCGGCGCGACCATAATTACCCGTGAAATCCGGCTTTGCTGAGATCACATTAATCGTTCCACCTGTGGAGTTACGGCCGAACAAAGTACCTTGTGGTCCACGCAAAATCTCAACCTGTTCGACGTCAAACATCAAAGCCTGCGCGCCTTGAGGGCGTGGCGAATACAAGCCATCGACGTGGAAGCCAACAGCAGGATCGCCAATTTCTGTGGTATTGCTCGAGGTGATACCGCGTATCGTTACTTGAATGGCCGAATCATTGGTTTGTACGATGGTGACGTTAGGAACTTCGTTCGCCAAATCTTTCGCACTCGTGACACCCAAGCGACTCAAACTGTCTTGACTAAAGGCGGTCACTGCCAGAGGTGTTTTTAGAAGCGAGGTGGAGTAACGTGTTGCAGTGACCTGGACCTCTTGAATTTGTTCACTGTCTTTTTTTGCTTGTGCTTTTTTATCGTCCGCTTTTTCGGTGCTATTGGGTGTAGCCGTCTGCTGAGCGAAACTATGAACACTCATCAAACCACAAGCACTGGCAACGGCCATGCTAATGAGTGTGCGCTTGGTCTTCGGATGGAACATTTGATCTCCTAGTTTTGTAAAGCAAAAACCTCACTGGGCGCGAGCTTATTTTGCACTAAATCACAATCACTTAATTCTTAAATTGAGCTTTCCTGTCATATTTATTCATGGCTTGGTCTGAGCTGTCTTGCTCGGGTGAGAATTTCTACTCCCGCTCATCACCTTTTTCAACCCCTACTTCTGCAACTTCAATTGACACTCTCAATCCACTAGCTAAACACCGCTCGTCTTTTTCAAGCTAAAAACAGTGTGGCGTATGCAGAAACATCCATGCAAATGTTCTGCCCCGAATTACAGCGATCTGTTCTTTTACAGCGCTCAAATGGAAACGATTCCAATCGAGTGTTTGGAATATAACACTCAATAAATTTTGGTGTCAACTTCTTTTTGGAAACCTTCCCATTTTTTGTTTTTTAGAGACATATTTTCATTTATTGGTTCCCTAAATCGAAATTTTCCGCATAAATATTTTTCGCATTTGCATCAAATCAATCTGTGGATAACTTTGTGCATAATTTTCCCATATTTTGTTTCCATACGGCAGTTTTCGAAAACTTGAATTAATTATGCCATGTAAGCAATTGATTTATAACTGAAAATATTTTTCACTCCCGTGCTAATTTTATTTTAGAATACTATTTGTTATGTCCAATATTGTGCATAACTTTCAAAATAATAGTTCTTAATGCATTTTATATGAACATAAATTGTATGCTGCGGTGCAGGAAATCGAATTTCGATAAAAGGTTTAGTGCTGCTCCCTAATCTCTCGGGACCTCAATAAGGCGAAAATCCAAATCATCTAATCCTAGGGAAGCGCGGACTTATTCGGTATGCGCGTTCGAGCCCAAAATGGGATGAGTTTGGTAGCAACATTTCCGCGGAGTGCCAAGCAAGGGAATTTGCTGCCGAAATCGCCCATGAGTTTAATTTTTGTGCCGAACCCGGAGGGAAACTCCATTTTTTCGTTGAACAAGGTCGAAAATTCAGGTTCTTAAAAAAATGGTGTTTCGCGCTTATCGAATAAATCCGCGCTTCCCTAGAGGTAAATACCATAACTACCCCGTGTTTGTAGCGCTTAAATTTGTTTCCGCCTCGCTTACAATACTTGTATATTCTCACTTCCAAACACCTACCTAAATTTGAGCGCCCATGAACCAAGACTTCCCCATTTTAATCGTTCCCGGCATCGGTAATTCCGATCCACTGCACTGGCAAAGCCGTTGGCAAGCGAGCGATAGGCGCTACCAGCGGGTAATGCAAAGCGAATGGGATGCACCGCGATGTAACGATTGGATAGTTGGGCTGGAACAACATGTGAAGCAATTAGAAGGCCCTGTGGTTTTGGTGGCTCATAGTGCAGGCTGTGCCCTTGTCCTACGCTGGTGGTGGTGCACTTCTCTGGACAATCAACGAAAGATTTTGGGCGCACTATTAGTGGCTCCTGCCGACCCTGATGGCGAAAATTTCCCCAAAGCTGCCACGGGTTTTAGCCCAATGCCACTCGACTTGCTGCCCTTCCCTAGTACTGTCGTTTGTAGCGACAATGACCCCTATATCAGCGCTCCCCGTGCCGGCGAATACGCACGGGCTTGGGGTAGCCGTTTCCTACTCGTAAAGCAGCTTGGGCACATCAATGCCGAGAGCAATTTAGGGATGTGGGATGAAGGTCGGGAATTATTAAACGCTCTGTGTACACGTTATTAAATTCTAGGTGTATTTTAGAACTATGGACAATATTGGCATTGATATGTAAAACCCCTCAGAAAAACAAAAGACAGCCTAAGCTGTCTATTTGTTTTGCCATGCTGCGCGCATTTACTAGATCAAACGCTATCCGATCAGTGCTTGCTACGGAGCTTACTAATCGCGGCCAGTTGCGCGATTGCGGAGGCCAGTTCGGCTTGAGCCTTCGCATAGTCAAACCCAGCTTCGCGATTAACTAAAGCTTCTTCCGCTAATTTCTTAGCCTCGGCGGCTTTTGCTTCATCCAAATCCGCACCGCGAATCGCGGTGTCGGCCAATACCGTCACCGAGTTTGGTTGTACTTCAAGAATCCCGCCCGCGACGAAGACGAATTCGTCTTCGGCCAAGCCTTCAACTTTAATGCGTACCGCACCTGGCTTAATACGTGTGATGAGCGGGGTGTGTTTTGGATAGATACCCAATTCACCCGATTCACCTGGCAACGCGACGAATGTGGCTTCACCAGAGAAAATTTTCTCTTCTGCTGAAACCACGTCAACGTGAATAGTATGTGCCATATTTAACCTTCTAATTTGGTAGACTTTTCTCTTCGTTTTCTCTTCCAAGGGATGGAGAAAATGAGTGGCTACTTTTTGTTACGAATCTAAAGTAGCGCTCATCCCCACCTTCCCTGTTAGAGGGAAGAGAGCGTCCTCATTAAGCCGCCATTTTCTTTGCTTTTTCAATCGCTTCGTCGATGGTACCGACCATGTAGAACGCTTGTTCTGGCAGGTGATCGAGTTCGCCGGATGCGATCATCTTGAAGCCTTTGATCGTATCTTTGAGCGAAACATATTTACCTGGGGAACCGGTAAATACTTCAGCGACGTGGAAAGGCTGGGACAAGAAACGTTGCATTTTACGTGCACGCGCAACCATCAGTTTGTCTTCTGGCGCCAATTCGTCCATACCCAAAATCGCGATAATGTCACGCAATTCTTTGTAGCGCTGCAAAGTACCTTGCACTGCGCGGGCTGTTTCGTAATGGTCTTGACCGACCACTTGTGGATCCAATTGACGTGAAGTCGAATCCAAAGGATCAACCGCTGGATAAATACCCAAAGAAGCGATGTCACGCGACAAAACAACGGTGGAATCCAAGTGAGCAAAGGTGGTTGCTGGGGATGGATCAGTCAAGTCATCGGCTGGAACATAAACCGCTTGAATCGAGGTAATCGAACCAGTCTTAGTGGACGTAATACGCTCTTGCAAACGGCCCATTTCTTCAGCCAAGGTTGGTTGGTAACCCACAGCAGAGGGCATACGACCCAACAAGGCGGAAACTTCAGTACCGGCCAATGTGTAACGATAGATGTTATCGACGAAGAACAACACGTCTTTACCTTCGTCACGGAAGCCTTCAGCAATCGTCAAACCAGTTAAAGCCACGCGCAAACGGTTACCTGGTGGTTCATTCATCTGACCGTACACCATCGCAACTTTGGATTGTTCTGGATTTTCCAGATCGACCACTTTTGCATCCGCCATTTCGTGATAGAAGTCATTACCTTCACGAGTACGTTCACCCACACCCGCAAACACGGACAAACCGCTGTGTGCTTTTGCAATGTTGTTGATCAGTTCCATCATGTTGACGGTCTTACCCACACCCGCACCACCGAACAGACCCACTTTACCACCCTTGGCGAATGGGCAAACCAGATCAATCACTTTGATACCGGTTTCCAGCAATTCTTGCGATGGAGAGAGTTCGTCGTAAGCAGGTGCTTTACGGTGTATCGACGCGGTAGTTTCACGGCTAACCGGACCACACTCATCAATTGGGTTACCCAATACGTCCATAATACGGCCCAGTGTTGCTTTGCCGGTTGGAACCATAATCGGTGCGCCCGTATTGCCAATCATCATGCCGCGACGCAGACCATCAGAAGAGCCCAAAGCGATACAACGGACGATACCATCACCCAATTGTTGCTGGACTTCCAATGTCAGATCGGAGCCTTCCATTTTCAAGGCGTCGTAAATCTTAGGCATCGCGTCGCGTGGAAATTCAACGTCCACAACAGCGCCGATACACTGAACGATTTTGCCATTAGCCATGTTCGTTCCTTCTAATAAAAAAATTTGGGCTATCCAAAGGCTATTAGTTTCGTCTTCAAAACCTCTCAACACGGAGACACAGAGACACGGAGGAAAAACAAAAGCGAAAATCGATACATCCTCATGACTTTCTCTGTGTCTCTGTGCCTCAGTGTTGAGAGGTTTTCAATCCTTTTATAACCAATGAACGCTATTTAGTATTTCAATTAAACCGCTGCCGCACCGGCGACGATCTCGGAGAGCTCTTTGGTAATCGCGGCTTGACGGGTCTTGTTATAAACCAGTTTCAGTTCGCCGATCACATTACCTGCGTTATCACTTGCTGATTTCATCGCCACCATACGTGCCGACTGTTCAGATGCCATGTTTTCCGCTACTGCCTGATAAATCAAGGCTTCTACATAGCGTATCAACAATTCATCGATCACCGTCGTTGCATCCGGTTCATAGATATAGTCCCAAGCATGGGCACCTTTTTCTACGGCCAATTTGTCGGCGGTCAGAGGCAATAATTGCTCCAACACCGGCTCTTGCTTCATGGTGTTAATGAATTTTGTATAGCTCAAATAAACCGCATCGAGTTTGCCTTCTTGGTAGGCATCCAGTAGTAACTTCACTGGGCCTATCAATTTATCGAGATGGGGTGTATCGCCCAGTTGCGTCGCATGCGACACTACTTTCGCACCCACTCGATTCAGAAAGCCGAGACCCTTATTACCAATTGCGACCGCTTCAATTTTTAAACCCTGACCTTCGAGTTCACGCATCTTGTTGGTGACCAAACGCAAGACGTTGGTGTTCAAGCCACCGCACAAGCCCTTGTCCGTGGTGACCACGACCAAGCCGATTTTCTTCGCTTGATCTTGGGCCACCATGAAAGGATGTGTGTACTCTGGGTTGGCTTGTGACAAGTTAGCGGTGATATTCCGAATCTTTTCACTGTAAGGACGGGAAGCGCGCATTCTATCCTGCGCCTTGCGCATTTTAGATGCAGCGACCATTTCCATCGCTTTCGTGATCTTCTTCGTATTCTCTACGCTTTTGATCTTGCCACGTATCTCTTTGCCTGCAGCCATGAGTATTGACTCCTTCTAGCTACAGTAAATTAAAATTGGCCGGATTTTTTGAAATCAGCAATTGCGGCAGCCATGGCAGCTTCGCCATCTTTGTCCAGTTGCTTGGTTTCTTCGATCTTTTGCAACAAGGCCGCATGACCAGTCTTCAAGAAACTATGTACGCCTGCTTCGAAAGCCAATACTTTCTTCACGGGTACATCATCCAAGAAGCCCTTGTTCACTGCAAACAAAGTCGCCGCCATCAAGGAGATCGGCAATGGTGCGTACTGCGCTTGTTTCAACAATTCAGTTACACGCGCGCCACGATCCAATTGCTTACGGGTCGCTTCATCCAAATCGGAAGCAAACTGCGCAAACGCAGCCAATTCACGATATTGCGCCAAGTCAGTACGAATACCACCGGACAAGTTCTTGATGACTTTAGTTTGCGCTGCACCACCGACGCGTGACACGGAAATACCCGCGTTAATCGCTGGACGAATACCGGCATTAAACAAAGAAGTTTCCAAGAAAATCTGACCGTCGGTAATCGAAATCACGTTGGTTGGAACGAAAGCAGAAACGTCACCCGCTTGGGTTTCAATGATAGGCAAAGCGGTCAAGGAACCCGTCTTACCTTTGACTTCACCTTTGGTGAAAGCTTCAACGTAATCAGGATTCACGCGTGCTGCGCGCTCTAACAAACGGGAGTGCAAATAGAACACGTCACCTGGGTAAGCTTCGCGACCTGGTGGACGACGCAAGAGCAGGGATACTTGACGGTAAGCGACCGCTTGCTTAGACAAATCGTCATACACGATCAAGGCATCTTCGCCACGATCACGGAAGTATTCGCCCATCGCGCAACCAGAGTAAGCCGACACGTATTGCATCGCAGCCGATTCGGCCGCAGTGGCTGCAACGACGATGGTGTATTCCATCGCGCCATGCGCTTCCAAAGAACGCACTACGTTTTTAACGGAAGACGCTTTTTGACCAATCGCGACATAGATACATGTCACGCCCTGACCTTTTTGATTGATGATGGCATCAATCGCGACCGCTGTTTTACCCGTTTGACGATCACCAATGATCAATTCACGTTGACCACGACCTACCGGTACCATGGAGTCGATCGACTTCAAGCCCGTTTGCAATGGTTGGGAAACAGATTGACGCGCAATAACGCCTGGCGCAATCTTTTCGATTGGCGCGGTTAATTTTGCGTTGATCGGACCTTTACCGTCGATAGGCTGACCCAAGGCATTGACCACGCGGCCGCGCAATTCTGGACCGATAGGCACTTCCAAAATACGACCGGTACATTTAACCGTGTCGCCTTCAGAAATATGCTCGTAGTCACCCAAAATAACGGCACCAACGGAATCACGTTCCAAGTTCAAAGCCAGACCAAAAGTATTGCCTGGGAATTCCAGCATCTCGCCTTGCATAGCGTCTGAGAGGCCATGAATGCGGCAAATGCCGTCGGTAACGGAAATAACCGTACCTTGATTACCAACTTCAGCGCTGTCACCAAAGCCTTGAATCCGGCTCTTGATCAACTCACTGATTTCTGATGGGTTGAGTTGCATACTAACTCCTAATATTGTTTCAGTACTTTTGACTGCGTATGTTTAAATTACGCGACCAAAGCGACGTGCATCTTTTGCAGTTTTGCTCTAACCGAGGTATCCAGAACTTGATCACCAACGACAATACGCACGCCACCGATCAGGGAAGAATCCACTGTCACGGTTGAATGCAGTTTGCGACCAAATTTCTTTTCGAGCGTGACCGACAATTCCTTTACCTGCTCAGCCGTAAGTGCAAAAGCGCTCGTAATATGCGCATTTGCAGCGCCTTCCAAAGCATTTTTCAAGACTTGGAACTGGCTAGCGATTTCAGGTAATAGCGTGAGTCGATTATATTCAGCAAGCGTATTGACGAAGTTTTTCGCTTCATCAGTGATCGCTGATTTCAAGACGGACAAAAAGATTTCTGCTGTTTTTGCAGCAGAAACTTTGGGATTATGAGCAAGCGCGATCGCATCTGGATGAGCCGCAGCTTGCGCCATCTCAGCAACCAATTCCGACCAAGCAGCAAGCTTGGCAGAATCGTTGCCGGACTGCGCAACACGGAACAGAGCCTCAGCGTAAGGACGAGCGACTGTAGCGAGTTCAGCCATAATTACAGCTCGACTGCGAGTTGTTTCAACAAATCAGCATGCGCTTCTGAGTTGACTTCACGTTTCAAAATTTGCTCAGCGCCTTTCACTGCTAAACCAGCCACTTGAGCGCGCAATTCTTCGCGTGCTTTAGTCACTTGTTGAGCTGCGTCTGCATTGGCTTGCGCGACGATACGTGCGGCTTCTGCTTGTGCGTTTTGCTTAATTTCTTCTGCGAGCAAAGTCGCACGCTTCTCAGCTTCACTGATACGCTTTTGACCTTCTGTACGGGCAGTTGCCAATTCGATTTCGACGCGCTTCTCAGCGTCAGCCATCGCAGCTTTGCCCTTGTCTGCAGCGGACAAACCATCCGAAATTTTCTGGATGCGTTCGTCAAGCATATTTCTAAGTGCTGGCCAAACAAACTTCATCGTCGCGAATACCAAAACCGCGAAGGTGAGCATTTGACCAAGCAGAGAACTGTTAATGTCCATTGTTTGCTCCTAAAAAAAGTTTCCCCTAGTTGCCTAGGCTTAGAGCAATTACTTACCGGCTGCGGCCATAACAGCAGCCAAGAATGGGTTGTTAAATGTGTAAAGCAAAGCAACACCAACGCCGATCATGGAAATCGCATCCAAGAGACCTGCGATAACGAACAATTTAGTTTGCAACTGTGGCATCAATTCTGGTTGACGTGCAGATGCTTCCAAAAATTTACCACCGAGCAGACCAAAACCAATAGCGGTACCGATAGCGCCGAGACCGATGATGATAGCAGCAGCGATAACAGTCATGCCTTGAACTTGTGCGATTAGAGCTTGCATTGTATTTCTCCTAAATTAAAAAACTAAAATTACAAAAATTTACTTATAAAACCAAACTTGAACCTAAACTCGGACTACCAATACTTGCTTGCTGTTGAAGCAAATTACGACTCATTTTTCTTAATGCTTTTCAACTGCTAAGCTGAGGTAAACAATCGTCAAAATCATAAATACGAAGGCTTGCAAAGTCACCACCAAAATATGGAAAATAACCCAAGGACCACCCAACAACCACTGGAACTGCCAAGGCAACAAGGCGATCAAGATGAAAATCAATTCGCCCGCATACATATTGCCGAAAAGGCGCAATGCCAAAGAAATTGGCTTTGCCAATAATTCGATCAATTGGAAAATGAAATTAATCGGTGCCAAGATGACCGCACCTACGCCATGTGCGTGGAAAGGCGCAGTGAAGAGTTCTTTTGTCCAACCGCCAATACCTTTCGCTTTAATCGAAAATGCGATGATAATGATGAGGACAGAAAGCGACATACCGAAAGTATGATTCGCGTCCGCGGTAGGCACGACACGCAAATTATGAATGCCCATTTGACCGGCCAACATTGGCAATAAATCGACAGGCAAGAAATCCATCGCGTTGAGTAACCAAACCCAAACAAAAATGGTCAGAGACAAAGGCCCAATTAATTTACTTTTTGCGTGAAAGGCGCTCTTAACGAGATCGTCCACCATTTCCAGTATCATCTCGACGAAGCATTGCAAACGACCAGGAACGCCGGAGGTTGCGGTACGCGCGACATACATAAACACACTCAAAAACACCAGACCCAGAAAGAAAGAAATCCAAAACGTATCTAAATTGATCCCTCCATGATTGAGGTGGGTTAGATGGTGCTTGATGTACTCTGTTGAATTTGCCGGAGCGGCATGAGCGAGTTCTGTAGACATAGTTATTTTACGGTTGATTTTGTATCATCCGAATAATGAGTATCGGGATTTAAAGTTAAACAACAAACAGTGCGAACCAATAAGACAAGGTCACGACTGCGAAACCTAGGATCAGCCACAATGCTGCGACTGAGTGAAACAAGAGCAGTACCAACAAAAACAAGACTGCCGTAATAAAAATCTTGACCATCTCAGCACGAAAATGTGCCTTCATCACTGTGGTCGGATCGCCCGTTTTGTCGGCAACCAACATGGCATAAATGAGACTTCCGATGGCGGCAATTGCGCCACCCAATCCCGCTGAAAAACCTTTGTGCAGGTCTTGAAATGCAGCCACAGCGACCGCAAATAGAAGCACCAGTAAAGTTTGAAACAGGACGATCTTATAAATCGGTTTTGAGGGCTGATTATTCGAATTACTCACAAAAAACCTATTTAGAGACGAAAATATTACGCAGAGCACAGGATTGTATAGTCTATTGCCGAGGCTTGTCAAACGTTTGCGCGTGCGCAAGCGAGCTAATTCCTAGCCAATTTACTGGCCTAAAATCTAATTAATGGCCTGTTTTCAGCCGAGAAATCAGACCATCTAAGGCATCTAAACTGCCAAAATCAATCTGCATTTGTCCCCGTCCCTTGCTACCCATTTTCAGTACCACTTGGGTGGCCAATAGATCCGAGAGCTCTTCCTCTAAACGGGTGATATCGCGCGACTTTTCTGATTTCTCTCTCGACTTGATGGGTGAAGCCAACTCTGCGGAGGTTTTTGTCACCAATTTTTCGGTTTCACGCACGTTCAAACGTTTTGCGACCACCAGATTTGCCAATTGAATTTGATTGGCCGCATCGACTGCCAGCAATGCGCGTGCATGCCCCATGTCAATATCCCCAGCCATCAACATGGTTTGCACGGGGCGAGCGAGATTGAGTAAGCGCAAGAGATTTGACACCGCGCTGCGCGAACGCCCCACTGATTGCGCAGCCTGCTCATGGGTAAAGGAAAAATCCGTGATCAGGCGATGGATGCCCTGCGCCTCTTCCAAAGGATTTAAATCTTCGCGCTGAATATTTTCGATCAAGGCCATGGCAGCCGCCGCCTGATCATCGACATCTTTCACCAAGACTGGGACTTCTTGCAAACCCGCCATTTGTGATGCGCGATAACGGCGCTCACCGGCAATAATTTCGTAACGCGTGTGACCGTTTTGCTGCCCCACCGGACGCACCAAAATCGGCTGCATCAAGCCTTGCACTTTAATCGAGGCGGCCAATTCAGCCAATGCGCCCTCGTCCATACGTATCCTAGGCTGATACTTACCGGCTTGCATATGCGAAACGTGTAGCGTCGTTGGCGCGCCTTTCACGGTGGGCACCGCCTCGGTAAAATCACCCCCACCATCTAACAGCGCCTCCAAACCACGCCCCAATCCTTTTTGCTTTTTGATCATTTTTTCTTATCCAATGCTTTAATTCTGTCTACCATTTCCGCACCAAACGCGATGTAAGCCTGGGCGCCTTTTGACGAAGGGTCAAACACCACGCCTGGAATACCGTAAGAAGGCGCTTCCGCCAAACGGACATTACGCGGTATCAAGGTTTTAAAAACTTTGTCGCCAAAATGCTGTTCGAGCTGATCCGAGACTTGTTGCGATAACGTCATGCGCGGGTCAAACATCACCCGCAATAAACCCACGATTTTTAAATCAGGATTCAAATTCGCCGATACTTTTTTGATCGTATTGGCTAAATCCGACAAGCCTTCGAGCGCGTAATATTCACATTGCATAGGAATAATGACCCCGTGTGCGGCACATAAACCATTCAAAGTTAGCATGGATAAAGCCGGGGGGCAATCGATCAAAATGAAGTCGTAGTTAGCGCCCACTTCGTCTAAGGCTGAGCGCAGACGTTTATCTCTATTTTCCAGCTCGACCATTTCGACTTCGGCACCCGCCAATTCGCGATTGGCCGGAAGCACATCAAATGCCCCAGCATCCGAACGCACAATCGCATCAGTCGCCTTCGCCATACCTAAGAGCACTTGATAAACGGAGGAACTCAACTTGGCTTTATTGACCCCCGCGCCCATGGTCGCATTGCCTTGAGGATCGAGATCGACCAATAAAACACGCTGGTCAAGCTTGGCTAATCCCGCGGCCAGATTCACCGTAGTCGTGGTTTTCCCAACACCACCTTTTTGATTCGCAATGCAAAATATTTTGGCCATAGACTCTTCGTTTTCGTTTTTATCTGAAAAATGCGCTTGTTTCACTTTTGCTTGTTTTACTCTTCCTAGCACTACTTTTTATTAACACACACTAAATGTCGCTCCACCGTCAACATTGGCACCTTGATCGCTTTGATCTGCTCAAGTTTCCAGCCCTCGGGCAAACACTCAATTTCCCCATCGGGTCGGACTCCCTTCAAGGCGATAAATTGCCCGCCTTCTTGCAGCAAATGTCCCGACCAATTGATAAAATTTGCGAGCTCAGAAAAGGCGCGCGAAGTGATCACATCAAATAGGGTGTCGACCTGATATTGCTCCACTCGCCCGGTGTGAATACTCACGTTCTTTAAGCCTAATTCTGCTTTGACCTGCGTTAGAAATGCAGTTTTTTTGTGCACGATATCGATCATGGTCACACGCGCTTGCGGATAAACAATCGCCAACACTAGACCAGGCAAACCGCCCCCGGAACCTACATCCAAAATATTCTTTGCATGCGCGAATGCAAACACCGCCGCGAGCGAGTCGAGCAAGTGCTGCTTCACCATTTCCTGTGGATCGCGGATGGAAGTCAGATTGTAGACAGAATTCCATTTGAACAAGAGACCCAGATAATCCATCATCTGCTCAAATTGCTCGTCCTGCAGATCGAGCGCGAGCTCAGCCACACCCTCTTTGAGGTTAGCAGTCAAGCTCGCCCGATCAAACACAGCCGATTGCCTCATGCGGACACACTCAATTTTTCGTCGTTCACGAACTCTTTGTAGCCACGCTTCTTAAGGTGGACTAGGAGCAAGGACAAGGCTGCAGGTGTAACC
This sequence comes from Oxalobacteraceae bacterium, assembly GCA_023259175.1. Taxonomy (GTDB): domain Bacteria; phylum Pseudomonadota; class Gammaproteobacteria; order Burkholderiales; family Burkholderiaceae_D; genus Undibacterium. The sequence goes on along the minus strand of JAHFQV010000013.1, from coordinate 9,696 downwards.
CCCGAAATACGACCGCATTGGCCTAGCGTTTCAGGTTTCTGCGCATTGAGTTTCTGTTTGACTTCAATCGACAGCCCATTGACCTCGAGATAGTCAAAGTCCAATGGCATCTTGAGGTTTTCGAAATGGGCTTGTCGCTCCACCTCTTTCGCCTGCCGCCCAATATAACCCGAGTACTTCACTTGGATTTCAACTTGTTCTTGCACCGCCGGGTCGCTCACGGCGCTTCCCGCTAATGGCTGCCCGTCGATGCCTGTCAAACTCATTAGGGCTTCGTAAGTCACTTGCGGGCGACGTAGTAAATCAGCGAGTGAGTATTCACGCTCCAAAGCTTTACCCACGACACGCTCGGCTTCAGCATCTGCCACGATACGTGGATTCACCCAAGTTGATTTGAGTCTTTCCATTTCACGTGAAACTGCCTCTCGTTTTTCCTCAAACATCTGCCATTGGCGATCACTAACGCAACCTAGCTTTCGACCGATTTCGGTTAAGCGCATATCCGCGTTATCTTCGCGCAAGCTCAAGCGAAATTCGGCGCGACTAGTGAACATCCGATAGGGTTCCTGCACGCCCTTAGTCACCAAATCATCGACCAAGACACCCAAGTAAGCCTCATCACGGCGAGGTACCCAAGCGTCGCGGTTCTGCGTCATCAAGGCCGCATTTAGACCCGCCAGCAGTCCTTGTGCAGCGGCTTCTTCGTAACCGGTTGTGCCGTTAATTTGCCCAGCAAAAAACAAGCCTTGAATAGCCCGAGTTTCTAAAGAGGTTTTTAATCCACGCGGATCAAAATAATCATATTCGATCGCATAACCAGGGCGCAAAATATAAGCGTTTTCCATCCCACGCATGGAGCGCACCAAATCCAATTGCACATCAAATGGCAAGCTGGTCGAAATTCCATTCGGATAAAATTCCTTGGTCGTTAAGCCCTCAGGCTCCAAAAATATTTGATGCGATTCTTTACCCGAAAAACGATGAATTTTATCTTCTATCGACGGGCAATACCGCGGCCCCACGCCTTCGATTACACCCGTGTACATGGGGCTACGATCTAAGCCTGCCCGAATAATGTCATGGGTACGCTCATTGGTATGGGTAATCCAACAGGGCATTTGTTGTGGATGCATACCCACATGACCCATGACCGAGAAAACAGGAACCGGATCCAAATCGCCGGGCTGCTCCTGCATCTGAGAAAAATCAATACTGCGACCGTCTATTCTTGGGGGGGTACCGGTTTTCAAACGTCCTTGCGGTAGCGCTAATTCTTTCAAGCGACGCGACAAAGAAATGGCAGGTGGATCACCCGCGCGGCCTGCTGAAAAATTACTTAGCCCGACATGAATCTTGCCATCCAAAAATGTTCCCGCCGTCAGCACGACGGCGCGTGCTTTGAATTTCAAGCCAATCTGAGTGACCGCGCCGACCACACGATCGCCTTCCACCATCAAATCATCGACCGCCTGCTGAAATATCCAAAGATTTTTTTGATTTTCCAAACGACTACGTATCGCTTGCTTATAAAGAATCCGGTCGGCCTGAGCACGGGTTGCCCGTACCGCTGGCCCTTTAGACGAATTAAGAATACGAAACTGTATTCCCGCCTCATCAGTCGCAATCGCCATCGCCCCACCCATCGCATCAAGCTCCCTCACTAGATGTCCTTTACCGATACCACCGATAGAAGGATTGCAGGACATCTGCCCCAAAGTTTCAATATTATGAGTTAACAGCAAAGTCGCCTGCCCCATACGAGCGGAGGCAAGTGCAGCTTCAGTACCGGCATGACCGCCGCCGACGACGATGACATCGAATTCTTTAGGATAAAACATGAGGGGACTCTAGGTGGGATTACAGATTGCGAGGCACGATTATAATCCGAAAACCTCGACTTCAAGAAATTCGGCCAACATAAAACGTAAATCTTCCGAATCTTTGTTTCACGTGAAACCTTATTTCATCTTCCAAAGAGCAAGTCCTGAAAGCACTACCCCCAACAACATCAGCCCAACATACAAGGGTAGCTTCCACTTAGCCTCCGGCGGAACTTCCACTTTCTTTCTACGCTTCTTTTTCTTCACCGCTTTAGGCTGGGGATAAACCTCCACCAATTTTTGTGGCGCACGCGCCTTCGCCTTCTTCTTACGCAGCTTATCTTCAAACTCCAAAGGCAGGAAAATATCAACATCCATCGCCTCTATTTCCTCCTCCTCGCGCGCGCGCACCGACTGCAAGGTGCGCGTGCGCGTATTCACCACCACCCCCGAGGGCGAAGTCTCCATAGTCGAGGAAAAGAAATCGGACGAGGTAAAGTCATCTATATCCGCCTTCGCGAAGTCAGTCAGACCCGGAACCGTTTGCTCATTCCCTCGTGCCTCAATCAAACGCAGGCGTAACAAGGTATGCATCGCCATCTCAAACGAAGAACTTTCATCATAGGAAAAGCTCGCCGCCAATTTCAAATAACTACTCTCGCCATCAATCGAAACCAAAACCAATTGCTCGTTCTTACTCAAAGGCAAACGACGTTCTCGAATCTCGGCCTCACCAATTTCGGTGCGAACATAAATTTTATCGTCGCTATAATCCAAAATATTTCTCCCGAAGCCCAAGCCTCGCCTCCATTATAGGTTCCACGTGAAACAAATTCCTTAGCTTAACCACGCTCACTTCAAAAAGGCATCGTAAGCAGTCTTGCATACCAAGACACAAACCACGACCAAAAATAAGATGCGTACAAAACCACTGCCATGCTTAATCGCCAGACGACTACCACACAAGGAGCCCGCAACTCCACACACAGCCATACCCAACCCCAACACCCAGATCACATGCCCACTTGCGCCAAAAGAGATCAAGGCAGCGGCATTGCAAGAAACGTTTAATACTTTAGCCGAAGCCGACGCCCTAAGGAAATCATACCCAAACATTCGCACAAACACAAAGATAAAAAAGCTCCCCGTCCCCGGCCCAAAAAATCCATCATAAAATCCGATCGCCGCTGCCACCCAGCACGCCATCACCAATTCCTTACGCCCCTCATACAAAGGGCGATAATGCTGACCCAAATCCTTCTTCCAAAAAGTGTAGAGCGCGATCAAAGCCAAAATAAAGGGGAGCGCCTTACGCAAATAAGTGGGCGGCAAATGGGTGACTACCTGCGCCCCAGCAAAGGACAAAACAAAAGCGAATGCCGCTGCAGGCAACAACACCGACCATTTCAAAGTAACCGAACGCATATAATTAGCCGCAGCCACCGAAGTACCCCAAATCCCCGCCAATTTACTCGTCCCCAGCAAACTAGCAGGCGCACTCCCAGGTAACGTCGAAAAAAGTGCCGGCAACTGAATCAAGCCACCCCCACCCACCACCGCATCGACAAACCCAGCCGCAAAAGCGGCAAAACCTAAAATCAAAAAATCATTCACGACAAACCTAAGCAATTGGCAAAGGCATAGCATAACAAGCTTATAGCCATCTGACTATGAAGCATCGCAAAGATCAAAAGCAATTTTATGCTTCACCCAAAAGCTTTTCTTATGAAAGGAAAAACGACAAAAATCTCAAAAATCTAAGATGGCTGTTGTTTTCCTTCCAACCAAATCAAACAGAGATTGACACCCGATTGCATCAATGTTCTCATGAACACCGCGCTCAATGTTAGCCAAAAAAGCACACAAAAATAATCAAGATGTGCGAAGCCGTGCTATGCGGTAGGGAGAGAATGACGAGCATCAATCTAAGCGATCGATATTCAACAAACGACTGTTAAATAGAAGTAGGAAACCGGGCTACTCCGCATTACCGATTTTCCGAAAATGAAAAAATATTTGCAGTTTTTATCAAAAACAATGAGTCCCACGAGGAGTTTTTAATGATAGAAAAAATTTTAGCCCGCTCTTTACGCGTCATGTTTACCGGTGGTGTCGTCGTCGGCATGGGTGTAAGCGCACTTCCTAGTATGGCACAGGAAAAGAAAGTCGAAACCGTCGTAGTCACAGGTACCCGCATCACTACACCAGGCACGACATCAAACAGTCCCATCTCATCCATCACTGCCGCCGAGATTCAAACATCTCAACCGATCGCAGTCGAAGAATTCTTTAAAGGCTTACCGGCCGCTGTTCCCGCAATCGGACCTGGCACCAATAATGGCACAGGCGGCGCAGCCACCATCGATTTACGTGGCCTAGGCACAAATCGCACACTCGTATTGGTCAACGGTCGCCGCTTGGTACCTTATGACTTAGGTGGTACGGTCGATACAAACTCTATTCCTATCGCACTACTGAGCCGCGTGGACTTGGTCACCGGTGGTGCTTCTGTTGTGTACGGAGCGGATGCAGTGTCTGGCGTAGTCAACTTTAACCTCAAGAGAAATTTTAAAGGTTTCGAGGTCAATTCCTCATACGGTTCCAGCGGCGACTCTGATGCAAAACGCTATCGCACCGATGTCACGATGGGCGCAACACTAGACGAAGGTCGTGGTAACGTTGCCTTGAGCATAGGAAAAACAAAAAGCGACCCTTTACGCCAAGGTGAACGTAGCTACGGTTTGACACAGTTTGACTCAGTAACAGGAAAACCCTCTGGATCGGGAACAACGATCCCTTCAGCCATGTCAACACCTAAAGGCACGGGTGGCACCGACGCTTTAGCCGGAACTTGGCAAATCGACCCTGCAACAGGAAAATTGATCCAGCCCGTTGTCCCCTATAACTTCAATCCACTCAATTACTACGTAACAGGCCTAGAACGCACTCAAGCCACTGCGCTGGGCAATTATCGTATTAATGATAATTTTGAAGTGTATTCCGAAGTATTCTACACAGCGAGTAAAGTAGCCTCCACACTCGCGGAATCCGGCACCTTCAATAATACCTACAACGTTCCCATCGGCAACCCTTACATTCCCGATGCTGCACGCACACAACTCTGCCAACGTCGCGGTATCGCGGCCAGCGATTGTGTGGTAGGTAATGCTACCGTGGTTCCGCTCACAATTGGTCGTCGCTTCGTAGAACTCGGCCCACGTTTCAATGATTTCGATAACAAAACTTTACAATACACCTTAGGTCTTAAAGGTGAGCTGATCGGTAACTGGAACTATGATGCCTACTGGAGCAGTGGTTCCGCCGACCAAGTCCAAATCCGTCGCAATTGGGGCTCCCTGTCCAAGGTAAAACAAGCACTGAACGCTGTTAGCACAACAAAGTGCGTAGATAGCGCAAACGGATGCGTACCACTCAACGTCTTTGGCGCTTCGGGATCGATTACGCCTGAACAATTAGCCTTTATCAACCAGAGCGCTGTACTCATGCAAAGCGTAACGCAAGACGTAGGCGCAGCGTCCGTCTCCGGCGATCTGGGCAGTTTACAAAGCCCTTGGGCACACCAACCCATTAATGTAGCGATCAGTGCGGAACAACGCAAAGTAACTGGCACCACACGTTCTGATGCTGCGTCCCAGTTGCAAGGCGAAGTCTTGGGAACGGGCGCACCTACCCCAGATCGCTCAGGCACATTTAAATTGCGTGAATACGCACTTGAAGCGCTCGTCCCGATTTTGAAAGATGTCAGCTTTGCACGACACCTGAACCTTGAACTGGGCTATCGCAGCACCAACTTTGAAACAGCACAAAAGTCACAATCTTACGGCAGCTATAAATACGGTGGTGAATGGGAACCGATCAAATCATTGCGTTTCCGCGGCATGGTGCAGTTAGCCACACGCGCACCGAACGTGAATGAATTGTTTGCACCTCAAGTCACGGGCTTAAGCAACTTGGCGACCGACCCATGTCAAAAAAATCTCATTAACGCCGGTGAGGCGAACACCGCAGGAACACTCTCGAATCTGTGCCGTTTAACTGGCGTTCCCGTGGGTTCTATTGGCAATCTCGACGCACCATCTGCGGGTCAAATCAATCGCTTATCCGGAGGCAATCCTAACCTCGGACCTGAAGAAGCAAAAACCAAAACCATAGGCTTCGTAATCGAACCTATGGCAAAGTTGATGATCAGTTTGGATTACTACAAAATCGACATCACCAAAGCGATTTCTTCGCCTACGACAACCGACGTTTTGGATGGTTGCTATTCAGCGAAATTTAACCCAAGTTACGCCCTCAATTCCACTTGTGCACTCATTTACCGAAACACTGGCAATGGTACATTTAATGGCGTGGAATCAAAGGGTGTTTTCGTAGCCTCTTCCAACTTAGGAGTACAAGGTACCAGCGGATACGACTTAAACGTCTACTACCAATTGCCTTTATCCAATCTCGGTTTGGATGCAAGCATGGGTAAGCTCGATATAAATTTCGGTATGAACCAAGTAAAAACCAACCACTTCCAACCAACACCCGTTTCAGTTGATCGTGACTGCTTGGGTTACTACAGTGTTGCTTGCGGCGCGCCCAATTACAAACGCAAATTCAACCAACGCAGTACTTGGCACGTCGGCGACTTCAGCTTCGGCTACAACTGGCGTTATGTTAGCGGTGTAATCGAAGAACCAGGTGGTACCGATTTCTTGCCAGCCTATGCGAAAATTGATGCTTACAACTATATCGATTTAAGCGCGAACTGGAACCTCAACAAGAACATCAATCTGAGTTTGAGTATCTCCAACGCTGCGAACAAGAAGCCGCCTATCGTAGGTGGAACAATTAGTGGCACAGGAACGAACAGTGGCAACACCTTCCCGCAAAATTATGACGCGGTTGGTCGCTACTTCTCTTTAGGAGCTAATATCAAATTCTAAAATTTGATGTAATCGGGTAAAAAAATGGCGAACTTCGGTTCGCCATTTTTATTAAGAGACAAATCAAAACTTCGCTAAGCCACTTCCACCAGACTCGTGGATGCCTGTACAGGCAAAGCGAAAAATATTGAAAACCAAAACCCACCACTCACTTCACCGCAGGCATAGCAAATTCCGCCCCCTTAGCGATGGATTCTGGCCAACGCTGCATCACGGATTTGTAACGTGTGTAGAAGCGTATGCCTTCTTCTCCGTAGGCGTGCACGTCGCCGAACATGGAGCGTTTCCAGCCACCAAATGAATGCCAGGCCATCGGCACTGGAATAGGCACGTTAATCCCGACCATGCCAATTTGGACACGACGGGTAAATTCGCGAGCGATATTACCGTCGGCAGTAAAGAGGGAAACCCCATTTCCGTATTCGTGACGGTTAATGATGTTTAAGGCAGTGGTAAAATCTGGAACGCGCATGACGCAAAGCACAGGTCCGAAAATCTCTTCACGATGGATTTGCATGCCCTCCTGAACATGGTCAAATAAACTGCCCCCGATAAAAAATCCTGCTTTACGACCCGCAACCTGAAGACCACGTCCATCGACGATCAATTGCGCACCTTCGTCAATTCCACTGGCAATGAGGCGAACGATACGCTCTTTGTGAGCAGCACTAATCACCGGTCCCATTTCCACCTGAGAATCAAAGCCATCACCCACCTTCAGCGCCTGTACCCGTAGTCGCAAACGCTCAAGCAAACGGTCTCCGATATCCCCAACGGCGATCGCCACCGAAATCGCCATACAGCGCTCACCTGCCGAGCCAAAAGCCGCCCCCATCAACGCATCGACCGCTTGCTCAAGATCAGCGTCGGGCATCACTACCAAATGATTTTTTGCGCCGCCCAAGGCTTGCACACGTTTCCCGAGGTGGGTCGCTTGTCGATAAATACTTTCCGCAACTGGCGTGGAACCAACAAAGGAAATAGCCGCCACATCGGGATGCTGCAACAAGGCATCGACCGCAACTTTATCGCCCTGCACTACATTAAACACGCCGTCGGGCAAACCCGCTTGTTGCCACAAATCGGCCAATATCAGAGAAACAGAAGGATCACGTTCCGAAGGTTTGAGAATAAAGGTATTCCCAGTCGCAATGGCGAGCGGCGCCATCCACATCGGCACCATAAAGGGAAAATTAAAGGGTGTGATACCGACGCTTACGCCTAAAGACTGTCGTAAATTCCAGTGATCGATGCCACCACCAATATTGTCGGAAAATTGCGTTTTGGCGAGTTGTGGAATACCACAGGCAAATTCGACGATTTCAATTCCACGCGCCACCTCGCCCAAGGCATCAGATAAAATTTTTCCATGTTCACGCGTGATATGCGCCGCGATAATGTGCTGATTTTCTTCCAGCAAGTTCTTAAATTTAAATAAAACGCGTGCACGTTTAAGTGCTGCCGTTTCAGACCAAGCGGGCCAAGCATTTTTCGCGGCCGCCACTACCTGATGAACCTCAGCTTCATCGGCCAAAACGACATTGCCGCAAATCTCTCCTGTCGCCGGGTTAAACACCGCTTGTTGACGACCACTGGTCGAGGCACAAATCGCGCCATTGATATAGTGCTGCACTAAATTCATATTCTCCCTTTCTTTTCCGTTTCTATTTTCTTGCTATTCGACTCGTGAAACAAGACACAATAGATTATCATGCGAAGATCACTCAACCGGATATTTTGAAACCTTTATGGCACGTTCAACCAAAGCAAGCAATGCGGTCTTACGCTTAAAAGAGCGTAGCGGAAAACTGCCCTATTCCATGGTCAGTACCAGCGACGGCCTGTTTTATTTGGTGCTAGCAAACGACACCGAAACACCCAATGTCCTATGTCCACCTTTAGAGATTGACGCATTTGTGCAGTTTGTTAATAATGTACAAAAACAAGCGCCTAAAAAAGCCAGCCAGTTTGACCTTGCTTTCGAAGCGAAAATACGCAAAGCACAAATAAATAAATAAATCGATTACACACCATCTCACCCATAGGACCTCAAACGCGATGCACGCCTCAGCTAAATCATTACGCTTTACGCTATTAGGCCTAGCGACATTTTCACTTATGGCCTACCCCGCCTACGCAAATCCAAGTTTTACCCAAGAACAAAAAAAGCCAGAACCAGCACAAGCAGAAACCCAACAAGTACCAGCACCAGCACCGTCACTACCAGCCGCAAGCATAGTCGCCGTCGCACCCGCACTCAGTGAATTAGGCAAAATCGACACCCTCGTCGGCCAGGGTAAAGAAGCGCTGCCGGGTAAAACAGTTATCGTGCATTATTCCGGCTGGCTACTCGACCCACAAGCGGCCGACCAACATGGTAAGGCCTTCGATAGCTCCATCGGTCGAGGACCATTTAATTTTAATCTGGGCGAAGGACGCGTTATTCGAGGTTGGGAACAAGGTGTCGCCGGCATGAAGGTCGGTGGCAAGCGTACCCTCATGATACCGGCTGCACTCGCCTATGGCGCACGTAGCGTCGGTAATGGTTTAATTCCGGCTAATTCCGATTTGGTTTTTGATGTAGAACTGCTCGATGTCGTCAGTATGCCCGAAGTCCAAAAAATCGATAAAAAAGTCGGCAAGGGTGATGAAGCAAAATCGGGACAAAAAGTCACGGTACATTACACGGGCTGGTTACGCGACACAAAAGCAAAAAATCAAAAAGGTAAAGAATTTGATAGCTCGCGCAAGCGCGAAGCTTTTAGCTTTACCATCAACGGCGGTGAAGTTATCCGTGGCTGGGACCTAGGTGTTTTAGGAATGAAAGTGGGCGGCAAGCGTACTTTGATTATTCCCGCAGCACTCGCTTACGGCGCACGCGATGTCGGCAATGGCTTGATACCTGCCAATTCCGATTTAATTTT
>JAHFQV010000095.1:9095-13235 GCA_023259175.1 Oxalobacteraceae bacterium | reverse complement strand
TTGTAATCGTAACTCTTCGTTTGCTGGTCGGGGGTAGCCCGACGGCTACTTACTTTTCTTTGCTTCGCCAAAGAAAAAGTAAGCAAAAGAAAGGCGACCACACTGCCACTGCCCTGCGGGTTCCCAATTGTGCAGGACAAAAAATGGGAAAGCGTTGAAACTCGCCTTCGGCTCAGACAGCAACGCTTTCTTATCCATTTTCTGTCCCGCACAATTGGCAGTGTCAGAAGTGGATTAAGATCAAATACAAAGTCAAAACATACAAATTCTGTCGTCACACATTTTTCTTAATGCGATTATTGATCGCTTGTTTTGCTGTTGACCTTAACCCGCTTGTGACACTGTAATTTGTGCGTCACAGAAAATGGATCAGCCTAGTAGGGTGGGCACGTTTTGTGCCCACGCGCTTAGTATTTTCATCTACTTCGTAATGACGCGCATTTGTTTCTTGTCGTTTGCTGGTCGGGGGTAGCCCGACGGCTACTTACCTTTTTTGCTTCGCCAAAAAAGGTAAGCCAAAAAAGGCGACCGCAATACTTGCCCTGCGGGTGCTTACGCTACGCTTCAGCATAATTTGTGCATCCCAAAAAATGGGAAAGTGTCGAAACTCGCCTTCGGCTCAGACAACGACACTTTCTTATCCATTTTCTGTGACGCACAAATTACAGCGTCCTAAGCGGCTTAAAGTCAAAAGCAGCAGCAAAAACCAAAACAACACGCACATTAACAATTTTTATCATTGACCGCGTGGGCACAAAAACCGTGCCCACCCCACGCCATTTGTATGTTTTGACTTGTCTTTGACCTTGCCTTTGACCTTGCCTTTGACTCAAACCCACTTCTGACACCGCCAATTGTGTGGGACAGAAAATGGATAAGAAAGCGTTGTTGTCTGAGCCAAAGGCGAGTTTCAACGCTTTCCCATTTTTTGTCCCGCACAATTGGGAACCCGCAGGGCGGTGGCAGCGTGGTCGCCTTTTTTGGCTTACCTTTTTTGGCGAAGCAAAAAAGGTAAGTAGCCGTCGGGCTACCCCCGACCAGCGAACGCAAAAACACGCCTAAAAGCCAACCGCGTGGGCACAATCGAAACTCAAGCCGCATTGACCCAATAAATGTACCGGCCGCGTGGGCACAAAAACCGTGCCCACCCTACGCAATCCAATTCACCCCCGCTTGACACCCGCCAAGGGTATCGCCAACAAAATCATCATCGCAAACGCAAACACACCATCCCGCAAAATCGCATTAAACAGAGCAGAGAACATCATCGTCACCGTCACCATCACCAACAACATCGCCCGCTCTTGATGCTCACTTTTCACCATATCACGCGCCACTTTCAACTGCGTCAAAAAAATAACTAGCAAGCTCAGTACACCCAATAAACCGAGTTCAAAAAAATACAAAAGATAATCATTATGCGGCGTGGTCATTTTTTCGCTGATTTCGCCTTTGGCTTTCGCTTGATAGGCCGCTAACCAATTACCGATGCCATGCCCCAAGAGTGGCCGCTCTTGTATCATTTCCCAAGTGTTTAGGTAAATTTCTAGGCGCATGCCATCCTCACTCACTTGTTTTGTTTTCCCGAAATCTCGCACCTGATGTACGGTACAGATGGCGCGATTAACTAAAATTTGCGCGCCGTTCAAGTGATAAGCGTCGTGCATTTCTTTGGCTAGACAAGTGACTGGTGCTGGCATTTGCGCGGCATAATTTACGCCTGCAATCCCAGCGACGACGACGGCACCCAGCACCGCCATTTGCCACCAGCGAAAACTAAAATTTCGGCAGACCAAGATGCCACACAAGATGACAAACAATAGGCTTGCGGTACGCGATTTGGCGCACAAGATTAAAGCGGCGCTCACATAGATAAACGCCAATGCCCGCCACACAGCGTGATCTCTTTTCAGGCGCCATTCATGCAGCATCCAAGCCGCGCCCAAGGCCAATAGTAAAGCCAGCAATATGGATTTATTACCTTCATAAAGGGTGTAACTACGGAAGAATTTAATATCGGGTAAGACGCCTAGGCTATTGAGGTAGAACAAAGTTGAGGCGATCAGTGTGCCCAAGAAAAAATAATGAATTGCCCGCTGTTGCCAAGCCCCCGCACCGATCGCAAGCAAGGGGAACAAGAGTAAATAGCTTTGATAATGCAAGAAGGCCGCCGCAAATTCATTTTCCGGATGCGGATGAATTAGGCTCATGATCAGTGACAGCAGCAGTAAGGCCAGCACTGGAATAAAGAGGGGACTTTGCCTGATGGCGCACCACTGGCGAAACCACGCTGCTTGCGTACGCGTGGCAAGCAGCCAAGCTAACAAAAATAGAAATAGGCCGCCATACATCACACCGATTTGAAAAAATAAAGTGAGCGGGAGTAAGGCTAAAATTTGTTGTGGCAGATCGGGCAGAAAATTCTGCCCATGCTTCGCTTGTGCCACCATTGTAGGAACTGGATTCGTCATCAGGCGTATTCAATTTTCACATTAGACGCTAGCAGCCAATCACCTAGTTTTTTACGTAATTGGTCGTCAGGGTTGACCCGCCAGGCATCGGATAAGTAGAGCTCCGCACTAGCGACTTGATTTTCATAGCGTACCAACACCGGGCAGCCTTCTTGATTGAGATGCGGCTGCAAAATTTCAGCCAACTTTTTGGTGTCGGCACTGGCATCTAGATTGATGCGTAAGCCCTGAGAAAACTGTACCCGGGCGCGGCCGATGTCCATCACCTTTTCAGCCGTAATACGCAGGCCGCCATTGAAACGATCCTCCGATACTTTTCCCAACACCGCGAGAAATTCGTCTTCTTTGAAAATACTCTTGTATTCTTCGGCCAGTTCGCCGTATACCGTGACTTCCACCACCGCCGTACCGTCGTCCAAAGTCACAATCAAGAGCCGTCCACGCTGCGTCATTTGTGAGCGCAAACCGGCAATCACACCGCCGATCAAACGGAGATCGCGCGAGGGTTCCAGCTTGGTGAGCGTGGTCTTGATGAATTGCCGCACTTCCGGTGCGTAGGCATCAAATAAATGACCCGACAAATAAAAGCCTAGCGCTTGCTTTTCTTCCAGCAGACGTTGACGGTCGCTCCAGTGTTCTGCCTTCACGTATTCTGGTGGCGGTATCATGTCATCGTCGTCACCAAACAAACTCACCTGATTGGCTGAAGCTTCGGCTTGTTCCGCCACTTCCAAGGCAAAATCCACCGTTGCCAATAACACCGCGCGGTCTTGCTTTAAGCTATCCATGGCGCCGGCGCGTATCAAGGATTCGATGGTGCGGCGATTCACCTGACGTTTATCGACGCGCTTACAGAAATCAAACAAGTCAAGGAAAGGGCCGCCTTCTTTGCGCGCATTGACGATACTTTCAATCGCATTTTGTCCTGAGCCTTTGACCGCGCCCATGCCATATCGAATCTGGGTGGCTTTCTTGCCCGCTTCACCGACTGGCATAAAACGATAATCGGATTGATTAATATCCGGTGGCAGCATTTTTAGCTTGCACACATCGAGCGCGTCTTCCACCAAGATTTTCACCTTGTCGGTATCGTCCATCGCCAGCGACATATTGGCAGCCATGAAGGCGGCCGGGTGATGCGCTTTCAGATACGCAGTGTGATAGGACAACAGAGCATAGGCGGCGGCATGGGATTTATTAAAACCATAGCCCGCAAATTTTTCCATCAAGTCGAAAATCTCGTCGGCTTTTTCCTGCTTCAAACCATCTTTGGCAGCACCGTCACGGAAAATTTGGCGGTGCTCCGCCATCTCTTCGGCTTTTTTCTTACCCATGGCGCGCCGCAGTAAATCAGCCCCACCGAGTGAATAACCACCGACCACCTGCGCCATCTGCATTACCTGCTCTTGATACACCATGATGCCGTAAGTCTCTGACAAAATGCCCTCAGTGCGCGGATCGGGGTAATCAAATTTCTCACCGTGTTTGCGCTTACAAAAATCGGGAATCAAATCCATAGGACCGGGGCGATACAAGGCCACCAGCGCGATAATGTCTTCAAAACGATCGGGTCGTGCATCTTTCAACATGCCTTGCATGCCGCGGCTTTCCAGCTGGAACACTGCGACGGTTTTGGCTTTGGTGAGCAGTTCGTAAGAAGCTCTATCAT
>JAHFQV010000095.1:0-8995 GCA_023259175.1 Oxalobacteraceae bacterium | reverse complement strand
ATAATGTCTTCAAAACGATCGGGTCGTGCATCTTTCAACATGCCTTGCATGCCGCGGCTTTCCAGCTGGAACACTGCGACGGTTTTGGCTTTGGTGAGCAGTTCGTAAGAAGCTCTATCATCGAGCGGTAATTTGGCCAAATCAAAATCCGCCAGAGCGGGATCGAGCGCCTTCATATAACGCACAGCGCGGTCTAAAATTGTCAGCGTAGTCAAACCCAAAAAGTCGAACTTGACCAGACCGACTGCTTCCACATCGTCTTTATCGTATTGCGACACCACACCCGAATCACCACCCTGGGTGTAGAGCGGGCAGAAATCAGTCAGCTTGCCCGGTGCAATTAAGACCCCACCGGCGTGCATACCGATATTGCGCGTAATGCCTTCCACTTGTTGCGCGAGATCGAGCAAAGTTTTGACTTCTTCTTCGTTTTCCTGACGCTCCGCCAGTAAAGGTTCTTCCACGATCGCTTCGGCAATCGTGACTTGTTTGCCCGGTTTAAAAGGTATCAGTTTCGAGATCCCATCGCAAAACATATAGCCGAAATCAAGCACCCGCCCAACGTCGCGTATCGCGCCTTTGGCGGCCATGGTACCGAAAGTGGCGATTTGCGACACCGCTTCCTTGCCATAGCGATCTTTCACGTATTGAATCACGCGATCACGCCCTTCCTGACAAAAATCAATATCAAAGTCGGGCATGGAAACGCGTTCAGGATTCAAGAAACGTTCGAACAGCAAGTTGTATTGCAAAGGATCGAGATCGGTAATCAATAGGGAATACGCGACCAAAGAACCCGCACCCGAACCACGACCAGGCCCGACTGGCACGCCATTGTTTTTAGCCCATTGAATAAAGTCCGCCACGATCAAGAAATAACCGGGGAAACCCATTTTGATAATGGTGTCGGTTTCAAACTTTAAACGCGCCTCGTAACGTTCGCGATGCTGTTCGCGCTTGGCGGGATCGGGAAACAGATTCTCCAATCGATACACTAAACCCTTTTGCGCTTCATGTACCAAGAAGTCGTTCAAGCTCATGCCATCGGGCGTGGGGAAATCGGGTAACTTAGGTTTGCCTAGTTCCAATTTCAAATTGCAGCGTTTAGCAATTTCGATAGAATTGGCCAAGGCCATCGGCAAATCGGCAAAGAGCGCGCACATTTCTTCGCGAGACTTAAAGCATTGTTGCTCATTGAATTTACGCACCCGCTTAGCATTGGCGAGCATTTCACCTTCGGCGATACAAGTCCGCGCTTCGTGCGCAATGAAATCGTCGGCACTCAAAAATTGCACAGGGTGCGTCGCCACCACAGGTAAATGAAGTTCATGGGCGAGCTGCACCGCATGCTTGATATGGCTCTCCATATTCGGCTGCCCGGCGCGCTGTATCTCGATATAAAAATGATCCGGAAAAATACTCGACCAGCGCTCGGCCAATTGCTTTGCCAAAGTGAACTTATCATTGTCGATGGCCACGCCGATATCACCAAAATGCGCGCCGGATAGAGCGATCAAACCTTGCTCAGGGTCCGAGTGAAACAGCGCCTCTAACCACTCAAAGCGAATCTCGGCACGACCACGATGCTGATTTTCCAGCCAAGCGCGGGCTAATAATTCGCATAATCGTAAATAACCTTGCCGCGATTTAACCAACAATAAAAGCCGAGTAGGTTTGTCACGATCAGCATCATTGCTAATCCAGACATCGCAACCCGCAATGGCTTTTATTCCCTTGCCGCGCGCACCCTTGTAAAATTTGACTAGGCCAAACAAATTGCCCAAATCGGTCAGGGCTAAAGCGGCTTGTTGATCTTTTGCGGCGGCTTTAATGACATCGTCGATACGGACCAAACCATCGACAATGGAATATTCCGAATGCATGCGCAAATGCACGAATTGTGGGAAAGGCAGCGCGCTTTTTTGCGCGGTTTCGGAATGACTTGGTGCCGCAGACGGTGTCTGCGCGCTCATGGCTAAAGTATCGGGTAAATTCATCCCGCTATTTTACCGCGTTGCAGGGCAATTGCGACAGCTTCGCGGGAACTGCTTTACTCGAACATGAAGCGCTCGGTATTGGCGAAAACGCTATCCTCTTCCTCATCCACGGAAAGATCTATGAAAGCACGCTCGACTAGTTCTTGCAAACCCAAAAGAATTTTGTGCTCGGGCATTTGTGGATTATGTTGGGCAAATTCCTGAACGATTTCTTTGAAACTGCGATCCGGCGTACACATGGTCCACAAATCCTGCAATTCATTGCCTTTCAAATGCAGCGGGGCGCGATCAATTTTCGGTGCAAAGAAATGTCTTTCGCTGACCTTGGCCGAGAGTGAAACTGCCAGTACTGCACGGCGACGCGCCCAGAACGGCGCACTTGCCCAACGCGCTTCGCGCTGATAGACCTGCCATTGCTTCTGCTGATTTTGTTTAAATTCCTGCACGATCGCATGGCTATAAGCGGGCAATAATTCACCGGTCGAAAACATACTATCAACAGCCAAGTAAGCACCGTGTACGCCACTGGCTAAAGCCCGTGCCAAGCCGACCGAGGTGATAGGATCAAAGCAAGCCACCGCATCGCCCACTGCCACCCAGTCTTTTCCGCCCGCTTCCCGCAAGTACGAAGAATAAAACGGAAAGGCGCGCGGTGCTTCATCAAACACTACACGACTCATGACAGCTCCGCTGACAGGCAATTGTTTTAAAAGTTTTTGCCAAACCTCAGGGTTCGTCGCATGCTTTTCGTTGATCACATCGGGGTCACTCATCAAAGTCACCGAAACCCGATTGTCGGGCAAAGGTGCGATCATCCACCAGCCATATTCGCAAGCTTCAATTCTGTGTTCGACTTCTAGCTGCGCCTCGGCAGGGCACATACTACCCACGCTAGACACGCCCACCAAGCGATCATGAACACATAAACCCAAGTTAAGATTGGTGCGCATCACCCCACGACGACCCGAGGCATCTATGATGAATTTGCACATCACCACACGGGTTTCGCCCTGCGCCGATTTTAGTTGCACCATCCAGCCACGCTTGGCGTGCCGCACACAAGTCACCACCTGGGTTGCCGCCAACCACTGACCTCCACGACGCACAAAAACATCGGCCAGTAATTGCTCAAAACTTTGACGCTCTATCGGCCACACTGCTGTTTGCGTATCAAACATACTGTTCAGTGGACGCAAAGCAGGCATACCCCAGACCACTTCACTGGTCGCTGCCTGTAAAGCCTGAGTCGCTTTAAATTCATCCCAAACCTCGAGATACTCTAAAGTTGCACGCGCCTTCGATGCTAAGTGTTCGACATAGCGGTGTTCCGTGGCGGCCTCTGGCTCCACGATGCACACCTTTAAATCGCCGCGCTTAAGTAAGGCAAGGCCCGCAGAAGCGCCGGCCGGGCCACCGCCGATAATTAAGATATCGGTCTGCTGAATTGGGGTATTTGAGAGAATAGACATAAAACCACCTGGATATTTTTGTTGCGAATACCCCTACCCAGCAATTCACATGCCAGCTCAAAAATTCGTTACAATAGAGCACTAAAATAATCCCCCTCCCCAAAGCTACTGGCGCTACATTTGTTAGCAAGCAAATTACGATGACCCAGAATATGTCCTACAAATCCACTTTTTTTGTGCTTTTGTTGGAAATTGGAGAAAGCAAAAAGAAAATGAAATCATGCCCGCTATAAGGATTATGATTTCATTTTTCCATAGTTTTGCGCGGTTTTGTGAATGGCACAGCTTTTGCTGCCTCATAAACTTGCGGATTAAAAGCATGCAGTAACTATAAAATAGGCGTAAAGGGAGGCGTAAAGTCACTTGAATTAACGTGTAAAGGAAATTTTCATTTACACGTTAAGGAAATCAAGCTAGATGCCTGCAATCAAAAAAACATGCATAAGCATACGAATGAATACTACTGACTACACTCTCACCTCGCCGCTTTCTGCCAGTACGCAGCAAAGTCGTCCGCTATTGGCGCTCACCATAGTCTGGCATCCAGATACCACGCGCATTGGTGAGCAGTTTATTGATAGCGGTGCCCAGACCGAAAACACCATAGAACTCGGTCGGTTTTCGCCCTTATTCCGCCCGACATTGGGAGATGCCTTACCGATAGGTTATAGCGGTGTCTCGCGTGAGCCTACACGTATTGTGCGCATGCCGAACGACCAGATCAAGATCAGCCCGCCCACCAGTCGCATGATCGTCGAAGTGAATGGCCAAGTCATAGAACAAGCCATCGAACTCAGTCCCGAGCAAGTTGAAGCGGGTGTCATTATCGGTTTGGGTCGCACCATTTTCGTTTGTCTACACTGGATGCGTTGCTTACCTAAACATAATCCCGTTGTCGGTTTTATCGGCGTTAGCAGCGCCGCCATCATGACACGCGATTTAATTCGACTCGCCGCTTGCAATCAGTCCCCCGTTTTACTCCTAGGTGAAACCGGTACAGGCAAAGAAGTCGCCGCGCAAGCCATCCACAACCTCAGCCCGCGCGCCACGCACAAAATGATTTCGGTGAACATGGCCGCTTTAAACGAATCACTCGCTGCCGCCGATTTATTTGGCGCAAGCAAAGGTGCCTACACCGGTGCACAATCGGCACGCAATGGTTTCTTTTTTGAAGCGCAAAATTCCACGCTTTTTTTAGATGAGATCGGCAATACACCGAGCGCTGTTCAACCCATGCTGTTGCGGGTCTTAGAAACCAATGAATATCGCCCGCTCGGTGCCAGTCGCGACCAAAACTCAACGGCCCGCTTAATTACAGCCACCGATCAAGACCTGTATCACTCCTCGTTTAACCACGCTTTGGTGCGACGTTTGGAAAGTTTTGTCATCCGTATTCCACCACTCAGAGCGCGCCGAGAAGACATCGGCTTATTGATACTCCACGTCCTCAAACACAACCAAGTCGACGGCATTAGCGCGGCTCAATTACCGACCCACTTCATCAGCGAAATGTTGAACTTCGAATGGCCGGGAAATATTCGCCAACTCGCCAATGTTTTCAAGCGCGCGCTCTTGTCCTTGCAAATGGGCGAACAATTGCAATTGGCACGCATGGTAGAAACACCGCGAATTGCAGCCACCGACAGCGCTGCGCTACGACAAATTTCGAGTGTCAACAACACCCTAGTTCCACCCCTAAACCCCTTCGAGAGCACGATAGAAAAACCCGCTGTCGAACGCAAAAAACTGCGTGACCTCACCGAAGACGATGTCATCTCCGCACTCAATCGCCATCAGTGGACGATACAATATGCGGCCGATGAATTGGGAATTTCCCGCCCCTCCATGTACAAACTGATCGAAGCAAATCGACAAATTCGAAGGGTAGAGCAAATTCCATTTGAAGAAATTAAGCTGCAACTAAACGAAACGAAGAATAACGTCGAGCAGTGCGCAGCTTTACTCAAAACACCAAGCGAAGCTCTGCGCAGACACTTACGCGGACTCGGTGTTTTGAACTAAGTAGTGCAAGCAAAGTGAGCTAAGCTGCACGGCAAAACCTAAAGTAAAAAGAACTAAGACCACTCAACACAGAGGTCAAGACATGTCTTTACGAGGCACAGAGGAAAATCAAGAGGAATGAATTTTGGACTATTCTACTATTCTCTAAATTCATCATTGATTCTTTATGACTTTCTCATCGATTTCTCTGTGTCTCTGTGCCTCCGTGTTGAGTGGTTTTTTGCTTTGATCTGGTTTCATACAATCACCCTGAGCAAAGGCGGCTTCGTTGAAATTCAGCGAAGCGGCGCAAACTTTATTTCAATCCCGACCAAGGCAAAGCCGCAGTTGCATTGCCCTGCCCATAGAAAGTCACGGTCTGCGCCTTAGTATCGACCGTCACTTGCCAAATATAGCGCGTTCCATTCAAAGACTGACGACTCACAACCGTCCCCGCAGCATTGGTGGCAACCACATCAATCGCACTACGATTATCGCTATAGCTCATGGGCCAGAAATTCAAACCATGGAAGCTCAGCACAGGACAAGTGGAACTCACGCCATCCGGCGAAGGCGAATTGGGCCCTGTCATACAAGTGACTTTATCACCCGCTGGAGGTGCGGGTGCTTTGCTGGTCGCCACAGCATTGACCACTGGAATAGCAGCATAAACCAAAGGCGCGACCGCTTTACGCTGCCGATTGCTAGTGACTCGCACGCTAGCCCCAGCGGGCACGACCACACCGCCTGGCATACCGCCAGTCCAACTGTAGGGACTTGTTTGCAGCGCAGGCAGTGGGAAGTTGGTCACCAAATTAATGGCCGCACCCGCCGCAGGCAATAAGTCGATGGTGACGGCTGTTGCTGGTTGCGTTGGGCGCGAGGACTGCACCGTACCGGCAACGGTAATGCTCAGATTATTTTGCACACTGGCGGTGGAAATTTTGACGGTATAACTGGGAGAAGCTTGGTCTCCACCCGCCCAAATCGGGTTCACAACTGCGACTTGGACTAGAAATCCTAGCGCCATCAAAATGGCTTTTTTGTGATAGCTCAACATATGCGTTTCCTTTCGTAGTGGAGTCAATGACCTGCTTTACTCTTAGACTGAAGGAAGAACAGGCAAGCTCTACTTTGCAATTGTCGTGCCAGACTATTTCAAAAATATTCTATCAAACGCCAATATGCCTTGCGCTCACATTCACACCTTGCGCAAAATACGCGCTCAGGCAATGCGTTTTTAGCAGTAACATCATCAAAAAAATAGGCATTAACATGTCATTGACACGACATCAAATCAAAGACATGGCAAATTATTGGATGTAGTTAGGGTCGCGTCGCAATGCGACCAATTCGGGTTCCGCATCAATTAACTTGATTGGGTAGCCGCCTTTGCGCGCCAAGGCGATGGCGGCCAAAGCCTCGTTACGCCGCCCCATAATCTCGTAAGTAATTGCGGCGCGAAATTGTACTTCGCTATTTTTCGCTTCGCCGTTTTGCGCGGACTGTACCAGCGTCAATGCAGTTTCATGGTCGCCAGTTTTGGCTGCGTATAAGGCGATACGCGAACTCAATTTTGCATTCTTCGGTGATTGCTCGAGTTTAGGCGAAAGCCGTTTTCGCGCCTCTTCATAGGCGTGTTTGGCTTCTTCATTGCGCCCTGCAATCCAAGTCAGCGTATCGCCCAAATTCGCCCAGACCCGTGCGTCGTTCGCGTTTGCAGTGTCCGATGCAACCGCATTTTCATAGGCCTTCGCAGCACTCACATAGTCGCCACGGGCAAATAAAAAATGGCCATAAGCGGCTAATAAATCGGCGCTTGAAGCGATTTTGATACCGTCTTTAAACAGCGTCAGTGCTTCATCCCCACGATCTTGATTGAGCAATGCTTGTGCCAATCCCTGATACGCAATCACGCTCTGCGCTTGCAATTGCAAACTACGCCGAAAAGCGATTTCAGCCGCCTTAAAATTGGCCTGCAAAAGTTCGATCTGTCCTAACTGATCCACAAAAATGCGATCTTGCGCTGCGAATAAAGCAGCTTCTTCAGCATAGCGACGCGCCTCGACAAAACGCCCCTCTTGCATCAAGACATTGATTTTCAAACGCCAAGCTAGGCGATTATGCGGATCCAATCCAAATGCCCGTTCCAGCGCGGCCAAAGCTGGCGCGGAGCGATGTCGCAAATACGCGACCTGCGCGACGGCGATATGACTCATCGCCAAAAGATCATTGAGTTTTAAGGCCTTTGCTGCGTATTCTTCGGCTTTTTGAAGTTGCGCTTCATCGTCGACATCGTGCAAGTAACGCAAACTATAAGTCAATGAAAGTCCCGCGATCGAACCGGCATGATCAGGTGAATGACGCAAAATCGCGGAAAAATGCAGCAGCGCTTCATCAAGCATTTCTTGACGATCAAATTGATCGAATGCGGCCAAGCCCTGATTCATTTCCTGAGATTCAGAATAAGGTTTGATTGCGCTACTCAGCTGCGGCCAATACACCTGTGATTGCCATAGACCATACAGCGCGCCCACTAGCCCCAGCATTAGAACGGCACGCTTAGCTTTGGGACTCCAAGCTTGCTTCGCGGTCAGCAGCGCTGATGGCGCGCGCTTGCTTACCTCGGGAGTCTGGGGCTGAGGCTGAAGCTGGGGGTGAGGCTGAGGCTGGGTCAGGTTCAGATTCTGATCGGACGCACTTGAGGAATGCGTTATCGTTGGAAATTGTCGTATTTCCCGCGCATCCATTTTTGCCAATTTAGTGCAACGCTCCGCGACTTCTTGCATACTGCCGATGCGAAGCGCCAGAGAACGCGCGGTCATAGCACACATCAAGTGTCGCAATGCGAGCGGCACTTGTTCAGGCCAAGGCCAAAGCTGGGAATTAGACTGCATCAATGCCGCCGCCAAGGCCAGTCCGGACAAATGATTAAACGGGCGACTCCCCGTCAATAACTCATACAAAATCACACCCAAGGCATAAATATCGGCACTCGATTTACGCATAGCCCCTGTCAAAATTTCCGGCGCCATGTAGGCGATAGTGCCTTGCGGGTCGGCCTGCACCAATGAAGTCGTCGCGTCACGACCGGATCGGCTTGCCAGACCAAAATCTAAAATACGAATAGCGCCACCGGGTTCACGCATTAAATTGGACGGCTTGAGATCACCATGGATCAAATCGGCTGCGTGCGCCTCTTGCATCGCAAGTGCAACTTGACGCACCATCTCCAGCACCTCAGGCACGCTGAAAGGACGCGCCTCCTGCACTTGGCGCAAAGTCTGACCGGGCACTAATTCCATGACGATGGCTTGGCTGTCACCATCACGCTCCAAGGCATGAATTTTAATAAATGCTGGATGCTGAAGTGAGGCCGCCAAACGCGCCTCTTTTAACAAATCAGCGCCAGCAACGACGTGTTTTAAGTATTTAATCGCGACCTGACGATCCAACTTAGCATCCCAAGCTTCGAAGACCTGACCAAAGCCACCTTCTCCCAAACTTCGCCCCAAGCGATAGTGAAGT
>JAHFQV010000191.1 GCA_023259175.1 Oxalobacteraceae bacterium | reverse complement strand
AGCCGCTAAAAAAGCAGCCGCTAAACCAGCCGCCAAGAAAGCAGCTGCTAAGCCAGCAGCGAAACCAGCCGCAAAAAAAGCAGCCGCTAAACCAGTAGCTAAAAAAGCCGCAGCTAAACCAGCAGCTAAAAAAGCAGCCGCTAAGCCAGCAGCCAAACCAGCCGCTAAAAAAGCAGCCGCTAAGCCAGCAGCTAAGCCAGCCGCAAAAAAAGCGGCCGCTAAACCAGCCGCAAAAAAAGCAGCCGCCAAGCCAGCAGCAAAGCCAGCCGCAAAAAAAGCGGCGGCTAAGCCAGCCGCAAAAAAGGCAGCCGCTAAACCAGCCGCTAAACCCGCAGTAAAAAAAGCAGCCGCTAAGCCAGCAGCAGCGGCGAAACCCGCAGCTGAAAAGCCAGCAGCAGCACCAGAAGTGAAAACGGTGGTGAGTCCTACAGCCGCTTGGCCTTTCCCTACTGGTACACGTCCACAGTAATTAATCTTACTTGGAAGCCTGGTTTTCTTCAGGCACAATACCCACTGTTCCTAATCCGTTCAGTGGGTTTTTTTTTGAGGAAGTGTGTATGCTTTACGAAATGCTGAGTTACGTCGTTGAGATCGTGGCGGGTTTGTTAGCTGGATTCTTGTTATTGCGATTTTGGATGCAGGCTTTACGCGTGCGTCCGCCA
Source organism: Oxalobacteraceae bacterium (assembly GCA_023259175.1). Classification (GTDB taxonomy): domain Bacteria; phylum Pseudomonadota; class Gammaproteobacteria; order Burkholderiales; family Burkholderiaceae_D; genus Undibacterium. The sequence goes on along the minus strand of JAHFQV010000191.1, from coordinate 3,292 downwards.
CAATCCTTGGCCTTATCGATTTTTCAGCTAACCGATTGGATAGTGCGACCGATACGCCGTATCGTGCCGGGTTTTGCCGGACTGGATTGGGCTAGTTTAATTGCCGCATTTTTTGTCGCGATGATACCCGCCTTGCTGGAAGTGATGATGAATGGATTTTTTAATACACTTTTGGTTTTAGTCTTGACCAGTTTTCGCCTATTGCATTGGATATTGTACGGCCTAATGGGCCTATTAATCATGGAGGCCGTGCTCAGTTTTGTGAACCCGCATGCCCCCTTAGCTCCATTGATACGCGCGCTCAACGCACCTCTATTGGCTCCTTTGCGGCGGATTATTCCGCCGATAGGCGGGCTTGATTTTTCGGTCTTAGTCGCTTTTTTATTGTTGCAATTGATTGGTCAATTATTGGTGCGGGAATTACCGAGAGTGATCATGTTCATTGCGCGTATGTGAGTTTTTTATTCTCGTTAATACCTAAGTAATTCAGGAAGTTTTGTTACTCAGAATGATCCGTGTGTAAGCTTACCGACTCAGGAGAAATAATGTTACGTCCCATTTGTTCGACCATGCTGCTGTTAAGTTTAGTGAGTCTATCCCATGCGCAGGAGCTAGAGCAGCGCAGTAGCTTGAGTGATCAGCGCGCCGTTGCGGTGACGATTTACAATGAAAACCTCGCACTGGTGAAAGATCAACGTAGAGTGAGCTTGAAGCGTGGCGCGAGTGCATTGGCATTTCGTGATGTGAGTGCGCGCATGCGTCCGGAAACGGCGCTGTTACGCAGTGTCACTGCCCCGGGAAGTTTGTCGGTGATTGAGCAAAATTTTGATTTTGATTTACTTACGCCGCAAAAGCTATTGGAAAAATATGTGGGACAAACAGTCAACGTGGTGCGGGTCAATCCCAGTACGGGCGTAGAAACCAGCGAAGTCGCGCAAGTTTTGTCTGCCAATGAAGGCGTGGTGTTGAAGATCGGGAATCGTATTGAAACCGGTTTGCCTGGTCGTATCGTGTATAACGATGTGCCAGCCAATTTGCGGGATCGTCCGACTTTGGTGATGTCCATCAATAACACGAGTACGGCACCGCAAGATGTGGAGCTGAGTTATTTAACCGGTGGCTTAGCGTGGAAAGCCGATTATGTGGTGGAACTCAATCCCGGTGAAGATAAATTAGATTTGTCGGGTTGGGTTACCTTAACCAATACAAGTGGCACGAGTTTTAAAAATGCGCAATTGCAGTTGGTGGCAGGGGATGTCAATCAAGTACATGATGCGCCGCAAGTAGCGGGTGGGATCGTGCGTATGGCTTCCGCGCCTGCACCCAAGATGAAGACGGAAATGGCGGAAGAATCCCTGTTTGAATATCATCTCTATACCTTGGGTCGCGCAACGACTATTTTGGAAAATCAAACCAAGCAAGTTGCGCTTTTGTCGGCCTCCGCTGTGCCGGTACGTAAAGAATTTTTATTGCGCGGCGCAGACTACTATTATCAAGGGTCTTATGGCGACCTCGGACAGAAAATGAAGGTCGCCGCTTTCATTGAATTTGATAATAAGGAAAGCGCGCAATTGGGTTTGCCTTTGCCTAAAGGTGTGATTCGCGTTTACAAAAAAGATGGCAGCGGCAATGCGCAGTTTATTGGCGAAGACAATGTCGACCATACTCCGAAAAATGAAAAAGTGCGGCTTAAATTAGGGGATGCTTTTGATGTGACCGCCGATAAAAAGCAAACCGATTTCAAGAAAATTGCGGGCAATAGTAAGTACAACTACATCTTCGAAAGCGCTTACGAAATTAATTTGAAGAATGCAAAAAAAGAGGCTGTGACCGTGACTGTGCAAGAGCCTATGCCCGGTGATTGGCAGATTTTGAGTAGCAGCCATTCTTACGAAAAAGGAGCGAGCAATACCGCGGTCTGGCGAGTAGTGGTACCTGCAGAGGGCAGTACTAAGCTGGTGTATCGCAGCTTGGTAAAATATTGAAGCCAGTTGGGCGCAGCGCAGGTGCGCCTAATGAAAAATTTCGGTTTAAGTTTCTAAGCGACCAAGCTGGCAGCGATATTGATTGAAAAGCCAACGATGGCGACATTGAAGAAGAAACTCAGTACCGATTGCGCTAATACGGTTTTGCGCATGCTGCGACTGGCGATCACGACATCCGAGGTTTGAGCGGCAACGGCGATGGTGAATGAAAAATATAGGAAATCCCAATAATCAGGGGTGAGCTGCTCATCTGGAAAGCGTAAAGGTCGGTGCGCGCAGTCGGCGGTGTAATAAAGTCGGGCGTAGTGGAAGGTGTACAGGATGCCGACAAAAACCCAAGTACCCACCACGGTGGCAACCGTCAGTAAAAGGTGGCTAATACGGGTTGAAGCACCCAATTCACGCAAAGCGGCTAGTTCCCAAATGATGGCGATCAAGCTTGCACTGGCGCCGATGGACATGAAGATTAAAACGGCGATGCCGCTGCGGTCTTCTTGCTGCGCTATCTTGCACACCTTGGCGTGATTGGCGCGGCTCATCAACCACACCATTAAAATCAGATAAGTCCAAATGGCGATATTCCAAGCGCTTAAGCCTCGTGTCACCGGTAGCCAAGTCGCAGGTAAGAAAAAGCTCAGCAAAAAGCCCAAGAGCATGGACGAAGCTAAGCGCGGACGATGGTAAAAAATGCGATGTAAGCTCATAGTTTTTCCATCTTAAATTTTATTCAGTGATGATATGACGCATCGCTTGGTCGTGTTTTTCGATTGCGAAATGGCATTGCGACAGTTGGTAGGCGATGCCGATGGCGACAGTATCCGGCGCGGCGGCGAGGGTGCGATCATAAAATCCGCCACCATAGCCTAAGCGAAAATGCGCTTGATTAAAACCGACACAGGGAATGAGGAAGGCATCTGCTTGCACTGCTTGTTCGCGTGTCGCTGGAATGGGGATGCCAAAGCGATCGTTTTCCATCGGTGTTTGAAAATTCCAATCATAGAAAGCTAGGGGCAAGTTCTTACCGAGGACCACGGGTAAAGCTAGGCTAATTCCTTTTTCCAGTATTGTGCCGAGTGCGGCCGAAATATCAGGTTCGCCTTGAATCGGCGAATAAATCCCTAGGCACTGAATGGTCTGCGTGTCTAGATACCGCAAAAGATTCTGCACCAAAGACGCATTCCACAAAGCACGGGTTTCCGGCGCAATCGCTAGTCTGGTTTGCAGAAGCGTGCGTCTAAGTTCGGCGCGGCTTTGTATTTCTTGTTTTACGCTAAGATGGTCGTGTGTCATACTGTTTGAAGTAAATG
>JAHFQV010000012.1 GCA_023259175.1 Oxalobacteraceae bacterium | reverse complement strand
GGGATAGCCCAACGCTCTATCATGCAGCGCGGCGCGCTTGCAACTCCACTCATTTCAGCACTGGGCAAAACTTGAGCCACCGCTTTTGTCCAATTATCCTTGGTCTTCCACAACTGTGGAAACTCGACTGTCGCAGGAACTTCCCAACTCTCTTTCCCAGATCGCATGGTGCACATCTTTGCAGAACCAGTCGTCAATACAATCGCACTTTCACAATATCGCAACGCTTTCTCAGCAGATTGAAATGCCATATTCTGCGCGCGCAAATTTCCGCCGATTTTTTCTTCCAAGGTTGCCTTTTTCATCGCTGTCACTGCAAGTAAGGTCATCACAATTAAGAAAATCATACTCACAGCCAGCACAAAACCGGCCTGCTTACGTATTTTAAAAAGTTTCATGTTGCCCCCACTGAACGACTACGGATTGCGATGGTCGTCGAAAAAACACCCCGCAAGCGCTTATCTGCTGCGGTGACCTTAGTGTCATCACAATCCACATAAGTTTGTTTGGAAATGGTTACGTTTTCACTTTGAGACCGCACTACCAAACAAATACGCGCAGAAACCACGCGATTCCAATCGGCGGTGGTGAGCAACTTATCCGCCGTCACAAAGCGATTAACGTACTGCGACGAGGCAGATGCATCCGTAATTCCGTACAATATTTTCATTGTCTCAACGTTTTCTGCGATAGGTTGCTCTGGATTTGCCAAAGAACTTCCAAGCGCTGTATTTCCGTTACCCTTGCAATAGAGTTCGGGATTATCTGTAACCGTGTTCTTTGTAACAAAAAACCGATTTTCAATTAAATAAAAAGCAGGTGACGCTGCCCGTCCTGGCGACTCTGGAATAGCGGGGGACAATTGCACGGCAGCACCCAAACAATCGGTGGCTGTTGCGCCGCCTGAAGTTACAGTGTCTTGATCGACCACATAACGCACCAAAAAAGCATCCGATGTCGTACCAGCAACGCAAGCGATTGAAGAAACATCTTTGGCAGCATCGGCAAAACCGCCCGCGCAACCGCGAATCGCATTCTCAGAAGCACCGGTACTTTGATTACCAAAATTAGTAAACAGGGCTGCGACTTGCTTATTTCCATTTTGATCATCCGTATAAGATTCCTTCGGTGTAGTCAAGCTGCCATAACCCGCCATCCTAACGTGATAGGCCATTAAGTTAAGCGCAAGCCTACCCTCTTCTTCAAGACGTCCTTTATCGTCAGCCACAGTAAAGGATTTTTTATTCGCCGCAAATAATGAGGTAATTCCTAGCATGACGAATAGCCCCAAGGACAAGGCGATCATCAATTCTACGAGTGTACGACCCGACCCTTTTCTTCTAACGTACAAAGATGCAGTTCTCATTTTCATACCGTTACCCTCACCGTGAAGCACCGAATTCCAGCCGGCGCGCTTGTTGCAACTGGACAAGTAGAATCTTTAGCATCAAAACCCTGCTCCTGCCACATCACCGTGACATCAAAACTCGAACTCGTCGCACCTACCACCCCAGAAATGATCCCTGTCCCGTTAATTAACTTTTGCTTTAATTTTCGCAGCCAATCTTGCAGGTCATTTTTTGCAATTTTATTGGTATCGCAGCCAGTAACGACTGTGCAATCATTCGGCACGGCAGAATCGGCCGCAGCAAGATTAGCGGCATAAGTCGCCACGAGCTGATACTTGTCCTCGTTAAGTTTGCGATCGGCGATGTAAAGCGCATCAGCCGACACGGCTGTACCACTATTAGCCGTAGTAAATACCCAATTCGCACGCATTCTTTCTGCGATATCATAGGCGGCCTGAGTCGCTTCTATCCTCTGATTTGCTGTCTTTTGATATTTCAACGAGTTCACCTGCAAACTCGCAACACCTAATAAACCAATAGCAAGCACCACGACCGAAACCATCACTTCTAACAAGGTCGTACCCGCTTGAGCTCTAACATGCTTCTTCATTTAATTCCCCTTTGGACAATCAGGTGACTTTCCAACTCTAGACCGACCACCTATGGAAACGCATACTGCGCGACTCAAACTAGGAAACGCATCCGGCGCGTTAATAACAAAATTCACTGCTGCAAAAGACTGGCCAGTCACACCAAAAGTAATGCTCTCAACACCGTTACTTGGCACCAAGGAGCCTTGTGCCGCAGTATCCAAAGCAGCTGAACTTACTTGTATGAGTTCTTCCGTCGCAGCGCGCACGCCATCACCATCAGTATCGACAAAAATCAACCAGCCACTGCCCCAGCCCACATTGCTTCCTGCAACGCTCTTATCGGCATCACAAACCGGCACCGCGTCTGCAGTTGTAGAACTTTTGCATAGGCTGATTGTAGTATTTCGTTTCAACGCTTCTGAACGCGCCAAGGTTAAGCTCAAATTAAAATCAGAGGCCAAACTACTCATGCGATTTGAGGCCATCATGTGCTGGTAAGCAGGAACCGCGATACGGGAGAGAATGCCTATGATGGCAATCACAATCAAAACCTCAATCAAAGTGAAGCCGATCATTTTTTTTCTGCGGAACAGAATTATGCTCATATAACCACCCTTATAGTTTCCTTGATGATAGTCGTTCCTTACAGCATCCCGCAAACCCTACCGGATAGATGGTTCTATTCAGAGGACACTTGGTATGAACGGGCATTTTTACAATAACACCTCATCAATATCAACGCACAGATAAAGCAGAATTACCGCCGCGCTTTTGAGGCTTGTCAACAACTTGCTATAGGCTAGCGTCCGCGTAGTCTTCGGCAAGTAAAAAAATCCATTCATGCACAAAGTATCCAAAAAACAGCGATTTGAACCACAAATACCACTAGAATTAACAAGCTAATTGCACAATAAAAAAATCCAATGTATTATTTTTTACAGATATAAAATTAAATACCAAAAAGAAATAATTTGTGTTTTGCGCGACTTTTCCGATTTTGTAAGTGTGGGACATCTTTTGCCTGAATTTGGCAACGATGAACGTGAGTAATGGTAGGAGGCGTAGCAAGGAAAAATTCCTTAGAACATACTTCGGAATAGCAATACAAGAAAAATATAATGTATTTGAGGGGGAGAGATGATAGCCAAGGAAACACGCCTTGAAGGTTTTACGCTCATAGAAATAATGATAAGTATTACCCTAACTGGCATTTTAGCGAGCTTAGCCACCGTCGAAATGCAAGAGATTGTTGTCAGAAACCGAATCGCTGCCGCGACATCAGAGCTACAAATCGCACTTACTTACGCGCGTTCAGAGGCCATAAAGCGATCTGGACATGTCGTAATTTGTCGAAGTAAAAACCCCTTGGCCGAAAACCCAAGCTGTACCAAGGAGCCTAATGATGCGAAACAAAATCGCGGCTGGGGAGATGGTTGGCTTATTTTTTACGACAAGGACGGCGATTCTGTGTATTCGAAAACGGATGTACTCCTGCAAGTACAGGATGCCTTATTTTCAAATGCTGATTCCGGTAGCATCATCCCCGCCCCTCAAAAAAATCACCTCGTATTTACCTCTTTAGGGCAAATTCAAGCTTCCTATATGCATTTCAAAATCATGCGCCCAAGATGGGATGCAAACACGACGCATGACAAAGTACTCTACATCGCATCGGGAGGACGAGTCAGAATTGGATCCCGCTAAACATCAAAAAAGACTCACTCAAACCGCATCAGGTCCAGTTTCACCCGTGCGTATCCGAATAACTTGCTCTACGTTTTGAACGAATATTTTTCCATCGCCAATTTTGCCGGTGTGCGCAGCTTTGATGATTGCATCGACTACTTCGTCGCAAGCCTTATCATCAACGACCACTTCGACTTTAATTTTGGGTAAAAAATCGACGACATACTCGGCACCGCGATACAGTTCAGTGTGGCCTTTTTGGCGGCCAAAGCCTTTCACTTCCGTCACCGTCAAGCCTGTTACGCCGACATCGGCTAGGGCTTCACGCACTTCATCGAGCTTGAATGGTTTGATGATGGCCGTGATTTGTTTCATATACTTCCCTTTTTTTAATTAATCTCGAAAATTCGACGTAATGGGGTAACGCCAGTCGCGCCCAAATGCACGATGCGTGATGCGTATGCCGACCGGTGCCTGACGCCGTTTGTATTCGTTAATTTTGATCAGGCGCGTAATTCTTTCAACGTCTTCTGCTTGATAACCTGCCGCGATTATTTCTGCGCGCGACTGATTTTCTTCCATGTAAAGCTGCATAATGCCATCAAGAATTTCGTAGGGCGGCAAACTGTCTTGATCTTTTTGATCTGGCCGTAATTCGGCCGAGGGCGGGCGCGTAATAATGCGTTCGGGAATAATCTCTGAGAGGCTATTTCGGTAAGAACATAAACGATAGACCATGGTTTTCGCGATGTCTTTAATGACAGCAAATCCACCCGCCATATCACCGTAAAGTGTGCAATATCCGACCGCCATTTCACTCTTATTCCCGGTGGTTAAAACGATGGAGCCATATTTGTTCGACAGGGCCATTAAGAGTGTGCCGCGAATACGTGCTTGAATATTTTCTTCGGTGGTATCTTCCTTGAGCCCGGCAAATTCTTGACTCAAGGTTTGTCGAAATGCGTCAAAACATTCGTTGATGGAAATCTCATCATAGCGCACCGCGATACGCTCTACCATCTCGCGCGAGTCCAGCCAAGAAATATCGGCGGTATAGGGTGAGGGCATCATGATCGCACGCACGCGCTCAGCTCCTAGTGCATCAACCGCAATCGCCAAGGTCAATGCAGAATCAACGCCACCGGAAAAACCGATCAAGACACTAGGAAAACCATTTTTATTGACGTAGTCACGCACACCCAACACTAGCGCCTGATAAATTTGCGCCTCAAGTGCTAGCGGCTCGCACAGCCCACTCGCCTGAGGAACCGAGCCCGCAAAACTAATGGTCTGCATATCGGCTTCACAATATGGCAATTGCGCTTGCACCTGAGCTTGTGCGTCGAGTACAAATGAGTTGCCATCAAAAATAAGTTCATCTTGTCCGCCGACGAGATTGACATACACCAAGCTCATCCCCTGTGCGCAGACATTTTTACGCATGACATCCATGCGCAGATCGCGCTTATTCATGTGAAAAGGCGATCCATTGGGTACCAACAAGACTTCCGCCCCTGCCTCGCGTGCGCGTCGCGGCGCGATTTCATTCCAAGTATCTTCGCAAATATTGATACCAAAACGTGTGCCTTTAACCTCGAACACGACAGGTTCTACGCCCGCGTCAAAATAGCGTTTTTCGTCAAACACCATGTCATTGGGCAGCGCTTGTTTGTAATAACGGTGCAGGACACGCCCGTTAAGCAATACGGAAACCGCGTTATAGTGCGCTTGTTCGCACGCATAGGGATGCCCGACTAAGACATGCACATCGGGCCATTGCGCCAGCGACTGCGCTAATTGTTCGAGACAAATTTGTGCCTGCTGATAAAAAGCGGAACGCAATAATAAATCTTCAGGAGGATAGCCGACCAAGGACAATTCCGGTGTCACCACAATATCGGCTGAATTTTCCGCTGCACGCCTCACATAGTCTACAATTTGCTGCGCATTGCCCGCCAAATCGCCGACGACGCTATTCATTTGCACAATCGCGACCTTGACCATCGCGGAATTTTCTAAAGAAACAGACATAATTGAAGGATTCGATCAAAGATGGAATTAGAAGTAGGCCATTATCGCATGCGCGTCCAGAATTCACTCAGCGAGATTGGTGAAACCGTATGGAATGATTTAGTGCGAGCGCAGGAAAAGCCCACACCTTTTCTCGCTTACGCCTTCCTACACGCCTTGCACGAGAGCATGTGTGCGAGTCCCCAGACAGGATGGCAAATTCAATATCTCAGCCTCTGGCTAGAAAACAGGCTGGTCGCTGCAATGCCCTTGTATGTAAAACTTCACTCCTACGGCGAATATGTTTTTGACTGGGCTTGGGCACATGCCTATCACGAACATGGTGTGCGTTATTACCCCAAATTATTATGTGCAATTCCCTTCACTCCGGTCGAGGGCTCTCGTTTGTTGGCTCGCGACCCGGACGCAAGACAGCATTTGCTAGCGGGGCTCAAAGCCTTTTACGAAGCCGGAAACTACTCATCAAGCCACATTTTATTCCCCTGCGAAGCAGAATTACCAACCTTGAAAGCGGCTGGTTTCATCATCCGGCAGGGTCATCAATTCCATTGGCAGAATAAGGGCTTTCGCGATTTTCAGGACTTCTTGGACAGCTTGAGTATGAAGAAGCGCAAGAATATTCGAGCCGAACGGCAGTCCGTTCAAAAAGCAGGTATTTCATTCACCCATCTAAGTGGAAGCGAAATTAAAGAAGCCCATTGGGCATTCTTTAAACGCTGCTACGACCAAACCTACGCTGCCCATCGTTCGAGCCCTTATCTCAATCTCAATTTCTTCCAACGTATCGGCGCTACAATGGGAGAGCAGCTATTACTTATTCTGGCTTACCGCGATGCCCAGCCCATTGCCGCCTCGCTCTCCTTTAAAGATGAAACTAGGCTCTATGGCCGCTATTGGGGTTGTGTCGACTATGTTCCTTGCCTACACTTCGAAACAGCCTACTATCAAGCCATCGAATTTTGCATTGCGCAAAAATTGGCGGTATTTGAAGGCGGTGCTCAGGGGGAGCACAAAATGGCAAGGGGATTTCTGCCGGTAAGTACTTACTCAGCCCACATTTTGAAAGAAGCTCGTTTTTTTCAAGCGATTAAAGCGCATGTTGAGCATGAGTCCGGTGAATTTGAGGAATACAAGCGCATCCTCACCGAAAATTCCGCCTACAAACGTGCGAATAGTGATCCTTCATTACAAAAAAAGGCGTGATCTCAGTATTTTGCAACAGAATTCTCAGGAAAACCTCAGGAAAATGGTCGCCGTCTTCGTGCTTAGCCAGAATTCCATTAGAATGAGCGCAAGATTAAGTCGATTGTCTGAAATTTAAGCAAGGTTTCACCTAGAATGATACAAAACGTGCTGCACTCTAACCAAGCGAATCCGGGCAAAGCCCCTTTGAGGCGTATTGGCCGATTCACGGTGACTGACAAATTAGGCAGTGGCTCCAATGGCAATGTCTTGCTAGGGCATGACCCTGTCATTGATCGCGCCGTGGCCATTAAAATCCTGAACAATCCAGCCACAGGACCGGACAAGAAGCAACGCGAACAGCAATTCATCAACGAAGCACGCGCCGCTGGTCGCCTGTCACATCCGAATATCGTCACCATCTATGATGCCTCGACCGAAGGTGGTACTACTTTTATCGCGATGGAGTTTTTACAGGGTAAGGACTTACGCGCCTTAATGAGTCAGGGCAAACGTTTTGATGTTATCGATGCGGCTGGTATTGCCTACAAAGTCGCCAATGCACTGGCTTTTGCGCATAGCCAAGGGGTGATTCACCGTGATATCAAACCGGCGAATATTTTTTTAGTCGAAAACAATCAACCCAAGGTTGTCGATTTTGGCATCGCTAGGGTTCCGAATCGGGTCGCCGACGAAAATGGGCAGGCGCATACCCTATTTAAAAATAATATTATGGGCACACCCAATTATATGTCGCCCGAACAGGCCTCCAGCCAACCCGTCACTCCACTCACGGACGTATATTCTTTGGGCGCAGTACTGTACGAAATGTTGACCGGGCAAAAACCTTTTTCCGCGCCCGATTTCGACAAGCTGCTCTACAACATCAACCGCAAGACACCTAAATCACCCGAACTAATTAACCCCGAAGTGCCCGAGCGCTTAGCCCATATCGTCATGAAGGCGATGCAGAAAAAAACCCATAGGCGCTATCAAAGTGCGGCAGAGATGGGCTTGGCGCTAAACAAATTCCTTGCTCATGAAAAACGTGCTCGCAGAAACGCATCTAAAAATTTGGGGGCTTCGACGAATTTATTAGCCGAGCTCAAGAAAAAAGGCGGCCTGTTTTGGTTGGCCTGGGGTAGCTTTCTGTGCGCGGCGGCACTCGCTTACTTGTCACTCAAATCGTAAAAAAAGGCACCGAAGTGCCTTAAGGAAGCGCGGATTTATTCGATAAGCGCGAAACACCATTTTTTTAAGAACCTGAATTTTCAAGCTTGTTCAACGAAAAAATGGAGTTTCCCTCCGGGTTCGGCTCAAAATGGGCGATTTTGGCAGCAAATTCCCTTGCTTGGCACCAGCCAAGCTGCGGAAATGTTGCTACCAAACTCATCCCATTTTGGGCTCGAACGCACATACCGAATAAATCCGCGCTTCCTTAATGGGTATTTTTTACGAAATTCTTACGCAGTGATCTTCTGGTAATTTGCTACGCCCGTTAAAATTTCTTCACGCGCTTCATCAGGTCCGCCCCATCCATCGATCTTGACCCATTTACCTTGCTCTAAATCTTTGTAATGTTCGAAAAAGTGCTGAATCTGCTTGAGGCGCAATTCATTCATGTCTTCCGGTTTTTGCCAGTGTTGATAAATCGGCAGAATTTTATCGATAGGCACAGCCAAAACTTTGCCGTCCGCACCCGCTTCATCATGCATTTTCAAAATTCCGATAGGGCGGCAACGCACTACCACACCCGGGATCAATGGAAACGGCGTAATCACCAAGACATCGACCGGATCGCCATCGCCTGAAATCGTATCAGGCACATAGCCATAATTACACGGATAGTGCATCGCCGTGCCCATGAAACGATCGACGAAAATCGCGCCACTTTCTTTATCGACTTCATACTTGATCGGGTCTGCATTCATTGGAATTTCAATGATGACATTGAAATCGTTAGGCAAATCGCGACCGGCGGGGACTTTATTTAAACTCATGAGGCACTTTCCAATTAAATCGAAGAATTTCGGTGAAGAATCGCGCCATTATAACGATTTTTAGAGCGCATTGGTGCGCTGCAGCAGGCACACCTCGATTTTGCAGCGGAATTCTTCATTCGAAATTAAGAAGGCGAGGAAAGAAATATTGAGCGCTGCCCCACCATCGCGCATTGTCGATAATACTTGGCTGCCTCTGACGCTTGTCCTATCGCTTCGTGCAATTGGGCGAGATACAAATTCGCTTCACGTTCGGTACGAGCCTCTTTGCAATACGCCAAGGTATTTTCCATATGCACTTGGGCTTTTCCCCATAGCTTTTGCTTGAAGCATAATACCCCTAGACAAAGCTCCAATTCCGGCTCTCGGACATGGGTTTGCATCCACGATTCACAACGTTCAATTTGCATCCGCAACGCTGCCGAACCTTCGCTACCTGCGGCTTCCCGATAAATCCGCACTAAGCGAATATCCCATTCATCCGACAAGGCATTTTCCACGATGAAACGCGCCTCATCAAACAACTGGCATTCGGTAAATGCGGTCGCCGCGGTAAAAGCGATATAGCGGTTCTTGCGTTCGTTAGAAGGAACTTCGTTCCAAACATAACGCAGTGACTCAGGATCGTGCTCGTTTTCTCTCAGCAAAGCTTCATACGCCATCTCACGCAAACGACCTGCTAAGGCGGGATGAATGGCGTGATTCTTTTCCAGCGTGCGCACCAATTTGAGCACTTCGTTCCAATTTTTCGCTTGTTGATTGGCTTTTAAAGCCCAACGCAAAACTTGAATATGTCGCTTGCCGCGGGCATTGAGTTCGGCCACCGCTTCAAGTGCGCGCTCAGCTTTATGTTCATCAACAAAAAGCTCGGTCATGGTGACTAATCTTGCCGTCTTAAATCCCGCATCATCTTCTATCTTGGACAACCAAGCGTCACGCCTTTCAAACTGACTCATGTGATGCGCAGCACGAGCACCGATTAAGGTCGCCAAGCCTTTATTTTCATTCAGGTCTTGCGCTTTCAGTGCGGATTTTTCTGCATGCCCAAATCGTCCTTCAAACAAGGCTTTTAAGCCTTCACGCAAGGCTTTATTACTATCACGTTCGCGTTTGCTCTGGCGATACGCCGCAACTTTCTGCGGCATATCCAAAGCGATCATCAGCGTTCTCAGTAAAAAATAAAGGACAAAAAACAGAACGAGAAAAGCAAAGAGAAATAGATTTAGGGAGATATCAAAGCGATTCGGTGGGTAGAAAAAAACCACATTACCCGGATTAAAGCGCCCGCCCACCGCCAAACCTGCCGCCAAAGCGAAGAGGATTAAAAATCGAATAAAAATGCGCATGATAAATTTAAGGCTTCACTTTGAAATTACGTATCGAATTAAGACTCTCCGTCAACGCGGGCATTTCAATCGAGAGCTTATTGTTTTGGATTTGTGTCAGCATGGACTGCAAAGCCACCGTTTGTTTTGAGCGCTCGTCAAAATATTTCTCGATAATGTCTTGCGCTGACTTTATGTCGTTCTGAAAAACGTTTTCATTGCGCGATAAGAGCGCCAAACGTGCATTCAATAAGCGGAGTTTGAGATTTTCTTTGACAAAATAAGCTTGCGTCGGCGAAACGAATAAGGCATCAGGTGTTTTGACACTGCGCACACGCACTAGCTGTTTGAGCTCGGTCCACATCTCAGCTGAAAAACTCTGCCAGCGATCTTGCAGCTTTTCGCTCAAGGTATATTCGGCTTCTTTGCCTTGCGCCTGCCCGCTCTTAGATTTGTTCAAGTTGGGGAGGACACGCAAAGGAGCCTTGGGCGCTATTGCCTCGGTCGGTGCTTTTTCATCCGACCATAAGGGCGCTGTATCGACCGATTGAATCGCGGTATCTAAGCGCAAAACCACGCCCGTCAAATCGAGTATAGGTAAGGCTTTTAAGCGTTCGATGTCTTTTGCAATCGCCCGTCGCACCAGAATAAACTGCGCTTTTTCCGATTTCGCCAAGCGACTATCCGCGTTTTGCAAAGCGATTAAAGCACCTTGAACATTGCCAGCCAACTGTAATTGCTGGCTCGCCGTCGCTAACACTTGCTCGATTTCGGCTAGCGCCCATTCATCGCGATTTTTCGATAAATCTTGATAGAGTTGTTCGAGCGCGAGTTGTTGACCTTGCGCCTCGGCTTGCTTGCCTTCGAGCAGCGTGACCTTGGCTTGCACTTCGCGTGTGGTTTCAACGATAGCGCGGTTGGTCGTTTTGACTTCGCTATTATTGATTTCAACGCTTTGTAAACGTTTAGCCAGTTCCTTAGTCAAACCATCAATCTGATTATGCGTATTGAGCCATTGCACCGCCAACAGCAAAGCCAGCGCGCCCGAAATCAAATACGGTGTGGACTTCCACACGGGCGACCCAGCTTCTGCGGTCGGCGCGCTGATGTCAGTATTCGGGGCAGCTAGCGAGCTGGAAGAAGAGGCTTGATTCTCCGGTGTTGGCGTAGTCGACATAATGGACTCAATAGGCTCAATAGTTTCAACTTGTGTTGAAGGGTTTATTTCATTCATATGGAAATTAAATTTGTCGAGATTGTAACGCGAGTAAAATATTTTCGTCGCCAGAGGCAGTTAAGTGCACATGATGGCATCCTAAACCTTGCGCCTGTTCTGCAATACGTTGATGTGGTACGAACAGGACTTGGTGTTGCATTTTAACGACTGCATCGGGTATCGCACTCGCTGCGCACCAAGCTATAAGCTGTTTTAGGGCCTCTGAACTGGTAATTATCCATGTTCTTTGTTTTTGCAAAAGTTGTTCGAGCTGATCTTGACGTGCTTGATTTAAGATCGGAAAAACACGCCGATACGCGCTCACTAATTCCACTTCTATCCCTTGCTGCCGCAATGCTTGTGAGAGAAATTCGCGTCCAGAACTACCACGCACGATCAACACTTTTTTGCCGCGCAAATGGTCTAAATCTAAGTTCGCAAAAAAACTTTCCGAATCCGTTTTTTGCGCATCGGCGGGCTGCACGACTCGTTCCAATCCATCTGTGCCTATATGAATCTGCAAAGCTTGCAGGCTGCTCGCACCCATCACGCCCCATTGCATCCTCTTTGGATGAGCCATATTTTGTTGTGTGAGGCGCGCGAAAAAAGCTTCAATCGCATTCGGGCTCACGAAGACCAGCAGCGCAAAATCAGCAAGCCGCGCTAGCGCAGCATCGAGCAAAGTAAAATCATCGAGTGTCTCGATTTCAAATAAGGAAAAAATCTCCGCCGCCAAGCCTAACTGCGCCAAAGCCGGCAGCATTTGCCGCGCCTGCTTTTCTGGACGCGTGAGAACGATCCTAACATCTGAGTCCAGTTCGGCGGAAAACGGGCTCATTTAAGAATCGCCTGCAACACGACATTGCGCCAAAATCGCGTCGGCATTTTGCTGCTGCAGCCGCTGCACAACTTGCTCGCTCAAACGCAAGGCATGTTCAGCGTCGCCACTGACAGCGGCGTGGGCAGACTGTCCGCCATCCGGAGTCGCCACCATCGCGCGCAAAGTCATCTGACCTGCCTCAATCTCGGCGAAAGCGGCCAGCGGAATTTGACAACTCCCGCCAAAAGCCTTTGAGACCGCTCTTTCGGCATGCACGCGCAAGGAAGTTTCGTGATGATTCAGCGGCGCAAGTGCTGCAATTAAATCGGATCGACCACTCAAAATTTCAATCGCCATTGCACCTTGTCCGGCGGCAGGCAAACTCAGTTCAGGCGCTAAAAAAGCAGTAATGCGTTCTGGCACTCCTAAGCGTTTCAAACCCGCTGCAGCCAAAATAATGGCGGCATATTCACCCGCATCGAGCTTACGCAAACGCGTATCGAGATTGCCACGCAAGGGCTTAATAATCAAATGCGGAAAACCTGCGGAAATCAAGGCTTGCCGACGCAAACTGCTGGTGCCGACAATCGCCCCTGCCGGTAGCGCCGCCAAAGAGGTATAGGCGTTCGAGACAAAGGCGTCGCGTGGGTCTTCGCGCTCTAAAACCGCAGCGAGCATAAAACCGTCCGGCAAATCCATAGGCACATCTTTTAAGGAATGCACCGCTAAATCGGCACGACCGTCTTCCATCGCCACTTCCAGCTCTTTGACAAACAAACCCTTGCCACCCACCTGCGATAAGGCTCTATCGAGTATCTGATCACCGCGCGTCGTCATC
Organism: Oxalobacteraceae bacterium; assembly: GCA_023259175.1. Lineage (GTDB taxonomy): Bacteria > Pseudomonadota > Gammaproteobacteria > Burkholderiales > Burkholderiaceae_D > Undibacterium. The sequence goes on along the minus strand of JAHFQV010000012.1, from coordinate 44,261 downwards.
CCTAAAATACGCACATCGCACTGCGGATACAAAGCCTGCAAGCGCGCCCGCACATGTTCAGCCTGCCACATCGCCAAACGGCTTTCGCGAGACGCGATAATGAGTTGCTTAGGCATGGCCGTGGTCGAATTTAAGTCAGCGTTCAAAGCACAAACCTTCTAAAAAAGTTATTTAAAAATTTATGGTAAAGCAAAATGCCTAAACTCGGATTTTACCATGCCGAGGCTCATCTTTCTCAGACAATTCTTGACAATAAAGCGAGGCTAAAGGCATTATGCGCCGAGGAATAGCATCGCAATTTTCGCTCTTTTAGAATCGACACTCACCGAATTTGGACACCGCATGAACCACGCGCAGCAAACCCCATCCGAAGTAAAATCGCCCAGCAATAAGCAACATCTCATCCTCACAGGTGATCGACCCACTGGCCCACTCCATTTAGGCCATTTCGTGGGCAGTCTGCGCAATCGCGTGATGTACCAAAACCAGTATCAGCAATACATTATGATCGCCGATGCCCAAGCATTGACCGACAATATGGACGATCCGAGCAAAGTTCATAACAATGTCATCGAAGTGGCGCTGGATTATTTGGCGGTTGGGATTGACCCCTCCAAGTCCACCATCTTTATCCAATCGCAAATTCCCGAGTTAACTGAACTCACGTTTTACTACATGAATTTAGTCACCATCGCACGTTTAGAACGCAATCCCACCATCAAACAAGAAATTATTTTACGTAATTTCGAACGGGATATTCCCGCTGGATTTTTCACTTATCCCGTCAGTCAAGCGGCCGACATCACCGCCTTCAAAGCCAGTTTAGTGCCGGTCGGCGATGACCAAATTCCCATGATAGAACAGACGAACGAAATCGTGCGTCGCTTCAATCGTCTAGCGAAAAAAGACATCTTGGTGGAATGCGAGGCCTTGGTACCTGAAATCGGTCGATTGCCGGGCATAGACGGCAAAGCCAAAATGAGCAAATCATTGGGGAACGCCATCAACCTAGGTGCAAGCGAAGCCGAAATCAAACTCGCTGTGCGCAATGTCTATACCGACCCTTTACACTTGCGTGTGGAAGACCCTGGTCACTTAGAGGGCAACGTCGCCTTCACCTATCTCGATGCTTTCGACCCGGACAAAGAAGGACTACAAGCGATGAAGGAACACTATGTAGGCGGCGGCTTGGGCGACTCGAAAGTCAAAGCGCGACTCGAAGGCATCTTGCAAGACATGCTGCGCCCGATCCGCGAACGGCGTCAGGAATACGAAAAAGATAAAGGCCATGTCTTACAACTCTTGAAGCAAGGCACCCTCCGCGCCCGCGAAATTGCGGCACGTACCAATGACGAAGTCAAAGCCGCTATCGGCTTAAAGCATTTTTAAAAAACCTCATGATTTCGCTTAGCCTGACCGCCGCTAGAAACCTGCAATTGGCTGCGCAAGGCTTACTTCATCCTGCGAAAAGCAAAGCAAGTAAGGCTGAAGTTTTAGCCTGTATACGACGCATGGGCGTGCTGCAAATCGACACCATTAGTGTGGTCGCACGCAGCCCTTACTTGGTGCTTTGGAGTCGACTTGGCGACTATCCTTTAAACTGGCTGGATCAACATCTCGCGGAAAAAAATCTATTCGAATACTGGTCGCACGAAGCCTGTTTCATCCCTATCGAACATTTCGGTCGCTATCGCCATCAAATGCTACAGCCCGACAATATGGGCTGGAAGCTCAATCAAAGCTGGCAACTTGAAAATGCCAAGCACATCCAACAAGTCCTCACGCACATCAAGAAAAATGGTGCATGCCGCTCTGCCGATTTTGTAGGCAATACAGAAAAAAACAATGGTTGGTGGGATTGGAAACCAGAAAAGCGCTCGCTCGAAGTACTCTTTACCACTGGCCAAGTCATGGTTGATCGTCGTCAAGGATTTCAACGTGTGTATGATTTAACCGAACGCGTCCATCCGACATGGCAAGACCAACGTGACTTGGGCAAACGCGCGCACGATGAAGAAAATCAAGTACTCGATGCAGTGCGTGCACTGGGCATCACACAAGCACAGTGGATCGCAGATTATTTTCGCATGAAAAAATTAGCCCACAAATTAAGCGCGCAAGCCCTCGCTGATCGTGGACTACTGCAAGTGGTGCGCGTCGAAGGATGGCAAGAAGATTTCTACGTCCATCCCGCGCATAAGGATTTACTGAACCAAGCGCAAGCTGGGCAATTAAAAGCGAGCCTTACTACTTTACTCTCCCCCTTTGACCCGATTGTTTGGGATAGAAAACGCGCCCTAGATTTCTTTCATTTCGACTATAAAATCGAATGCTACACGCCGCAATCCAAGCGCCAATATGGCTACTTCACACTGCCCATACTGAGACGTGGAAAACTCATCGGTCGCATCGATGCCAAAGCCCATCGAAAAATAGGTGTCATGGAAATCAAAGCCCTGCACCTAGAAGCAGAGGTCAACTTCAGCGAAGCTTTAGGTCTTGATCTGAAACGCGTTTTAAAGCGTTTTTCCGATTGGCATGCCACACCAGAACTGCAAATAGGCTACTGTAGCGACGCAGGTTTGAGACAATTTCTGACGGGTACTGCGACTTAAAAAATCAGCCCACGCGCGCCAAACCCTTGGGTAAAGGAAAGGTCACATGTTCCTCAGCGCCATCCAAAGTACGCACGCTCCTAACGCCTAAACGCTTGAGTTGATCGACCACTTGATTGACCAAAATTTCCGGCGCGGAAGCACCCGCAGTCACACCGACACGCGCGCAATTTTCCAACCAGACTGGATTAATATCTTCTGCCTTGTCAATCATATAGGCCGTCGTTCCCATTTTTTGGGCAACCTCACGCAAGCGATTCGAATTGGAGCTGTTTTGACTGCCCACCACGATCACCAGATCAACTTGCGGTGCCATGAATTTGACCGCAGTTTGACGATTCGTGGTTGCGTAGCAAATGTCGCCTTTTTTCGGCTCGGTAATCAGCGGGAACGTGCGCTTGAGCGCTTCGATAATATCAGCCGTATCGTCAACAGACAGCGTGGTTTGCGAAACATAGGCTAACATGCTTGGGTCCTTGACCGTCAGATGCGCCACATCGTCTAGGGTTTCCACCAAATACATACCCCCTTCAGATTGCCCCATTGTTCCTTCAACTTCAGGGTGTCCCTGATGTCCAATCATAATAATTTCGCGGCCTTCACGGCGCATCTTGGCGACCTCAATATGCACCTTGGTCACCAAAGGGCAAGTCGCATCGAACACCTTCAAGCCACGCTGCTCGGCATCTTCGCGTATCGCTTGTGAGACACCATGAGCGGAAAAAATCAAGGTACTACCCGCTGGCACATCATCGAGTTCTTCGATAAACACCGCACCCTTTTCACGCAAATTTTCAACCACATAAGCATTGTGAACGATCTCGTGACGTACATAAATCGGCGCCCCAAACTGCGCCAAAGCTAATTCAACGATGTCAATCGCACGATCCACGCCCGCACAAAAACCACGGGGCTGTGCCAACAATATTTCTTTTTCTAAAGTGCTCACTATAAAATTCCAATGATTTTAACTTCGAACAAAACACGCTGTCCTGCCAGCGGATGATTAAAATCGAACAGCGCCGATTCCTCATCTAAATCTTGGATCACGCCCGCAAATTGCCCACCCGAAGGCGCGTTAAAATCGATCAAATCACCGACTTTAAATTCTTCACCCAAGACCGAATTCTCACGCAGAGTTTTCAAGGAAACCCGCTGCATTAATTCAGGATTACGCACACCAAAAGCGGCTTCCGGTGCCAGTTCTTGCGTCGTATGCGATCCCTCCTCCAAGCCCAACAAAGCCGCTTCCAAACCGGGAGCTAACTGCCCCTGCCCCAATAACAAGGTCGCTGGGCTTTCATGAAAAGTAGAAATGATGTCTTCGCCCGCAAGTGTGGCTAAACGGTAATGTAAAGTGAGATAAGCGTTTTTATTGACGACAAGCATAGATTTTTCAGACATAATAAAAATAGAGCGCTGCAAACCCCCTATTGTAAAGTAAAGCAGCGCCGCTTGAAAATTTCCCCACCTCCCATTTTAGGAATTGCCAATGGCGATCAATGATTGGCCCAAAGACCAAAGGCCACGCGAACGTTTAATCAATTTAGGCGCACATGCCCTATCTGATCCTGAACTCCTGGCGGTCTTCCTACGCACCGGCGTGCGAGGCAAAAGTGCAGTCGATCTGGGGCGAGATATGTTGCAGCAATTTGGCTCTTTACGCGGCCTATTTGCTGCAAATCTAAGAGAATTCGAACAGCTACATGGCTTGGGTAGCGCAAAATATGCCCAACTTCACGCCGTCTTGGAATTGGCCAAACGCGCCATCAAAGAAGAATTGCAGACACAAAGCTCACTCTCTTCGCCCCAAGCCGTTAGACAATACTTGCAACTCGAAATCGGTCACAAACAATACGAATCATTCACCATCCTTTTTCTGGACATTAAAAACCGACTGATCAAAGCGCAAGAATTATTTCGTGGAAGCTTAAGCCATGCCAGTGTTTACCCGAGAGAAGTGGTGAAAAGCGCGCTGTCACACAATGCCGCCAGCGTCATCCTTGCGCACAATCATCCCTCTGGCTCGCCAGAACCCAGCCAAGCCGACATTTCCCTCACACAAACCTTAAAATCCGCGATGGCCTTAGTCGATGTGAGAATACTGGATCATTTCATCGTCGCTAATCATCAGATTTACTCTTTCGCGGAAAATGGGCAAATTTAAAGGGTTTCCGAGTCAAACGTAAATTGTTAAATACAACAAACATAAAAAGACACACTTGTTTTTCACAAGTCGTTGATATTTCACCGTTTTTTGGCTATACTCACGTTTTTTCCAATTTCGGAAATCATTAAGGAGTGAAACATGGCGCGTGTATGCCAAGTTACTGGGAAGGGGCCAATGGTTGGCAACAACGTTTCCCATGCGAACAACAAAACTAAACGTCGTTTTTTGCCTAACCTGCAAAATCGCCGCTTTTTCGTAGAATCTGAGAATCGCTGGGTATCCTTGCGTTTATCAAACGCTGGCTTACGTGTCGTGGACAAAATCGGTATCGATGCCGTTTTGGTTGACTTACGCGCTCGCGGCGAAAAAGTTTAAGCAAATCTATTGTTAGGAAAATATCATGGCTAAATCTGGTCGCGACAAGATCAAATTAGAATCGACTGCAGGAACGGGTCACTTCTACACGACATCAAAAAACAAACGTACTATGCCTGAAAAAATGGAGATCATGAAGTTTGATCCCAAGGCACGTAAGCATGTCATCTACAAAGAAACCAAAATCAAATAATTTGTTTTTGCATTTCGAAAAAAAACCTGCGAAATTTCGCAGGTTTTTTTTCGTCCATCTCTTTTGCATCCTGTGCGCGCAGCGCGCACAGCAAATTCACTTATGCGTAGGTGCGCAATCGCAAAGAAAACTCTTGCAAGGTCTTAATGCCCGAAGCTTCGGCACGGGCGCACCAGTCTTGTAATTGCGCGACCAACTGCTCCCGAGTGGCGCTAGAGCGATCCCAAATAGCATTGAGCTCTAAGCGCATATCGTGCATGGTCTTAAGTGCTTTGCTGTGAGCAAAAAGGCGTAATAATTCTTGCTTTTGCAGCGCCTCCAATTGGGTCGGTTCGCGTTGCAACAACAACTGCACATTCGCTAAAAAGCCCTTTTCAAACTGCGTATTCTTACGCAATTGCACGACTTCGTCACGCCAAGCTTGACGCAGCGATTTGGCATAAGTCGCCATGACATCGTAGCGATTGGTAATCACTGCATGCAAAGTTTCGCCATCCACCACGACTTTGGTATCTAAAAATTTGGGTTGCGGTGCAATTTTCTTGACCTTCGCCAAACCCAAGGTTTCCAAGGTACGAATATACGCCCAGCCTATATCGAACTCATACCATTTCGAAGACAATTTCGCACTCGTGGCAAAGGTATGATGATTGTTATGCAGTTCTTCGCCGCCGATGATAATCCCCCAAGGGACGATATTGGTCGCGGCATCAGCGCATTCATAATTACGGTAACCCCAATAGTGTCCAATGCCATTGATAATGCCAGCGGCAGTCACGGGTATCCAAAGCATTTGTACCGCCCAAACCGACAATCCCAAGACACCAAACAACATCAGATCAATCACCAGCATCACACCAACACCTTGCCAGCTAAAACGCGTGTAGAGATTACGTTCTAGCCAATCGTCGGGCGTGCCGTGGCCATATTTTTGCAGAGTCTCTTGATTCTTTGATTCAATACGATAGAGCTCGGCACCTTCCAACAAAACTTTTTTAATGCCGCGTGTCACAGGGCTGTGCGGGTCTTCTTCAGTTTCACATTTAGCGTGATGTTTGCGATGCACCGCAGCCCATTCCTTGGTCACTTGGCCGGTCGTCAACCACAACCAACAGCGGAAGAAATGACTGGGGATTGCATGCAACTCGAGTGCGCGATGCGCTTGGCAACGGTGCAGAAAAATAGTCACACTAGCGATGGTGATATGGGTTACGACCAAAGTGAAAACAATGATTTGCCAAGTTGACGCATGCACCAAACCATGCGCAAGGAAGCCTAAAAACATGTCAGTAAAATTACTCAAAATTCACTACTCCAAAATTAAGGATTAAATCAACTGCTAGATGCCCCACAGATACAAAAGTATTGTACGTTTTTTTCCCACAATCAAGTTTTATTTGCTGCCGGATTCAAGGTCACAACACGTTGCGGATAGGGCATCGTAATTTCTTGCACTTGCAACAGCGCCCAAATGGCACGATTGACCGCTGAAATCACATTCGCTCGCCCATTTTCGGGGTCATCTATCCAAAACCCCACCCGTAACTCAAAGCCATCAGGCGCAAACCGAATCAGGTAGGCCGAAGGCGCTTCGACTTTGGAAACCCGTTCAATGCCAGTTACAATCGCCACCAACTGTGGCAGGAGCGCTTCAATATCGGTTTTAAAGTCCACGACAAATTCAGTGGTCAACAAAACCGCTCTATCGGTTAAGGATAGATTTTGCACGGGGTTTGAGACCAAGGTCTCATTGGGGATGATGGACTCAACGCCATCCAAGCCTTTTAGAACGGTGTAGCGGGTATTAATTTGCGTGACTTTGCCACTGAATTTATCGACGGTAATCATGTCACCTATCGACAAACTACGGTCGAATAAAATAATAAACCCGGACACATAACTACTGGTAATGCGTTGCAAACCCAAGCCCAAACCTACCCCCAATGCGCCGCCAAATACGGACAACACCGTGAGATCAATGCCGACCAAAGCCAGGCTAATTAAAATACCGAGCAAGACGAAAATGGCTCGCCCCAAGCGCGACAACACCACCTGCAAAGACGAATGCATGCTCGTGACCAGCATCAGGCGCGCCTCTAGCATGGCGCTCAACCACAAAGCGATAATGAGGGTTAAACCTACCGAGGCACTGGCCTGCAAAATCACCAGTAACGATACATGCGTTTTCCCTATGGGCAGTACGAACTGATCTAAAGTCGAAAAAACTTCATCCCACAAATTGGTAAAGCGCAAGACCAAACCCAACCAAACCAAAGACGCAAAAACTTTTTCAAAAATTTGCAGGGTATTTCCTATCGTGCCATCCCGCACAAAGGCACGACGAAACACATAAAAACTAAAACGTATCAAAGCCAGCGAGCCTAGGATAGGAAAAAATAGGCGTAACAAACTCGTGTGCTGAAAATGGGCCAATACTGTTTTTACGAGCATTAAAAAAATCAAAGCCAAGAGCGGCCAAAGTACACGCGAAAAACTTTCCACGCCCAATTTGAGCACGCCACTAGTTTGATCAACGGTCGCAAAATAGCGCTGCAAATGGCGCGACCACAGCCAAGCCATCGCCAAACAAACCAGCAACAAACCCAGCTGCACCCAAAAATCTGGATTTCCAAAGTCAGCGGAAATTTCGCTAATTAAACGCGTCAGTGAGAGACTTTCCATGATCCTAAATTTTCAAAAAAATCTTATTGCGCGTCGCCAGAATTGTGGTCAGCTTCCACCTCAGTTTCAAGTGGAGCTTCCGTCGGAAGTTCTTTTTTCACTTCTTTTTTCCTTTGCAAAACGGCGGCAAAGAAACCATCGGTCTGATGTTGATGCGGTGTCAGATTCAAATAATCACCCATCACGAGATCAATTTTTTGCTCCTCTAAAATCTGCGACATCGGACGCAATTCAAAATCCGCATGGGCCGCTAAAAACTGCTGCACGATGCCTTCATTTTCTTCTTCCAAAATACTGCAAGTGGCATACACCAAACGCCCACCGAATTTCACCAAGCGCGCAGCGCTATCCAAGATAGCGGCTTGCTTTTGATTGAGTTCAGCAATGCCTTCTAAATTTTGACGCCATTTAACGTCTGGATTACGGCGCAAAGTACCCAATCCACTACAAGGCGCATCGACTAAAACGCGATCTAATTTTCCAGCGAGACGCTTAATCTTCGCATCGCGTTCATGCGCAATCACCACCGGATGCACGTTCGATAAACCGCTGCGTGCCAAACGTGGCTTGAGTTTTGCCAAACGTTTTTCCGAAATATCGAAGGCATAGAGCCGCCCGGTATTACGCATCGCCGCACCCAAAGCCAAAGTCTTACCACCGGCACCGGCACAAAAATCGGCCACCATTTCGCCGCGCTTCGCACCCAAAATTTGAGCTAAAACTTGACTACCTTCATCTTGCACCTCGATGCTGCCGTCTTTAAACAAAGGCAGATTTTGTATCGATGGCTTCTTAATGACGCGCAAACCCAGAGCAGAATAAGGCGTAGGGCTAGCAACAATCGGAGCCTGCGCCAAACTCGCAATCACATCATCACGATTCGCTTTCAGTGCATTCACACGCAAATCAAGTGGTGCCGGCGTATTGAGCGATTGCGCCAAAGCCATCGCTGCCGATTCGCCAAAGCGAGCGAGCATTTTTTGCCAGAGCCAGTTAGGCATATTCGATTGCTGTGTTGTCGGCAGATGAGTACGATCAATCTCCATCACCCGATTTAACCAGACCGCCTCGTCTTCTGATAAACCGCCCAAAGCATCAATGCCGACCGCATCGGCTAAGCCCAACAAAGTTAGACGGCGCATTTGCGAACCACTGCCTGATTCGGAAAAACTGGTGTACACACTCTTATTGCGTAACAAACCGTAAATCGCTTCCGCAATCACGCCACGCTCGCGCGAACCCAAACGCGGATGCTCACGAAAATAACGCGATAAAGTGCCGTCGGCAGGTCCAGTGAAACGCAAAATTTCGCGCAACACTTCTTCGGTATGGCCAACAATGGCGGGGGCTAATCTCATGAAATTCCTTCATTAATAAAACGGTGTAGGCGTAAAAGAGCAGCAAGTCCCTTACGTCCTTGTAGCTAATTTTTAGCTAATTTTTTAGAACGCGATTACCACGAATCTTTAATTGTCCTTCGACAAAGCGATGCACTGCGCGTGGATACATTTGATGCTCCTGTGTCAGCAAGCGCTGCGCTAAACTTTCTTCGGTATCGTCATCAAACACTGTTATCGTCGCTTGATCAATAATCGGGCCGTGATCGAGTTCCGCCGTCACAAAATGGACGGTCGCGCCATGCACTTTAACACCCGCGTCCAAGGCTTGCCGATGGGTGTGTAAGCCGACAAAACTAGGCAATAAAGAGGGATGAATATTGAGCAGACGATTTTCATAATGCGCCACGAAAGCCGGTGTCAATATACGCATAAATCCGGCGAGTACCACGCAGTCGGGCGAGAACACATCGATCTGCGTTTGCAAGGCTGCATCAAAAGCTTCGCGAGTGGCGAATTTCTTACTCTCAACCACCGCAGTTGGAATGCCCTGCGCGTGCGCGAATGCCAAACCTGCAGCGTCGGGCTTATTGCTAATGACTGCGGCGATCTTGGCCGACCACTGCTCTTTCTGGGCAGTTTGAACAATGGCCTGCATATTGCTGCCACGTCCAGAAATAAGGATAACGATGTTTTTCATGGCGGCATTGTACCGCTGTCCGGGTTTTAGCCCAAGCGAAACGCCACTTTGCTCTTATTCTATTGGGGGAAAGTCTTGCTTATTTATGCGCAGTACAAGCTTAATTTACAAGGTATCAATCGTAGAATAGTAAATCCGAAATGGCACACCCAAGTCCATCCAAAAATCGCCTGCGTCAAGGAAAACCGTCAATAACACTTCTTGCAATTCATGTTCGAGATGGGTGGCGGCATGGAGCCGATCTAAAACCACAAAGAATCCTTGCTGTTCCCCTGCAGCCGCTAGGCGAATAGTAAGGCAATCTAGAAGCACATCGAAATTATCACCAAATTGTTCGGGAAAGCCAAAGCTGCGCGCAACTTTATCCAGTATCTGCCACTTGGTATGGGCTTTGCCACAGTCAGCGTACAAGAAATGCTGCCCACGCAGCAGTGCCTCACTCTGCAGCGTCCGCAACAGTCGTCGGTCACCGCGCTTAAACGCGATTGCCTGCACCTTGTGATTGTCCAGCATGCGGCCCTCCATCGGTTTGGGATACTTTGCATTGTAGGCGAAGCTTACGTCGAGGTCTCCTAAGTTGAACCTAGATTTTGGATCAAGCTTACATTCTATTTGGAAAATTTGCGTTCAGTGCCTAAAGATGTTGCGCAAAAGCCTAATTACTCGCGCGCAAATCACATTCGCTTACGTGTTTTACACTTTCGCAAGACACTACCCATTTTTTTATTTCAAAAATGATGTACATTAGCTGCACGGTTTTTCAAGAGTATTTAGCACAAGCTTAAATATATTTAATATTGTGCAAAAATCGAGAGCCCGTGGATTAAGGAAGCGCGGATTTATTCGGTATGCGCGTTCGAGCCCAAAATGGGATGAGTTTGGTAGCAACATTTCCGCAGCTTGGCTGGTGCCAAGCAAGGGAATTCGCTGCCAAAATCGCCCATTTTGAGCCGAACCCGGAGGGAAACTCCATTTTTTCGTTGAACAAGGTCAAAAATTCAGGTTCTTAAAAAAATGGTGTTTCGCGCTTATCGAATAAACCCGCTCTTCCTTAACTATCTCAACCAAGGTAAACATTACAGGAGTTAAAATGAACTTTAAGAAATCGATCAAAATCGCTTCCGCTGTAGCTGGCTTCGCGGCATTCGCACTCGTCTCATTTCAAGCCTACGCCGTCTATAGAATGGAAACCTACACGACGTATTACAGCAACGCGAGTTTGACCACTGAGGTAGGCTACACTGTAATCCATTGCAATGGCACCAGTTCACGCTCTGGTACACGGACTGCTTACTACACTGTGGAAAAAGAACCTTGCTGTGGCAACTATCTTTGCTAATTTAGCTCGTTTCTAAATCGCTTGCCGCAGACGCCTGTCTGCGGCTACCAAAAAATCCCACGACTTCATCGCGCATCGCATGGGTATCGGTCTTGCCCAAGTTTATCAATTCCTGGGTAAAACTCGACTCGAACAAAAGATAGGAAGCCAGCGCGGCGCCGCGTGCGTCGGTGGCACCAATGCCGCCTAACATCGTTCTCACTGGCAAAGGTAGGCTATGGGTATGGCGGCTAGCGATTTCATCCAAGCGCTCCGAAGGTGCGATGACCAATAATTCAACCGGTTTAAGTGGTGTTTTTTCCAGTATGTCAGGCGGCAGCATCGACAAGGTTTTGTTGATGCGCTGCAGACGTTCAATATCCACCGCCAAACTATCCAAGAAAATACTCGACATCGCGTGCCCGGCAATTTGCGCGAGGCTAGGATAGGTCGCCACTTGAAACACAGATTGTGGCGGTTCGCTTAAACGACCGGCACCAATGATCAATACCTTTTTTGAGCCCAAATGGATGGCCGGTGAAATCGGTGCAAGCTGGCGCATCGATCCATCGCCGCAATATTCCAAATGACCACCCCAATTAAGCGGAACGGACGGGAAGATAAACGGAATCGCAGACGAGGCCAAGAGGTGTTGAATGCCGATAAAGTCGCGCTGCGCCAAGCGTTGACTGCGCACCCAAGGCTCAATGTCTTTAAGGGTCTGATAAAAGGTAAGATGGTGACCTGTCGTGTAGGACGAAGCTGTCACAGCGAGTGCTTGCAAAACCCCGCTAGAAAATGCCGCGTCTAGACGTTCCATATCGAGCATGCGCAACAGCAAACCGCCCAAGGGCGAGTTGTCGAGCAATGAGGTGGGGGGTGATTTACGCCATTTATTGAGCAGCCATCCGAACGACATAATGGATAGCCAGCGCGCACCAGACCGTATCACACCCAATGAATCGGCACGATACACTTGCGCCGCTTCAAAATGACTCCAGACATGAACAATACTGCTGACCGACTCACGAAAATTATCGCAACGACAGGCCAAGGCTGTCGCGTTGATCGCACCGGCGGAGGTGCCGCAAATAATGCCAAAGGGGTTTTCCTTAGGGTCCCAAGCCTCTTCCAGCAAGATATCTGAAATCGCCTTGAGCACGCCGACCTGATAAGCGGCTCGCGCTCCACCGCCGGTTAAAATGAGACCTGTATGGCCGTTATCAATCATTTGATTCCAGCTCCAAAAATCAAGACTACGACATGGATGCGACTGAGACTTGTCTTGCTACAGTGTAATCCGGCGCAATCAAATTGTCTTCAAGAAAGCCATTTGCTTGATTTTTGAAGTGGGAATTTCACCACGATTTCAACACGATTATTTAGCTTGCATGCGGATCGCGCCGTCCAAACGTATCGTTTCACCATTGAGCATCCTATTTTCAATGATGGTTTTGGCCAGTTGTGCGTATTCGGCAGGTTTTCCTAAACGAGAAGGGAAAGGTACCATTTTACCCAAGGCATCTTGCACTTCTTGTGGCATACCGAGCAACATCGGCGTTTCGAAAATACCTGGTGCGATGGTCATCACACGAATCCCATTACGCGATAAATCGCGTGCCATCGGCAAGGTCAAACCAACCACGGCGGCTTTGGAGGAACCGTAAGCCGCCTGCCCCATTTGTCCGTCATACGCAGCAACGGACGCGGTATTGATGATGATGCCGCGTTCAGCATCAGCACTGGCTTCTGTTTTACTCATCGCTTCGGCGGCTAGGCGCGCCATATTGAAGGTGCCAACTAGGTTAATATTGACCACGCGCTGAAATAATTCCAAAGCATGGGCACCCTCTTTGCCCACGGTTTTCATGGCGGGCGCAACGCCAGCACAATTAATCAAGCCGCGCAAAGTTCCACGCGCTGTTGCTGCAGCGATCACCGCTTTGCCATCTTCTTCCGACGTCACATCGCACTTCACAAAACTCGCCTGCAATTCCAAGGCCAACTTTTCGCCGGCTTCCACTTGTACGTCTGCGATCACCACTTGACCACCATTGGCCACGATCATACGCGCCGTCGCCTCACCCAAACCCGAAGCACCACCTGTCACAATAAAAACATTATTTTCGATTTGCATATTTTTTCCTAAGAGTTGAAGCGCAGTTTCTGCGAAGTTCCGTTAACGTAAACGTCAATATTGTACCGAAACTTCCAACAATACAAAACAAAAAAGCGGCCGAAGCCGCCTTTCCTAGCGAAAAAAATTACGCTATTTTGATGCTGATGCGGAGGCCGCCGCAGGTACGCTAGCTGCTTCAACTTTAACCACCTCCAAAGCCGTCGGTGCCGCCACTACGGGCAACTCAGCCGCAGGCGCGGTCATCACAACCGGCGCTGGTGGCGCTTGAACTTGATGCCAAGGAACCAAAGGCAACAAGGGTACCAACAACAAGGCCACAATATTGATAATTTTGATCAAAGGATTGATCGCAGGGCCGGCGGTGTCTTTGTAGGGATCGCCCACGGTATCACCCGTCACTGCCGCTTTATGCGCGTCGGAACCTTTGCCGCCAAAATGACCATCTTCAATGTATTTTTTTGCGTTATCCCAAGCTCCACCGCCGGTAGTCATCGAAATGGCAACGAACAAACCCGTCACAATCGTTCCCATTAACATGCCGCCCAATGCCGCAGCGCCCAAAGTAAGTCCGACTAAGATGGGCACAGCGACTGGCAATAATGAAGGCAGTATCATTTCTTTAATCGCCGAAGCCGTCAACATATCAACCGCTTTATCGTATTCAGGCTTGCCGCTTCCATCCATGATGCCTTTGATGTCGCGGAATTGACGACGCACTTCCACCACGACCGCACCCGCCGCACGCCCCACCGCTTCCATTGCCATCGCACCGAATAAATAGGGAATCAAGCCACCAATAATCAGACCCACATTCACTTGCGGATCGGATAAATCAAACTTAATCGACATACCGACCGAGCTTAAAGCATGGGTGTAATCCGCAAACAAAACCAAGGCCGCCAAACCTGCAGAGCCAATCGCATAGCCCTTAGTGACCGCTTTAGTCGTGTTTCCAACGGCATCTAGCGGGTCGGTAATGGCGCGTACCGAATCAGGCATGCCCGCCATTTCGGCGATACCCCCTGCATTATCGGTAATCGGGCCATAGGCATCGAGCGCAACGATAATACCGGCCATCGAAAGCATGGAAGTGGCCGCAACCGCGATGCCGTACAAGCCGCCGCCAAATTTGTAGGACACTAAAATCGCAACGCAGACCGCCAATACGGGATAGGCCGTTGATTTCATCGAAACGCCCAAACCTGCAATGATGTTAGTGCCGTGGCCAGTCGTCGATGCCTCGGCAATATGACGCACTGGTTTGAAATCTGTCCCTGTGTAGTATTCGGTGATATAAACCATCAAGCCGGTTAACACGATGCCGACCACGGATGAAATCATCATTTGTTGGCGGAGTGCGTCTTCTTTAAACAACATCCAAGTCACCACCGCGAACCCGATCAGCGACAAACCCGCCGCCCAAGTCAAACCTTTGTATAAGGCCGACATAATTTTACTGCCAGGCGTATGCTTAACAACCGAGCAGCCGATGATGGAAGCTGGGATAGAAACGGCCCCCAACAACAAAGGATACACAATCGCATCGGTACCCGTCATCGTCAACGCACCCAGTAACATGGTCGCAATTAGGGTCACCACATAGGTTTCAAATAAATCGGCTGCCATCCCCGCGCAATCACCGACATTATCGCCTACGTTATCGGCAATCACGGCTGGATTACGAGGGTCATCTTCGGGAATACCTGCTTCGACTTTACCGACCAAATCCGCGCCAACATCGGCACCCTTGGTAAAGATGCCGCCGCCCAAACGCGCAAAAATGGAAATCAAAGAGGCCCCGAAAGCCAAGCCTATGAGCGGCTTGATGAGATCATGATTGACAGTGACACTGGGGTCACGCGACAAATACATGTAGAACAGCGCCACGCCCAAAAGTCCTAAACCGGCCACCAGCATGCCAGTAATAGCGCCACCTTTAAACGCAACATCCAAAGCTTGATTCATACCCTTGGTCGCCGCTTGCGCGGTCCGCACATTGGCGCGCACGGAAACGTTCATGCCAATGAAACCGCAAGCGCCCGACAAGACCGCGCCGAGCAAAAAGCCGAGCGCAGTTGTTAATCCCAGACCTGGCAAAAACGCGATCAACACAAAGAGCACCGCACCCACCATGCCTATGGTCTTATATTGGCGTGCCAAATAAGCGGCCGCACCTTCTTGTATCGCGGTAGCAATCTCCTGCATGCGGGCATTTCCCGCGTCTTGTTTTAGTATCCAATTTCTCGTCAGCAAACCGTACAGCACTGCTATTACGCCACATGCCACAACCACCCACAGATTAACTACCATATTGACTCCTCCAAAAACAAACAAATTTATTTTCTATATTTTCGAACCGGTATCTGATGCACAGTGTTGTTTTGATTTTTCTTATAATTTGCCGCGAACTCCTTCTCTAAGTTTTTCAAATTGTGAATAAAAAAAAGCGGACACAAAGTCCGCTTTCTCATTATTTTTCCAAGGCCACAAATGCCGCATCGCGTATGGACTCCACCGCCCCGACACCGAGTATCTTGCGATACCGCGGTGCGCCCGCCTGACCTGACTGCGCCCACTTGCCGTAGTAATCCACCAGCACTTCGGTTTGACTGTGATAAACCGCCAAACGCTTTTGCACGGTTTCTTCTTTGTCGTCATCCCTTTGCACTAAGTCTTCACCGGTTTCATCATCTTTACCGGCCACTTTGGGCGGGTTAAATTGAATGTGGTAAGTACGTCCCGAACCAGGGTGAACCCGCCGACCACTCATACGTTCGATGATCGCGCTGTCCGGCACATCAATTTCCAATACATAGTCAATCGCGACGCCCGCGTCTTTCATGGCATCGGCCTGGGGTATCGTGCGCGGAAAACCATCAAACAAATACCCATGAGCGCAATCGGCTTCTTTCAGTCTTTCTTTCACCAAACCAATGATGATCTCATCGGACACAAGGCCGCCGGCATCCATGACTTTTTTTGCTTCTATCCCCAACGCCGTTCCCGCTTTCACTGCGGCACGTAGCATGTCGCCAGTCGAAATTTGGGGAATACCGAATTTTTCCTTGATGTAATTGGCTTGCGTGCCCTTACCGGCTCCGGGTGCTCCCAATAAAATTAAACGCATATTTTTTCCTCGAAGAGTTTATGTATTTTTTGTGCGCAGACTCAGCAAGTTCGATACCGTTTTCACCCGCGATTGCCTAAGCAAGGACGAGGAAGCAACAAGAGCGCAAGCGCGCTGGCATTTCACTATTTTTCTGCGACGATATTTTGGAAACCGACTACTTAGGACCAACACCCCAATCTTTGATTATTATTTTTTTGGCGGGTGCACAGTCTAGTTCTGACTCTGGGTCTCAAGCTCGGTCTCAATCTCGATCTCAATCTAAATCACATGCTTTTTTATCCCTACGGAATTTACCATAGATTTTTACAGTTGAATTGCTTTCGCCGTTCAAGTTTAATTTTTTTTCGTGTGGCATCAAAAAAATTGACGAACCCGCTGCAAATCTTCGAGCGTATCGACCCCAACAGCGGGGCTATGTGCGGCAATATGCACCGCAATCCCAATCCGATTCCACAACACGCGTAATTGTTCTAGGGATTCCCATTGTTCCAAGGGGGAAACTGGAAGTTGTGGATAGTTCGCCAGAAAATCACTGCGATAGGCATAAATTCCAATATGCCGTAACGCCGTAAATCCATCGGGAAAACTAGAACGATCCTGCGCAAAATGATCGCGCTGCCAAGGAATCGGTGCACGTGAAAACAATAAGGCTTGCTGCGCCTGATCGAGCACAACTTTAACCACGTTAGGATTAAAAAAATCGACAATATCGCTCAAGGGGTGCGCCGCGGTTGCCATTGGCGTTGCTCGGCTGACCATCGCAGCGGTCGCGCTAATCAGGGCAGGATCAATCAAAGGCTCGTCACCTTGCACATTGACCACCACCGCGTCATCAGCCAATTGCAAAGCGCTGGCCACTTCCGCAATTCTATCGGTTCCCGAAGGATGATCGGCGCGCGTCATATGCGCCTCTATCCCATGCGCAGCGCAAGCTTGCACAATCGCTTGATGATCTGTGGCGACCAAGACCCGCCCAGCACCAGAAGCCATCGCACGTTCAGCAGTGCGTACCACCATCGGTTTGCCGCCTAAATCGAGCAAAGCCTTATTGGGCAAACGCGTCGAAGCGAGACGCGCCGGAATAATCACAGTAAAGCTCATGGGTGGCTAGCAATCAAGAAATCAGTAGGGTGAAAGCTAGGGAAGCGCGGATTTATTCGGTATGCGCGTTCGAGCCCAAAATGGGATGAGTTTGGTAGCAACATTTCCGCAGCTTGGCTGGTGCCAAGCAAGGGAATTTGCTGCCAAAATCGCCCATTTTGAGCCGAACCCGGAGGGAAACTCCATTTTTTCGTTGAACAAGGTCGAAAATTCAGGTTCTTAAAAAAATGGTGTTTCGCGCTTATCGAATAAATCCGCGCTTCCCTATGCATTGGTCAAACGACGCGCCTGATCTTCCCACATAATAGGAATGCCATCGCGTATCGGAAATGCCAATTTATCGGCTTTACAAATGAGTTCCTGCGCCGCCTTCTCATAAACTAAAGGCCCCTTACAAACAGGGCAAACTAGGACATCAAGTAATCGTGTATCCATTTTTCTTCCTCGGCAAAGCTGCAAGCAGTTTTGCCATAAATTCTGGTGGCAATTGGGCTTCGACCGGCACCACCCAAATCCGCGCATCACACTGAAGCTGCGCAATTTGCCGACATTTTACTGCATCCTTTTCGGTGATCAGAATAATTTCCGCGTCTAGGTGGGCAAATGTACTGGCCTCAAACGCATAATGATCGGGTAGCGCTAAAGTTTTCATCTCAAAATCATGCGATGCGAGCATAGAAAAAAAGCGCTGGGGGTGACCAATGCCTGCTGCCGCCAAAATACGCTTTCCTTTAAACTCTGCGAGCGCTTGGTGCTGCGCAGGACTTTGCAATTGCCAACACTGCGTTGCTTGCAATCGCATGGGCCAAGCCTGCTCACGCAGCACGCGTGGCAGGTTTGCACGAACGTCCTCGGGTACCGAATTGAGCACCGCAAAGGGATAGTCTGCGCTAAGCTTTTCGCGCAATGGGCCGGCGGGCAAAAGCTGACCATTCCCCACGCCGCGTTGATCGAACATGACGATTTCCACTTCTCTCTTGAACGCGAGATGTTGCAAACCATCGTCAGAAATGAGGATGTCAAGCTGCGGATGTTTTTCAATCAGCTGGTGCGCACAAGCGACACGATCTGCCCCAACCATCATAGGACATTGGCTGCGCTGTTGTATCAACAAAGGCTCATCGCCCACTTCCGAGGCTAAGGAATCAGGCAGCACTTCGCGCGGCTGCTCAAGTTTTACACCGTAGGCCCGAGAAATGACACCGGGATTCCAACCAGCCTGTTTCAACTGTTGCAGTAGATAAATCACCATCGGCGTTTTACCCGTACCACCGATATAAATATTGCCCACGACAATCAGCGGAAGTGGCAACTGTGTACTTCGATAAAAACCAATACGAAAAAGCACGCGTCTGAGCCACAAGAGTGCGCCAAAAAAAACAGCAACCGGCCAAAACAGAAACATAAAAAAGCCGCGCCGCGCCCACGCTTGGATCAAAAATTTTTCCAGGCGAGCACGGTCGGTATTTTTCATGGTTATGGGCAATCTGCTACAGCACTACTACAAAAAACGCTTTATTTGCCATTGGCATTGGCATTAGCAGTGGCTTGGGCGGCGAAACTTACTTTCGCCAAACCAGCGATGCGCGCCGCTTCTAACACATCGATCACCGACTGATGTGTTGCTGCACGATCAGCATTGATGATGATGACAGGATCACGTCCTTGAACTGATTTATCGGCATTCAAAGCATCGGCTGCTTTGCGCAAATCGGAGGCCAAAGTCGCGGCATCAATAAAACTCACCGCATCGCTATTAATTTTATAGCGTCCCTGCGCGTCAATTCCAATTTCAATTTGCGCGGGTTTATCTTGCGCTTTTTCTGCATCTGCGGTCGGCAGCGTGATTTGTAGCTCTGTAAAACGGCTATACGTTGTGGTCACCATCAAGAAAATCAAAATGACCAAGAGCACGTCAATAAATGGAATCAGATTAATCTCTGGCTCTTCCCTTCGTTTTCCCTTGCGAAAGTCCATCTTATTTTCTCGCGCTGTGAACGATGTCAACAAACTTCACTGCCTGCTGCTCCATGTCAACCACAAAACCGTCCACCAGTGCACGAAAATGACGATAAAATCCCAGCGCTACAATCGCGATTAAGAGTCCAAACAAAGTGTTGTACAAAGCAACCGAAATCCCATGCGCCAATTGTGCGGGATTCGCGCCCGTCGCATTTTGCGAACCAAAAATTTCTATCATCCCCACCACGGTTCCGAGTAATCCCATTAAAGGTGCCAGCGAGGCGATGGTCCCCAAGCTAGTCAGGAAGCGTTCCATTTCGTGCGCCACTGCGCGTCCTGCTTCTTCAATCGACTCCTTCATCACTTCGCGCGGCGCATTCACATTGCGTAAGCCTGCAGCGAGCACCCGTCCCAAAGGCGAATTGACGGCGAGTTGATCGATCACTTCCTGTTTGATTTTGCCGTTTTGATAGACACGTATCACCTCTTCCAACAAGGTCGTCGGCAAAATTCGATGACTACGCAAAGACAACAAGCGCTCCACGATCAAGGCCAGCGCAACGACGGACGCAAATAAGAGGAAATAGATGGGCCAACCAGCGGCTTGAATAAACGGGAACAAATCTTACTCCTTATTATGATTCGTAATAATGAAACCAAAGTGAAAGCGAAGTGTAACTTCACTAAATGCCTACCGAAATGATGCACAGCGCTCGGTGAAAAGAACAAACACCCCGAAAAGTAGGCAAAGTTAGATGATGCAATAAATTTCCCTCAGCCCGCAATGTAGCCTTTTGTTTCGCGAAGGGCAAGTCCTCCCAATCGGGTTTTGCACAGTTTCTGTGAGCAATACTGTGGATAAGCTTGGGAGCTCCCACTAAGTCATTGATTTGTAAACTATTCACGCCTGCGCTAAAAATTTAGGCAAATCCTCACAAACACCCTATGACTCAAGTTTTCCACAATTCTTAGCCGGACTTGGCAAGCACGAAAAGTTTTGCACACAAACTGTGGAAAACTTTGTGAACAAAGCTTGCGGAAAAATTTAAGTATCTGTTTTAAATGAATTAAATCAGGCTGCTTCAATTTTAATCAGTGCCCGAAAATGCCCGATTTTTGCTTGGATCGCTGGGTTTTTCAAAAATTTGAGCAAACTTGTGCACTGTTTTGCACACAAATTGTGGATAAGTTTGTGAACATGATGCTGTTTAATCCATAAGTCCATGATTTCATTAAGCTTTGCTTGAATGCACAAAAAAACAGCAAGGCGATACTTGATCGAATAAAGGAAAGCATAGGCCAAATTTTCGCGTAAGAGCACAGCAATTCTGTGGATAACTTTGTGTATAATTCTGACGCGTAAGGAAGCGTGCGAAAAATTCCTTACGGAAATTTTGTGCAATGCACAGGAAAAGCATCAAAATCGCAATATTTTTACGTTTAAAATCAATGACTTGCACACAGTCTTCATTGCAAGACAAGTGCGGCACCGAGATTGATCTAGCGCAAGCTCGATATCCTCTCTCCTGTGGACATTTTTCGAGGGCAAAGCCAAGTGACAGCTCAATTTTCAAACGCAAACCCAATCAGGACGGGGAAAATCATCCCAGTGTCCGCGCTAAACCAAGCGGTGTCTGAGTTACTCGAGCAAAGCTTCCCATTGACGTGGATTTCCGGGGAAATATCCAATTTTACCCGCGCCACATCTGGACATTGGTACTTCAGTCTTAAGGATCATGCCGCGCAGGTAAGGGCAGTCATGTTTCGAGGTCGCGCCCAACACGTGGATTTCTTACCCAAGGAAGGCGATAAAGTGGAGGTGCGTGCCACGGTCGGTCTGTATGCGCCCCGGGGCGATTTTCAGATTACGGTTGAAAATTTACGACGTGCCGGTGTTGGCAATTTGTTTGAGGCGTTTTTACAACTCAAGGCCAAACTGGCCGCCGAGGGTCTATTCGACGCAGAACGCAAGCGAACATTACCGACTTTCCCCAAACGCATAGGCATCATCACCAGCCCACAGGCGGCGGCGCTGCAAGACGTACTGAGCTGTCTACAAAGACGTGCGCCACATGTGGAAATTAGGCTCTATCCCTGCCCCGTTCAAGGTGAGGGAGCCGCCAATTTGATTGCGCAAGCCATTGCCAGCGCATGTGCGCAAGGGCAATGTGAACTTCTTTTGCTGTGCCGTGGCGGTGGCTCCATTGAAGATTTATGGGCATTTAATGACGAAACACTGGCGCGCACGATTGCGCATTCCAGCATCCCAATTATTTGCGGCGTGGGTCACGAAAGCGATTTTACGATCGCTGATTTTGTCGCCGACTTACGCGCCCCGACGCCCACCGCAGCGGCCGAAATGGCTGCAACGCCACGCACGGTCTGGCTAGAGCAACTACAACAAATGCAGCAAGCACTCAGCCGTCAAATGCAGCGCAAACTGCAAAATGACTCGCAACAGCTCGATTGGCTCAGCCATCGCCTACAGAGTCCGCGCACTGCCTTTGAAACCAAACAATTACGGCTCGCTCAACTTGCCCGTAGTCTGCTGTTTCATGGAAAAAACCAAACCCAACAAAAGCAAGCCCGTTTAGCGCAACAGCAATTACGCTGGCGCAATGCACGTCCTGAAATCAATAGCGCAACAACGCAGTTGCAAACTCAAAAACAACAACTCTCACGCGCTCTGAAAGACCTCGTTTTAAGGCAAAAAACGCAGCTCACGCATTTTCAAGCGCAACTCGAAATGCTCAATCCCCAAAGAACTTTAGAGCGTGGCTACACTATCATACGACAAGCCAGCGGTGCCATTTTGCGCAGTGCAGGGCAACTGCAGGATGGCGAACAAATACAAATACAAACCGCCAACGACAGGCGCGAAATCAACGTCAAATTACCCAATTAGCTTGTCGCAGTGATGGCAGCATCCCTAGGAAAGCGCGGATCTATTCGACGAGCGCGAAACCCCATTTTTTTGAAAACTGATTTTTTGAGCTTGTGCAACGAAAAAATGGGCTTTCCCTCCGGGTTCGGCCTAAAACGGGCGATTTTGGCAGCAAATTCCCTTGCTTGGCACCCTGCGGAAATCTTGCTACCAAACTCATCCCGTTTTGGGCTCGAACGCGCACGCCGAATAAATCCGCGCTTCCCTAGCGATTCCACTTAGAATGAGCAAGTGCTGCATGGATAGCCGCAAACGCTTACAATATTGCTTTCCCGTTTGACGCATCGCTTTCGATTTGGCTGCTCTTAGCTTGTAAGCCGCTAGACTCGTCAAGCAATCGCGCTTTAACTTGTAACGACCTTCCGGTCAATTCATTCATAGGACTCTTCATGGAACATACTCTGCCCGCCCTACCTTACGCTTTAGACGCATTGGCACCGCACATTTCACAAGAAACTTTGGAATACCATTACGGCAAGCATCACCAAACCTATGTGACTAACCTCAACAACCTCGTCAAAGGCACAGAGTTTGAAAATGCGAGCTTAGAAGAAATCGTTAAGAAATCCTCCGGTGGTGTCTTCAATAATGCGGCACAAATCTGGAATCATACTTTCTACTGGAATGGCCTCACACCCAATGGCGGCGGCGCAGCAAACGGTGCGGTCGCGGAAGCCATCAATGCAAAATGGGGTTCCTTCGATGCCTTCAAAGAAGCCTTCACCAAATCCTGCGTAGGCAATTTCGGTTCTAGCTGGACGTGGTTGGTCAAAAAAGCGGACGGCAGTTTGGACATCGTCAACACCTCCAATGCAGCAACGCCATTGACAACGACAGACCGTCCTTTACTCACTTGTGACTTGTGGGAACACGCCTACTACATCGACTATCGCAATGCGCGTCCTAAGTATTTGGAAGCGTTTTGGGCCTTGGTTAACTGGAATTTTGCGAATGCGAATTTCGCCTGAATTTTGTAAAGGATTGATCGACCACGATTGATCAGCGACCCAAGCCCGCAGAGCAACAATTGCGGGCTTTTTTCACCTTAAATTCCGAGCTCAAATGATCCCGACCTCTTCCACATTGACCACCCTATTTTTTCTCGCCACAGTCGCTTGCGCCACGGTGTCGGCAAACCCGCAGAACCACCCACAGTCGCAGGCCATGAATGACTTACAAGTCCTATCAAGCGAGAAAATGCAAGGTCGTGAACCGGGCACGGCAGGCAATCGCTTAGCCCAGGAATACATCATTGAACGGCTCACCCAACTCGGCCTCAAACCTTGCAAAGAGAGTTTTTTTGCCGAATTCAATTACCGCGACAAACGCGGCGAAACCCAAGTAGGAAAAAATATCGTCGCTTGCCAGTTAGGAAAAACGAATCAAGCTAAAGCCATCGTGGTGTCCGCGCATTACGACCATTTGGGCGCACGCGCAGGAAAAATATTTTTCGGTGCTGACGACAATGCATCCGGTGTCGCGGCGGTACTCGCCATCGCAGCAAGCATGCAAGGGAAAACCTCTGCGCCGGAGCACACGCTGGTTTACGCATTTTTTGATGGGGAAGAAATCGGCTTATTAGGCTCAAATGCTTTCGTCAAAAACGAAACCTTCGCCAAGAAAAACATTGCCATCAACTTGAATTTTGACATGGTCGCACGGGGCGATAAAAACGAGCTCTATGCCAGTGGCAGCTACACAAACCCTTGGCTTAAACCTTTACTGCGACACTTGGATGGAACCCAAGGGATTAAACTTATTTTTGGTCATGATTGTCCCGAAGAAGGCGAAGGCGATTGGACCAATCAATCCGATCATTATGCTTTTTTCCAAGCCAATATTCCGCATCTTTATTTTGGCGTAGAAGACCATGCGGACTATCACAAAACTAGCGACCGCTTCGAAAAAATCAATCCAAAATTCTTTGATGGTGCGATTGAAATTTTAAGCAAAGCAGTCGTCGTCATTGATCACGCAATCAAATAGGCTAGCTAACGAAGCTAGTGAATTTTTACCGGAAACAGGAAAGTCTCAAGCAACTGTTTCCAACTCGGCTCTTTGCCATACATGCGTATCCCCATCGCAAACACCCGGGTCGCACCTGCACTTAGCCACCACAAACATCCGAGCAAAAGCACGAGCGATACAGCCCACTGCCAGATGGGGACGATGGTGTGGGCCATTCGCAAAGGCATGCCGGCAAACGAGGTCAAGGGAAAGATACTCAATACTTGCATGAGCATGCCTTCGGCATTATCGACCGCATTAAATGAAAGAAAAATCGGAATCACCGGCAAGAACATCACAATAGAACGACTCGAATGATTTGGGTCATCAATCGTCGCAGCGAATGCGGCCATAAAACTATTGACTAAAACCAGTCCCAAACCGATAAACAAAATCACGCTAAAAATTTCAAACAGCGACAAGGGAAGATGCGCAGCCGCTTTTCCATTCACGACGGCGACACCTTGCACAAAGACAAAAAATAGCAAGCCATAACTGAGCATCGTCTTTAAACAAAACAAGGAAATCCCCAAAATTTTCCCCTGTATCCACTGCGCTGGCGTAATTAGAGTCAATAGTTGTTCAGTAACCCGATTTTGTTTTTCGCTAGTGATACCCGCAAATAAAAATCCAAACCCCGAGAACACGCCTAAGCTCAGTAGCACTAACAAACCCGCACTGAGCAATACGCGATCTTTTTCATCCTGATTATTTTTCTCAGGTTTAAGTGTGACGAAATCAATTTCGGGTAACTGCGTAATTTGCAGTCTTTGCTCTGCTGTGAGCGGCAATGAAGCAATTTCTCTTTTTTGCTGCCACTCTTGTAAGCTCGCTTTTAATTTCGTTTGCCAACTGGCTTTTTCTTTAACGGTAAGCCGCAATTTTCCGCCTTCGATACTCACCAAAGCATGCCAGTTTTCACCGATCTGCTTCGCGACACTCGCTTGTGTCTCAGGGCTAATTTGGCTAAATTGAAAACCACTTAAACTCGGCATTTGCGTCGCACCGACCACTGCCACCTGATAATCTTTATCGATCACGCCTTTAATCACGGGCCACAGGCTAGAAAACCCCACACCCAGCAGCAGTAGCGCAATCGAAATAATTTCCTGCTTCCATTTGAAATAGCGTTTAAATTCGAATAGCGCAATGGTCCAAATCATGATGGTTTTCCCTCTAGGCTCTGCGTTTTTTGTTTTTCGTTATGCGCACCCACAGCGCGTAGATAGAGTTCATGCAGACTGGGTTGTAGCCGACTGAAATTGCGAATTTCACTGACACTCATTAACTGTTTCAACAGTGTATTCACACTAGCATCATCGGCCAAACGCAAAATAAAATTGTTGGCGGTTTGTTGCTCACATCCGGCAACGGCTACACAAGCTTGTACCGCGCTTAATTCGACCGCATCGGCAAACTCAAGCTGAAAAAAAGATTGTGGACTCAGTTGCGCGACAACTTCCGCTAAGCTGCCCAAGGCCACTTGCTCACCGCGATTGAGCAGCAGCATATGATCGGCCAAGCGCTCAACCAAGGCCATTTGATGGGCGCTCAATACGATCGTCGTACCCGCTTCTTTCAATTCCTGCAAAATCTCAAGTAAGACTTCCTGATTGATAGGATCAAGTCCAGAAAAAGGCTCGTCCAATATCAGCAATTGCGGCTGATGGATTAAACAAGCGATGACCTGAACTTTTTGCTGATTACCTTTCGAAAGCTTGCTAAGTTTATCCTTCGCCTTATCGCTTAAATCAAAACGTGGCAACCATTTCGACAATTGTGCGGCGATGACTTCACGCTTTAATCCGCGCAAAGCGCCGATGTATTCTAAATTTTGTGTCACTGTACGCTCAGGATACAAGCCTCGGTCTTCCGGCAAATAGGCAAATCCACGCTCAGGAATACGCTCAATTTGCTGGCCCTTGTCCGTCACCGTAATCGACCCATGATCAGGCAAAGTTAGCCCCACCAACATCCGTATCAAGGACGACTTTCCGGCACCATTGGGGCCTAGCAAAGCAAATATTTTCCCGGGTTCTACCTGAAAACTCAAACCAGCAACGGCGCGTGTTTCGCCATAACTTTTTTCAAGACACTCCACTTTTAAACCTAACATGCATTCTCCATTCTTCCGCTAGATCAATCCAGTGCTGACTGTTTGAACTTAGATTTGACGCGATTAAAAATCAAAACGCCGCCCAAAGCGAACGCGCCCGCAAGGATGCCCAGCGCAATGTCAAACAAGGCCGATGCCAATCCCTGCAACACTCCACCCACGACTGCAATACCACTCACCATGTCGCCCAAACTGTGATTCCAAATTTCGAGTGCGGGCAAGCCATGCATCAAAATACCGCCGCCCACCAAAAACATCGCGACCGTACCAATCACGGTCAATGCACGCATCAGCCAAGGTGCAAACGAGACCAAAGCAAAACCCAATTGAAGTTGCCAAGCACTGCTCTTACGCAAAGCAGCACGCTTTTGCAAATAAAATCCGATGTCATCTAATTTCACAATCAGCGCCACCAAGCCGTAGACGCCTATCGTCATAATTAAACCAACACCAGCCAGCACGGCACAGCGCGTCAAAAAATTGGCGGATGCCACGGTACCCAAAGTAATGATGATAATTTCCGCACTTAGAACAAAATCCGTGCGAATCGCGCCCACTATTTTTTCTTTTTCGAACTCGACCAAATCCAGCGATTCGTCCTCAAGATAATGCAGAATTTCTTCCTCATGCGCCGCGTCTTCGGCGGCACTATGAAGAAAATGATGGGCCAATTTTTCCACCCCTTCAAAACACAAATACACACCCCCAGCCATTAACAAAGGCATGATCGCCCAAGGTGCTACCGCACTAAAAAATAAGGCCAAAGGCACCAAAATCAATTTATTGCGCAAAGAACCTTTTGCCACCGCCCACACGACGGGCAATTCGCGTTCAGCACGAACACCATTGACTTGTTCGGCATTTAAAGCCAAATCATCGCCCAACACACCGGCCGTTTTTTGCGCGGCCACTTTAGTCATCAAAGCGACATCGTCCAAGACCGCTGCAATATCATCGAACAAAGCTAAAAGACTAGCACCAGACATATTTTTCTTTCAAAAACTATTCAAATCGAAGGGTGAAATTCTACTGTAGAACCGGATGACGCTCTGAGGTTTTTTTCCAAAAAGATTACCTATTTCCAAGCTGATCTTGTGTTTTTAAACTGTAGCCCAAAATGGAAGCCAGTGAGATCAATATGCAAACGCCCTAGGTGTTTAAACTCGGTTTAACCGTATATCCTGAAACAATGCCACAATACCGCCTTCCTTTAGTCAACACTTTCCCCAGACTTCACCATGACCGCCACTCCCCCTATCGAGCCAAGTGAAACAGCCCATACGCGCAGTACGCTGGCCACACTGAAGGGTCTACTACCGTTTCTACGTCCTTACCGCCGACAGTTTTTATTCGCTGGCTTAGCCCTGCTGATTGCGGCAGGGGCGACTTTAAGCATTCCCTACGCATTTCGGCAAATGATCGATCTTGGTTTTAGTAAAATTGGCGATGCAAATGCGCATGGGATCGACCATGTCAATCTCACTTTTTTGGGGCTCTTCGGCCTAGCGGTGCTATTAGGTTTTGCCACAGCAGCGCGTTTCTATATGGTTTCTTGGCTGGGCGAACGTGTCACCGCCGATATTAGGAATGCCGTGTATGGCCATGTCTTACAGCAAAGCCCAGAATTTTTTGAAACCACAAAAACCGGCGAGGTACTGTCCCGTTTAAGTACCGATACGACTTTAATCCAAAGTGTAGTGGGTACCAGTATCAGCCTTGCCCTGCGCAATTCCCTACTACTCGTCGGCGGGCTCATCATGTTATTTGTGACTAGCCCGATACTCGCCTCAACCATTATTTTGATGTTAGCTTTGGTGGTGCTACCCATCGTTCTTTTTGGCCGACGTGTCCGTAAGCTCTCGCGCGATTCGCAAGATCGTATTGCTGATTCATCTGCAGTGGCCGGAGAAATTCTCAATGCCATGCCCACGGTTCAAGCATTTACCCACGAATTAATTGAGACCGAACGCTATTTAAGTAGTGTCGAAGCCGCGTTCGCAACCGCAATGCGACGCATACGTGCGCGCTCCTTATTGACCTTAATTGCAATTCTCCTGATTTTCGGTGCCATCGTTTTTGTATTGTGGCTAGGCGCTCATGCCGTGGTGCAGGGCGAGATGAGTGGGGGAAAGCTCGGCCAATTTATTTTGTATGCATCGATCGTTGCTGGCTCGATTGGCGCGCTTTCCGAAGTCTTAGGTGAAGCACAAAGAGCCGCTGGCGCGACCGAGCGCTTGCTAGAACTACTCTCCTTACAATCGAGCATTGTCTCCCCGCCTACAGCCACAGCCATCACCTCGACGATGGAGAAAGGCGCGACCTTGGATTTAGAGGGGCTATCTTTTCATTACCCGTCGCGCCCAAACCACGCAGCACTCCATCAAATTGATTTACATATTGCGGCAGGCGAAACCGTGGCCATCGTTGGCGCTTCAGGCGCAGGGAAAACCACGCTGTTTCAACTCATTTGCCGTTTTTACGATCCGCAGCAAGGGAGTATTAAACTCGAAAACATCGCCTTAGCCCAACTCGATTTACAGTCGCTACGCGAAGTCATCGGTATCGTACCGCAAGACACGGTGATTTTTTCAGCCAATGCCCTTGAAAATATACGCTA
This sequence comes from Oxalobacteraceae bacterium, assembly GCA_023259175.1. Lineage (GTDB taxonomy): Bacteria > Pseudomonadota > Gammaproteobacteria > Burkholderiales > Burkholderiaceae_D > Undibacterium. The sequence goes on along the minus strand of JAHFQV010000012.1, from coordinate 14,854 downwards.
TGGTCGATCCAAGGCCAGCGATGAGGAAGTCATACACGCAGCAAAACTTGCCGCCGCTCATGAATTTATCGAACGTCTGCCCGAGGGCTATCACAGTTTCTTGGGTGAGCGCGGTGTACGTTTGTCAGGTGGTCAAAAACAACGCATCGCCATCGCCCGTGCGCTACTCAAAAATCCAAGGCTAATGCTGTTAGATGAAGCCACCAGCGCCTTGGACGCAGAATCCGAACGCTTGGTACAACAGGCTTTGGAAACAGCGATGCAAGGGCGCACGACTTTAATCATCGCGCACCGACTAGCCACTGTCAAAAAAGCCGACCGCATTATTGTGTTCGAACATGGGCGCATCGTAGAAACCGGAACCCATGCTAGCTTAATCGAGCAAGATGGGGTGTACGCACATCTGGCACGTTTACAGTTTCAGTTGCATGACTAGGGAGGCGTGGATCTCTTTAATACCCGATTAATACCCGATTAATACGCGAATAAAATCCGCACGTCCCTAAGGTCCAAATACTTGCTGCCCAGCCTGAAAGGTTTGCAGTACTTTGATGTTATGAATTTCGTTGGCAGGTATTTGAAAAAAATCACGGTCGATCACAATGAAATCGGCCCATTTTCCTTTTTCTAGGCTACCTACGAGGTTTTCCTGATGCCCAGCATAGGCTGCATCCAAGGTGAAGCAACGGAAGGCTTCCAACCGCGTCATCGCTTGTTCTGCATGCCATCCTTGTTCGGGTTTTAGATTTAAATCCTGACGCGTGATCGCGGCATGCATGCCCAAAAATGGATTTGCGCTTTCAATCGGAAAATCCGAACCGCAGGCAATCCGCGAACCCTGCTTCAAAAAACTGCGCCAGGCATAAGCCCCTGCAATACGCTCGCTACCAATACGATCTTCCGCCATATTCATATCGGAAGTCGCATGGGTCGGCTGCATTGAGGGTATCAAACCCAGACTGGCAACCCGTGCGATGTCGGCCTGATCTAACACCTGGGCATGCTCGATACGATGGCGCAAAATTTTAGGGCCGACGGTCTTAGGTAACTGCGCAAAACTATCGATGACCTGTCGATTACCCGCATCACCGATGGCATGCACATTAATTTGATAGCCCTTGATTGCGGCCTTACGTATCATGTCCAGCATAGTCTGATCAGATACAAAAAGCAGTCCCTTGGTTTGGGGTGCATCACTATAAGGCTGCAGCAAGGCGGCACCACGGCTACCCAAAGCACCATCGGCATATAATTTAACCGCGCGCAAGCTGTATCGATCATCGGCAAAACTGGTCAAGGGTCCCGCTTTTGAAACCTCATCGAAGAATTCATCCACGCCACTGATCATCCCCACCACGCGTGTCGTCAACTTACCGTAGATGGCGTATTCACGAAAAAGCTTATCAGCGCTGGCCGATACCCCTGCATCGTGCACACTGGTTAAGCCAAATTCGCGCAAGCTTTGCAGTGCCGCATCAAGCGCAGCACGTTGTTCGGCGATATTGAGCGGGGGCAGTTTTTTTTCCATCAAACTCATCGCGTTATCAACCAAGATGCCGCTGGGATTACCCGCCGCATCGCGTTCGATTTTGCCGCCGGGAGGATCGAGTGTATCGCGACTAATGCCTGCCAATTGCAAGGCTTTACTATTGGCCCAGCCTGCATGGCCATCGACGCGCCTTAGCCACACCGGTCTATCGGCCAAGGCCGTATCTAATTCGGCCGCTGTCGGGAAGCGCGCTAGCTTCCATATGGCCTGATTCCATTCGCCACCCAAAATCCACTGATTTTTAGGGAATTGTTTGCCGTATTGGGTAATCGCCGCTTGCGCTTGTGCAAGGGAGTTGGTCGCTCGTAAGCTGAGCTGACTTTGATTGATACCCAAACCCAAAATATGACCATGCGCATCAATCAATCCAGGCAAAACAGTCTGCCCACGTAAATCAACTTGCTCAAATTTCGCAAACTGCTTTTGCAATTGCGCCCGCATGCCCGTTTTCAAAATACGTCCTTGATCATCCACCGCCATACTATCGAAACGCTGTAGCTCCTGCTTGGCATTGAGCGTATAGGCGTTCATATTGGAAAAAAACGTGTCGGCGTAGGCGGATGTCAGTGCGCAGAAAGATAGCGCGGTCAAGGCAAACAACTTCTTTTTGTGCGTCAGCATGGGCTTTGCTCCAAATTGTTTTTGATCTCGAATCAAGCCATACCTTATTCAAAAAAACCACGCTTGTCTATTTCTGTTTTTGATTTTTCGTCGAATGAGTGGGGCGATTGCCTGTGACTGTTGTTTCATGTTCGCTGCGATTTTCAAGCAATCGCCCTTCATTCGAACTTGCGGCACGGTAATTTTCCGCCTTACACTCAACTTTTTAGCGCATTTTTCGCTTGACCTTGCTTGCGGAATCTCTTTACACTGCCACGTCTAAGGTTTGTCTTACGATTGTCTTACGATTGTTTAGCGATTCTTTTACACATGAGCGGATGTTCATTCATCAAAGGCTTATCACATACCAGAAAGACCCATGAAAAAAATCCACCGCGCAGTCAGTGCTCTGAGTTTGCTCACACTATTCGGCCTCAGCACTTCGGCCACTGCGCAGTCTATCGAAGCCCTTAAACTCACGAAAAATCTCAGCGAACCTACGCCAGCCAAGATCAATAAAGAAGGGGAAATAGGTCTTTCTGATGAAACGGTCGAGCCAGCTGCCAGCACCGAGCTTGAAGCCAACTTAGTCCTGAATAAAGACCTCTGGAACCGAATTCGCACTGGCTATGCCATACCCGATTTAGAAAACGATAGAGTCACCTACCAAACAACATGGTATAGCGGACGGGTTGACTATCTCAAACGCAGCATACAGCGCGGCTCGCGTTACTTGTATCACGTTGTCGATGCGCTCGAAAAACGAGGCATGCCTACCGATTTAGCCTTACTTCCCTTCATCGAATCAGCGTTTAATCCACAAGCGGTCTCAAGTGCAAAAGCGTCCGGCATGTGGCAATTCATGGCCGCGACGGGTAGGGACTTTAATCTCAAACAAAATATTTTTAAGGATGACAGGCGCGGTGTACTCGATTCGACCGAAGCTGCGCTCGATTATTTGCAGCGTCTTTACGGCATATTTGGGGATTGGCAATTAGCGCTAGCGGCCTATAATTGGGGCGAAGGTTCGGTGCAGCGCGCCATCAAGAAACAGCAAGCCTTAGGACTACCCATCGACTTCGACAGCCTCTCAGCACGGATGCCGAAAGAAACACAAAACTATGTCCCCAAGTTACAAGCGGTTAAAAATATCATCGGCAATCCGGCATTTTTCAATCTCGAATTACCCGCGCTAGAAAACGCGCCTTACTTTACCAGCGTGCGTAAAGATCGCGATATGGACGTGAACATCGCCGCTAAATTGGCCGAAATTCCTATCAGCGAATTTAGGGCGCTCAATCCACAATTTGACAGACCCGTCATCACTGCGGGCAACAACACCAAAATTTTGCTGCCGATTGAAAATGCCAATTTATTTGAAACCAATTTCTTAAATTGGAAAGGTCCGCTGTCAACTTGGACTACACTCAATGTACAGAAAACAGAGCGCGTAGAAAATTTAGCGACGCGACTCGGTTACAAGGCGGACCTAGTGCGCGAGGTCAATGCAATTCCGGCCAAAATGCTGGTCAAAGCTGGCTCGACCATTTTAGTACCAAAATCGCTCAAGTCTTCCGAAGACAATATCCCTACCCACGTCGCCGAACAAGCCCAACTGACCATCGTCAAAGCCAGTCCAGCAACGCATGCCGTTCATATTCGCGTTGGCCGCAAAGAAAATCTGGCCAGTATTGCCAAGCGTTATAAGCTCGATATTGCGGACATTAAAGCTTGGAACAAACTACACCGAGATACCCTTAAACCAGGGCAAACTCTGGTGTTGCAAGTACCGAATAAGGCAAGAGGGCATGCTGCGCATGGGTCTAGGCAAATCGCACAACATATTTCACATTCACGCCAAAAATCCACAGCGCAGAAATCAAGCGCACGTCACATCGCCAGTCAACATAAGAAACCTAGTAAGCGCGTTTAGAGTGCTGTGCACTCGAAGTATTTCGACAAAACATGCGGATGCCCTTAGCTTGTACTGGGCTCGCATAAGTAATCCTACAAAACAAAAACGCGGCTCAAAGCCGCGTTTTTGTTTTTCAAATCTCGCGTGATTTACTTCGCTTGATTCGCATACAAAATCCAATAGCGCGCCAAATCTGTCGAGCCATCTTTACCTTCAACTCCTTTGAACATCTTGATCGCGTTCGCCTTCTTACCCGCCATCAAATAGACGATGCCCAAGTGTAGCTCTGCGTCATCCGGATGCTTGAGATTATCTTTCTTAATCCCTTGCTCCATCAAACGGATGCCTTTATCGAAATCGCCCGCAGTTGCATACGCAAAACCAATATTCACTAAAGCGGTGCCATCAGAACTTTTTTGCGCTTCGTCTTCGCTAGCCGCTTGCGCTGCTTTGTTCTCTGCCAAACGCTTATTGGCCATATCACGCAAACGACCATGACGCGCCGCTTCGCTACCGGTTCCCAGCGTACCGGCCTTGTAACCTTGATCAATAATCCGAATGGCTTCACCCGCATTACCGTCTTGAATCGCGATTTGTGCCATTTCCATATAATCGCTAGTCTTGGTCAATAACCCTGTCGCCAATTTCAAACGATACAAATCCATACTCAAACGCGAAGAGAATTCAGATTTATGCTCTACGCTATTAAGCAAATTCACCCAATATTCTTTCTTGCCGTAATAAGTAACGAGCTTTTCCAAGGAAGTTAAGTAAGCCGCCTTATCGCTCTTTTGCACTGCGTTCGCATAGAACTCCAAGGATACTAAGCTAGGTGCTCGGCCGGCTTTTTCTGCCGCTTGAATTTCAGCTTTCACTTCCTTCAATGCTTTGCTATTGTCACCGCCCTGTGACATCGCTTGAATATAGTAAGGACGCAAACTGGCATCGGTACCACCTTCATTGAAATAGCGTTCATAGGCTTTCGACGCCTTGGCATAGTTACCTGATTTGAAGTAAGAATTTGCCAGGACTTGGATCAGTTGCAATTGATCCTTGCTCGGCAATTTGTTGGCTGCGACAATGATTTCGGCAGAACGAACCACCATCTCATTATCACCCGCTGCCGATGCTACGGCTAAACGCATGCGTTCTATCGTAAAATTTTCGTTGACGGTTTTATTGCCGACACGGTCGGTTTCCTGCAATTTTGCGAGCGCATCACGGTACTTCTTAGCTTTAAACATTTCACCAGCTTGCTGCACTAATTTACCCACTTCAGGGCGCATCGCTTCTTGCGCGTAGGCAGTATTAGCAGCGATTCCCGACAATTCAGGAAGTGAAGCGCAAGCAATCGCAGCGAAAAGAATAGTCAATTGTGATAAGCGTAGGTGCTTCATAGTTGATCTCTCAATCAATAAAATTATAAAAATTCAGCCCAAGGAAAAATGGTGAAGACGCACCACGAATATTCATCATATCTTGCTTATGCAGGACTCACAAGAAAAAAGGCAGGGTAAACCCTGCCCTTTTGTCTTAGTAAGGATGAAGATCGAAATACATCATCCCCCCAATTGGATTACTTCAAGAACTGCTCATTACCAACCATACCGAGCTTGGTGATTCCCCGACTTTGTGCAGCCGCCATCACACCAGCGACCACTTTGTAGGAGACCAAACGATTTGGTTGCAAATGAACCTCAGGTTGCGGTTTTTTTGCGGCCGTCGCCACAAAAAATTCTTCCAACTGCGTACGATTAACGACTTCGCCGTTCCAAGTAATGGTGCCATCGAAGTCAACATCAATCTTGACGACTTCCGGCGGATCAATATTTAACGGAGGAGTCGGCGGCGGCATCGTGAGGCTAACCGAATTATTCGCGATCGGAAGCGTCGTAATAAACATAATGATCAAAACCAACATCACGTCAATCATCGGCGTCATGTTCATTTCCATCATTGGTTCTGGATCTCCACCAGAACCGGAACTCATATTCATAGCCATGGTCTTTTTCCCTTCTAATTTTTCGCTGGTGGTTCAAGTACAAACCCGACCTTGGAAATCCCAGCGCGTTGTACCGTCAGGATGGTTTTACCAATAGCTTCATATCGCGCATTTTGATCGCCACGAATATGTACTTCCGGTTGAGGAATCAAGACCGCTACTTCTTTCATCTTCTGAAACAACTCGTCATCCGAAGCCACAGGCTTACGCAAACCACGCCAATAAATGTCACCATCTTTACTGACGGTGATAATGACGTTTTTTGCATCTGGATTATACGGGTCGTTCTTTTCCGCAGGCAGAACAACTTTTGTTAAATTTAAAACTACAGGCGATGTAATGATGAAGATAATCAACAATACCAACATAATATCCACCAAGGGGGTGGTATTAATTGTGCTGTTAACTTGATCTTCACCTTCATCGCCGCCAATTTGCATAGCCATAATAGATTCTCTTTGGTGAATTCCGCCAAAGCTTAGTTATCCAATTTGGACAACACTGCTTGACGGGATTTTCGTGATTAAAACGGTCTTACGTTTTATGCCGAAGATTATTTATTTGAAGCGGCTTTGCCCATTGCACCAGACAAAACAACCGAGTGCAAGTCAGCACCAAAAGCACGAACTTCTTCCATTGCAGACTTATTACGACGCAACAAGTAGTTGTAACCCAAAACAGCAGGAACCGCTGTGAACAAACCAATCGCCGTCATGATCAAAGCGGAACCCACTGGACCCGCAACTTTGTCGATAGAGGAGTTACCGGAAGTACCAATTTGTATCAAGGCTTGATAAATACCCATAACAGTACCAAACAAACCGATAAATGGGGCTGTAGAACCGACAGTAGCCAAGAAGGTCAAACCTTCACCTAAACGACTTTGTACACGATCCACTGCACGTTGAATTGACATAGTGACCCATGAATTCAAATCGATTTGCTCTAACAAAGCACCTTCGTGATGTTCGCTAGCATTGATCGCAGATTCAGCGATAAAACGGTAAGGGCTGCCGTCTTTCAAACTGGCCAAGCCAGCGGATACATTCGCCGCTTTCCAAAATTTACGGGATTCTTTAGCTTGTCCACCCAATTTTACCAAGTCCAAAATCTTGGTAATCAAGATGTACCAGCTACCCATGGACATAATTAACATGATCGCCAGAGTCGCTCTATCAACAAAGTTACCTTCTTTGATCAAGTGAGTCAGAGAGTATTTATCTTCTTCTTTTGTTGCTTCAGCCGCTGGCAAAGAAGCGTCGGTTGAAGCAGCGGGTGCTGCAGCAACGGCTTCAGGTGCACTCGCTGCAGGTGTCGCAGCAGGTGCAGATGCGTCTTGTGCAAATACGGTTGCAGTGGTCATTGCGGCTGTCATTGCGAACAAAATCGCCGCCAGGAATGTGCTTACTTTAGCGCGGGTTTTCATGTAGATACTTCCTTTTTAAAAAAAACTAATACTTACGTAGGTTGTGAGTAAAACGAGACTTCTTAGACCAGCATTGTTTTGTTAGCTTTGCTTTAGTCAATTTTCCAAACATAGTCAACGACAGCCGTCGTCGCTTGAGGCTTACCATCCACTGTACCGGGCTTATTTCTGCAAGAGCCAGACATCAATTGTGACTTAACTGCATTATCCAAACCTCTAAAACCACTTGATTTGGCGATCTGTACATCTGTCACCGAGCCATCGGCACCGACCGTAACTGACAAGCGAGTAATACCTGATTCTTCATTACGCAAAGATGCGCGTGGATACTCAGGCTTGCAACCAGCTTGTTGGAAGTCGACGTGTGCGGGAATCACCGAAGGACCTGCTGGTGCCTTAGGCTGCTCCACCACGGGCGCTGCGACTTTCGTCATCACATTGGTTTCTGGCTTAACATTTGAAACCGCGGAAATGGCATTCGGCGCTGGCGTCTGTTGCACCTGGACTTCAGGAGGTGGAATAAATGGTGGTGGTGGCACCGCCAATTTCGGTGGTGGTGGTGGTGGTGCGTCGGGTGGTGGCGGTGGCGGCTCTGGCTTATCTAACACAGCCTCCATCAATTTTTGAGCTTGCGGCCCAATATGATTTGCCAACCCGGTAAGGAAAGCTAAACCAATTAAAAAGTGCAAAATAATAACCAAACCTAAACCGATAAACTTCTTTCCCGATTCTTGCTGGCGTCCTGAAAAATCCATACCTGCTCCTCCAATACCACAACAATTTCAATTAGGTTCAAACGTGCGAAACTTAAGCATAGAGTCCCTTGCATCGAGGTGCAAGCCCCCCATTACAAAAATCTCGTCTTTGCCCAACTAATCACTACCCCGACCAGCCCGCCGTTTGCGCCCCCAATACTCGATGGGCAAACACTAGAAAGCTATTTTCCCGATGAGTACTACTTTCTTTTCTCAGTTCTGAGCCCCCCTCAAGCGAAGATCAACAATTCTGTTAAGCCATCACTCATCTCGCTTATCAACCTTTTGGGCTAACAAGATAATTGTAGCGGTCGTCTCTTGAAATTTCTGGAAAAGCTTCCAATTTACTTCAATTAAACATTGTTTTTTTAAAATCCCCGCGAAAAACAGCGCCTATTTTGACATAAACAAAGCACGAAATGGAAGTTGCTTTTATGCTGCTATGCAACATAAGTTTTATGTCTCGATAAGTTGTTTGTATTTAGCCATGCCGTTTATCTAGGGTGATCAAGCGCATTCTCGTTATGGAGAATTCCCTCAGCGCCCTAAGAATACACCCATTATCCACTGCATCAAGCGACTTTTCTCGCTTGATGGAGCATGCGATAAGACGGGCGAGCAAGTCAAGTATATTTTCAGCATATTATCGTCGCCGGCGCTTATCATTTGCCCAATTCGTCTTCTACCACTACAATTCCGACCTGTCAGTCGAATTGCAGTTTGATTTACATCAAGGATTCGACCGTAACATCGATGTGAAAGCCTATTTTTTTCGACGATACACATCGCCGCTTCACTAGTTCACTAGGTACGCGTCTGCGACCGTCGGCGTAAAATAGAAATTTCTTAAAACCTGAGCGTACCTGATTCGCTTGCAAATCCTAGGCTTATTTTGGATTGCGGCTTTCACTCTAAGGGCGCAGTAACACTGGAGTTGATATGGCATTTTTGCAAGGCAAAAAAATTCTGATTACAGGCTTGTTATCGAACCGCTCGATTGCCTATGGTATTGCGCAAGCTTGCCGTCGTGAAGGCGCCGATCTGGCGTTTACCTATGTGGGCGAGCGTTTTAAGGATCGCATCACCGATTTCGCAAAAGAATTTGGCAGCGAACTGATTTTTGATTGCGATGTCAGCAGCGACGAGCAAATCAATGCAGTATTCACCGATTTAAAACAATCTTGGACGCAGCTCGACGGCCTCGTTCATGCCATCGGTTTCGCACCACGCGAGGCGATTGCCGGGGATTTTTTAGATGGTTTTTCACGCGAAGCCTTTAAGGTTGCACATGATATTTCCGCTTACAGTTTTCCCGCTTTAGCCAAGGCCTCATTGCCTATGCTAAGCCAAGATGCGTCCTTGTTGACCTTGTCTTATTTGGGTGCAATCCGTGCCATCCCTTACTACAACACGATGGGATTAGCGAAGGCCTCGCTAGAAGCCAGTGTGCGTTATCTCGCAGAGAACCTTGGCAAAAAGGGCATCCGTGTCAACGGCATTTCCGCCGGCCCTATCAAAACTTTAGCTGCCAGCGGGATTAAGGATTTCGGTACCTTACTGGGTTTTGTGGCCGAGCATGCTCCTCTACGTCGCAATGTCACTATCGAAGAAGTCGGCAATACTGCCGCGTTTTTGTTATCGCATTTAGCGAGCGGCATCACGGGTGAAATCACCTATGTGGACGGTGGTTTTTCTCATGTCATGGGCTTGACACCGGACTAAATCAATTCAAAAACCGCCAACATTGCGTGAAAATGAAATCTTGGCGGCGCTATGGAAGTGAAGTTTTTTCCAGAAAAATCTCGGTCAATCCGAGATTTTTTCTATCAGGGGACTAAAGGTTTTCGCTGAAATTAAAATCCTATCGCCGACTGCCAACTCAACTTTCTGCGCATTTCCGATCAACTTGGGCGCAATGATTTCCAACACTTCCTGCCCTATCAGCACCGACAGCACCCGAACAATTTCCTCGTCACGAATGGCTAGCACACGCGCTTGCAAATTTAATTGCGTGGACTTGCGTTCCTCTAAGAAAATGGTCTGCGGCGTACCAGAACGAATGATTTTTCCCTCTTCCATTAACCAGACTTGCTGCGCCAATTGAAACACTTCACCCAAATCGTGACTGACCAAAATCACTGTCAATTTCAGTTCGCGCTGCAGTTCCAATAAATGCATATGCAGACCACTTCGCGCCTCATAATCAAGCGCAGAGAACGCTTCGTCCAAGAGCAACAAACGCGGTCGTGCAGCCAAGGCGCGTGCCAATGCAACTCTTTGTCTCTGCCCACCTGAAAGCATACTCACTGAACGTTTACTTAGCTCCGACAAACCGCAGATTTCAAGCAAAGCTGCGATCCAAGCTGCATCGCCCTTGCCAGCCGCAAATCGCACGTTTTCTTCTACATTCAAATGCGGAAATAAGCCTGCATGCTGAAACACCATCCCTACGCCACGTTGCTGCGGTTTGACAAAAATATTCTTTTCGCGGTCGGACCAAATCTGCCCATTAAAATCAATACGTCCCACATCCACGTCATTGAGTCCGGCGATCATGCGTAGCAAGCTGGTTTTACCCACACCCGAAGGACCAACAATAGCGACGATAGTATTCGCTTCGAGGTGCGCGTCAATCTCGAGATGTAAGGCCTGCGACCCCGATTGCAAAGTCTTTTTCAATCGAAGTGATAAGCCGGTATTTGAACCGATTTCTTCAGACATCGGCGGCCTCTTCGAAAAATCGCTTGCCCATATACACCGCCAACAGCACTACAAAACTCAGCAATAGTAAGATCACCGAATAGAGATGGGCGTGACCGTATTGCAGCGCCTCGACATCTTCGTAAATCGCGATAGAGGCGACCTTGGTCACGCCGGGAATACTACCGCCTATCATCAATACCACGCCAAATTCGCCTATGGTATGTGCAAAACTCAAGACGATGCCGGTCAATAAAGAGGCTTTCATATTCGGCAGTAAAACGCGAAATAAAGTTTGTAATCGCGACTGCCCCAGCGTGTAAGCGACCTCACTATACGCAGCCGGGATGGATTGCAAACCCGCCTGCAAGGATTGCACCATGAAAGGCAAACTAAAAATCACCGAGCCGATGACAATTCCTGTAAAAGAAAACGCCAAATTCACATTCAAAGTGTTCGCAAGCCAGGCGCCTAGACCTTGCCGCGGACTCAAAATCAGCAATAAATAAAAACCCAAAACCGAAGGCGGCAACACCAGCGGCATACTGATTAATGCTTCCCACAAGGGCTTTAAACGCGAACGTGAAAAAGCCAAACCATAAGCCAAAGGCAAGCCAAGCACCAATAAAATTAAAGTAGTACAGGTTGCCAATTTCAGACTCAGCAATAGGGGCTGCCAATCAAAGCCATGCAGATTCATACACCCTCCACGGCCATTAAATTAACTTCGTTTGACTTTACCAAGCCGAGCACAGTATCGCCAACCGCCAACTCCAGCGCTCTAGCCGAACGTGTGGTGATCACTGCTTGGATAAGAATATCGCTGCACAATTCAACACACGGCTCAGCGCACTCTTCCACTGGCGCTAGCAAAAATTCTACGCGCGTTAAAATTTTCCCAAATTCAAGCTGCGTAATTTTGCCGGGCAGGCGATTGCGCAGACTAATTTGCCCTTGAAAATTTTTCGCCAACGCGACTTCCATTTCATTAAACATGAGCTGTACATTTTGCCCCAGTCGCCAATTCGCTTGCGCTGCAGCGCTTCCAAGCACCGTCGCGCACAAGCGATGCGAGCCCAGCGCAACATCAATCAGCGCAATGCTTTCTTGCGCTTCGATAGCAAGGATGCTTCCCCTAAATGTATTCACGGCAAACGGTATCCATATTTTTTTAAAATCGCTTGTGCATCGGCTGTCGCTAAAAAATTTAAAAATGCCGCCGAGGCCAGAGGCACATTTTTTTGACCGTGTTTCAATACAACTGCGACCTGAGGCAAGGCTTGATAAGCGTCCTGCGACAGTTCTAACCAATGACCTTTTCCTGCCATTTCCGGTGCCACGACCACCGCTTTCGCCGTCAAACCAGCTTCGACCACACCGGAAAAAATCGCCTGATTTACTTGAGCGATGCTTTCTCCGTAAATCAAATTCGGCTGCGCCTTCTCAAACAAATGAAAGTGTTCCAGCAGATGCACTGCCGCACGTCCAAACGGAGCTAGTTTTGGATTTGCAATCGCAATCTTAGCCCATCGTTGCTCGCGTACCTGTCTCTGCCATTGCGACAAATCGATGTCTCGGCAGGTCCACCAGACCAAGACACCATAAGCATAAACCCGTAGCTCACCAACCGCGTAGGACTTCTCTTGCAAGCGTCGCGGATATTCTAAGTCTGCCGACAAAAATACGTCATAGGGTGCACCGTTTTCTATCTGCGCCGTCAATTTTCCAGAAGAGCCGACACTGGCCTTGAGCGTATGACCCGTGGCGTGTTTAAACGCGAGACTTAAGTCTGCAAATACCGGTGACACATTCGCGGTAACCGCCACCTGCAATTCGTCTGCGACAGCGGGCAGCATGAAGCCGAATTGGGCGAAACAAAATAGAACATAGGACTTACGCAAAACGGCAAGCGCGAGGCGAGACTCAGAACGCAGCACTTTGGCAAGACTAAGCGGGTCCAACGAGGCCAAGCCTTGTCTTACACAAGTCCACACAAAACCCCGCCCTTTGTTCATCGTCATCGCCCTTTCAAAATGATTGCAGCAAAGAGCGAAATAGTATCCCCAAATTCGCCATCATAGAAAGACAATCCCTTCTAATCTGCGCAAACGCAAGCCAAGTTGTGACCGACAACAAGGAAAATCCAGTATGTCAAAATTTAATGCGTCATCCTGTTTTTTGCTGTATAGTCTCGTTTTTGCACTGCAATATAATTTGCTTTGCGATTGAGTTAGTAGCACCGTAGCCCTTGCGCATCGACTTTGGATGTTGCAATGTAAAGCCCTCCCGCCCTGTATGTCTGGTTTCACACATAGACATCGTCCCGGCGCAAAGCTTTTGTGCCGAAATTTCATCGAATATCCCTTTCGCAAGCTTATTTTTTAATAAGCTGCGGGTTGTCTTTGTTCATTTCGTTTTGCTGTTTGCTGCTTTTTTTGTGCGTCGTGCATCGCTATTTGCTGATGCACTACGCTTCGTATTTGACGATTGCATTCAATTGGCGAACGTCGAATTTAAAGAAAGAATGATTAAATGACTTTTGAAACACTAGGCCTACATACTTCCATCCTCCGTGCTATCGCAGACAGTGGCTATACAGAGCCGACTACTGTACAACAGCAAGCGGTTCCCGCTGCTATCGCCGGACGCGATTTATTGGTCTCATCCCAAACAGGTTCAGGCAAAACTGCGGCGTTTATGCTGCCAGCCTTGCACAAATTTGCGACCGCTGCCGATGAAATGAATACGGCAACACCCAACAAAACATCCAATCAAGAACGCCAATCGGCCCGTGCCCGTGGTGAACGCCCTCGCTTCCAAGCCGCCAAACCAAAAATGTTGGTACTGACGCCGACGCGTGAATTGGCTTTGCAAGTGACCACCGCGACCGACAAATACAGTGCCTATTCACGCCGCGTTAAAGCAGTCTCGATTTTGGGCGGCATGCCTTATCCAAAACAAATGCAACTCCTTTCACGCAATCCAGAAATTTTGGTCGCAACACCAGGTCGCCTGATTGATCATATGGAATCGGGCAAAATCAATTTCTCCGAATTAGAAATTCTCGTTTTAGACGAAGCTGATCGTATGCTGGACATGGGCTTTATCGACGACATCGAAAAAATCGTTGCGGCCACACCGACTACACGTCAAACCATGCTGTTCTCGGCCACCTTAGATGGTGTCGTCGGCAATATGGCACGTCGCATTACCAATGACCCACTCGTCATTCAAATCGCTAGCTCCGCAACCAAACACGAAAACATTCAACAAAAAGTGCATTTCGTGGATGACTTATCGCACAAAAATCGTTTGCTCGATCATTTACTGCGTGACGAATCTCTAGATCAAGCCGTCGTATTTACTGCCACCAAGCGCGATGCCGACACCATTGCAGACCGCCTCAATATCGCTGGCTTTGCAGCAGCGGCTTTGCATGGCGACATGCACCAAGGCGCGCGCAATCGCACTTTGGATTCGCTACGTCGTGGTCAGGTGCGTGTTTTGGTCGCCACTGACGTTGCCGCACGCGGCATTGACGTGCCCGCTATTACACACGTTTTCAACTACGATCTACCTAAATTCCCAGAAGACTATGTGCATCGCATAGGCCGTACCGGTCGTGCTGGTCGTAACGGCTTGGCGATTTCTTTAGTCAACCATGCAGAAAGCATGAATGTCAAACGCATAGAACGCTTTATCAAGCAATTGATACCCGTCGATGTGGTTGAAGGTTTTGAACCTAAGAAAAGCGCACTCAACACCCGCGCTCCGGCTCGCAAAGCCAGTGGCTGGAAACCAGGTGACAAGCGCTCGACAGGCAATAGTTTTGGCAATAGCAAACCGCCCGGTCAGCGTAGTTTTAGCAAGCCTGCAGGCGCACGTTCCGAAGGCAACGGCGCTAGCG
>JAHFQV010000190.1 GCA_023259175.1 Oxalobacteraceae bacterium | reverse complement strand
GGATATGCTGGAAGCGATCGATGGGCAATTTGAATCTGCCGGTGCGCACAGGCCTGCACAACTATATCGCTTAAAGCCCTACTTCAAAAAACAGTTGCAGTTGCTCGAGAGAGGGCTGTGAAAGTACATCGTGATTTATGTGTGTAGCTACTCGGAGAAATATTCATGTTCAATATTAAGTTCATTAAATTTCAACCTAGCACTTATGTTCTGCAATATAGAAACGGGAGAATCAAACGAGAAGGTGCGGGTCTTTCCTTTTTTTATTACGCACCGACAAGCTCCATGGTTGCCGTACCAATGGGCAGCGAAGATGTCGCCTTTATCTTTGAAGAAAATTCCGGCGATTTTCAACAAATTACTGTGCAAGGACAGATTACCTATCGCATTAATGATCCCAAGAAAATGGGTGCTTTGTTGAATTTCGCTATCAACCCCGTGACGCAGCAATATATTTCAGATGACCCTAAGAAGTTGTCGCAGCGAATTATTAATGTCGTTAGGGTGTTGACACGCAAGGGTTTGCAAAATTTGCCCCTAAGAGACGCGTTAAAAGCGACTGATGCGATGACGACCGTGATTACAGCCACAGTGAAAGATCAAAGCGAACTGCAAGCGCTTGGTGTCGAGATTCTTGGCTTGTCATTTCTCGCAATTAAGCCGACACCCGAAACAGCCAGAGCACTTGAAGCAGAAGCCCGAGAACAAATTCTGAAAGTGGCTGACGAAGCAGTCTATGCCCGACGCAATTCAGCTGTCGAGCAAGAACGTCGCATCAAAGAAAATGAATTGAACACTGAAGTCGCTATCGAGACGAAAAAACGCCAGATTCGTGAAACACAAATGGAAGCGGAGCAAAGCATTCAGCAAAAGCAACACGAGCTACAACAGTCTGAGATAGAAGCGAAAATTGCGCTAGAAACTAAGAATACTGATTTGGTATTGCTGGCTATGAATAACGCAAAACGTGAAGCCGACGTTAAGGCGTATGCGGCTAGTGGTCTAATGCAAGCCTACTCGGGTGTAGATCCAAAACTAATGCAAGCACTAACTATGAATGGGATGCAACCTGGACAAATGATAGCAATGGCCTTCCAAGAGTTAGCCGAGAAGGCGGGCCAGATCGGACAACTTAATATTACGCCAGATCTTCTGCGGGAAATAATTGGCAATCCAAGTAGGTAGACCAATGGATAGGCTCACTGAAAATAAGATGATACTCGTAGTTCGCAAAACGCGACTCGAAGAACTCGCCGCTAAGTACAACACCGTCAGTCAAGCCAAGTTTTATATCGAACATTTGGGTGCTGATTTTTCTGATTATTTGAATGAGCATGAGACCTATTGCCAAGCAGTGCAAACGGTCGAAGCAGCACTGCGTCAACTAGGTCGTTTGCAAACCATAGATCGAAGCTTTCTGCCGAATTTCATATTTGGACAACACGACCTTGTCATTGCGTTGGGACAAGATGGCTTGGTTGTCAATACCATGAAATACTTACTTGGCCACTCATTGATTGGCGTCAACGCCGATCCAAAACGTTGGGATGGCGTGCTTCTGCCATTTAAAGCCAATGAGCTTGCTCGCATCGTACCAGAGGTGTTTTCTGGGAAACGCCAGATACAAGAAGTCACGATGGCCAAGGCAGAGCTCAATAACGGTCAAAACCTATACGGGGTTAATGACATTTTTATTGGCCAAAAATCCCATGTCTCAGCGCGTTACACCATTAAACTGAAAGATTTGCAGGAACAACAATCGTCCAGCGGTATTATCGTATCGACAGGCTTAGGCTCAACTGGGTGGTTAAAGAGCATCCATGCTGGCGCTCTCGCTGTAGGAAACCCAAAGACCACAAATATTCGTGCTGCGCTGCCCTCTCCATGGGATGCTAAGCGTTTATACTTTACCGTGCGCGAACCTTTTCCTAGCAAAAATACGTCGACCTCTATTGTGTGTGGCGAGATCAGTAATCAAACGCCACTCTCGCTTACCTCGCAAATGTCGGAAAACGGCGTGATCTTCAGTGACGGCATGGAGGCAGATTGCCTAGAATTTAATTCGAGTATCGTCGCTACACTTCGTATTGCCGAAAAAAAAGGACTTCTGGTCTTGTAAATTTCAGAGCATTCGGCCATATTTCTAGATTAAGAAAAATTCACTTTATACGTTTGTGAGTTCAATTTTTTGATCAAACAGTGATTTATGGCATTTTGTCCGGCTTGAGAAAAACTGTTAAGGAAAACATGATGACATCCAATTCGCTAGCCTCACCTCAAGGAGGTTCCGACAACAAGGAGCTTTCATCTTTGTTTTCAAGCAAGCAGATAGATCACATTACAGGCACTGTTTTAAGCATACTCGACCAATATGCGATCTCCTTAGATACGCAATATTATCCGGCAAACCTCTACGCCGAATCGCTCCTTTACATGATCTATTGGTTTCATCGTCTGCGCGATCCGGTGCGCAAGACGGGAATGCAAGAATGTATTAGTCAATATCTCCATGTCGAAAGCCAAGCCGCTGTGGTAAACGCATTGTTTTCCAACCAAGAGCTAAAAATCGGAGCGAAACAACGGATTGATGACGGTGTAATGATCCGCAAGACAGTCGATGTTCTGGTAATACGTGAAGGAAAACTTGGCCGACAATTCTTGACGCTGAATCGCAGCACTTTTCCGTTGGGAATGTCACTACCGGGCGGCTTGGTACGGGACGATGATGAGCAAAACGAACTCTGCATCCCTGGAAATATATTTGCAGCACTTCGAGTCACAAGCGGCAAGGTATTAGCTGGGGCGGCACCCGAATACGGCATTGGTGAAATCAAAGGACGCAAATACTATTTCGTGAGGAGCGAAGCTGGAAAAGAAGCGCGCATTTACATGGATAGAACGATTTCTCATGCCTATCGAGATCATCTTAAAGAGATTGCTGTCCCATCAGATCCTCGCCATATTGTCGACACAGTAGGATTCCTCATTGAGGTTTGTGCCCCCGAAGGGATTGAAGGAAGCTGGCTTCCTGAAAGTGTAATGACGACGCCGAAAGCGAAAGAAGGCTCTTTTGCTTTCGGTCACCACAAACAAATCGCTGCTGCACTCATCGCAAAGAATTTCACTAAAACCCAAGGCATATCCCATCACGAATGGATTCGGGAATTAGTAAAAAATCCCATAGAAATGTACGAAAAAATTCGCGAACGCTTTCGAAATAATCACGACAGTTTAGATACGCCCATCTTAGAGCTATTGCCTGTCGTTGAATACTTTCGCAGTCAGATGATGATTGCGCCCATTGAAGAGAATTGTCAGAAAAATGCAGCGCTTGCTTCCATGCGCGACCAGTTGTCACACAAGCTCCATCATATTACGATACAAAATGGCGCAATGTGTCCCTATGCCTCGACGGTACGTATCCTGTTTGAAGCGGTAGGTTTTTTTGATGTGGCATGCCGCACAGAAAAAATTCTCAGTACCCATTTCCAAAAGAAATACTGGTACCGCTATGAAGAACTCATGCGGCGAATTCCAGATGTCATCGTGATTCCCACTTTTGATAATATTTCTGCGACCGATCTCATGAAAATCCGCGGTACTCCCATCTACTTTATTGGCGTATCAACGGAGCAGGTCTATGTGGACGAATTTTGGCAATCCCCCCTTGAATTTCTTATTCACGACCTAAATCATGCGTGGAAGATGATAGATATGGATGATCGTTTTTTACTGAAACATCCAAATTTGAGCAGAGAAGAATTGATGAAAACTTCTAATCAGTTCATTCGTGAGTACTTCCCGCGTATCGCAATCCACAAGACAGATACAGAACAGCAAAAGGAAATGAAAAAGCTCAAAAAAATTCTCCTGTTCGAGGTGGGACATGAAGATGCTCGCCCCTTATTAGCGAATATTATTTGTGAAGCTTTGCTCGAGGATGAGGGTTACGAATTCCCAGATAATGTAATCCGATATGACGAAGGCGACAAGCAGGCCTACTTGGAAAAACGCACCATACCTGGAATTACCGCGCTTTCATATGTTAGACATAAACTGCAACACGGTTTTTTCGATCAGACCGATTCGCAGAACATCCAGATCGTTTC
>JAHFQV010000189.1 GCA_023259175.1 Oxalobacteraceae bacterium | reverse complement strand
TTGGGGTTTGAAAGCAGCACTGGGTATTAATTCCAAAGCCACACCAGTAAAATGCAGTGAGGCTTCCTCTAGAGAGACTCGGCGTTCCCCCACAGCAGGGTCAAGCAAGACCAAGCTGACTTTGCCTTGCCAATTTTTCTGCACCTTCTTGAGCACCACGAAGTGATTGAGGTTCCAGTGCAAAATACAGGGCAAAGCCAATTCCCCAATTTCATCTAATTCCAAACGCAAAGGCCGCGCCGATAAATGCAACGCCGCCGCATGCCGCATCAGCTGCGCCAAGGTCGCGCCCTTAAGACTGATCGAAAACTGCCGACGCAAGTCCATTAGGTCGGTGTGATGCCCAAAATGGCTGGCAATCATGGAAAGACAGGCTAAACCGCATTCGCTTGATTCGGATTGGAGGATGGTTTTCATCTTACTTTTTGAGATGTCTTTGGTGTCACTTCACGAATGGCTCGAATTATCGATTTCAAGGCTCTCCTAGAGTAATTCCCAGACTGATCGTACAGAGAATGATCGACACCAGAAATAGTTCGCATAACACATTGTTTCGTCGAGTCACCACCACAGGCCGTTTTCAGATCACGACCCACTTGATAGTCATATTCACCATAAAGAAAAACACTCTTGCCGTGATAATTCATCATTGAAGTTCTAAAATCCACTTTGTCGAGTAATGAATCCTGCCACCATCCCATCGACGCCATTACATCAATACTTTCACCATTCATATCTCCAGACAATACCAATGACCTATCTAAACTCAGCAATTCAGGCACTTGATTATCAAACTCAATAGCATTTGACTGTAACAATTTTTCTGCCCTGTCCGTCGTGATCCCATCATTACCTATCATGTCCAGAAGGCTAGCCCGATGATTCTCAAGCATATTGGGAAAAACAACATCCACCATCCTAGGATAAAAAACATTTATCCTTTTCTGCCCCATATAATCGATTAAACGACTGAGATATAGACTTGCGGCGACTTGTGATCGTGCATTCTCAAACGGTGCCACAGTCGGAACGCCCAATCCAACGAATCCATCAACCTGAATTTTCTTAGATCGCACTAATCGTGCGGCGTGCATACCGCCCTCGGATCGCGCTAACAGAATTATTTTCCTATTTTTGAAATTTTTATGCTGTTTGATAGCATCAATAATTTCAACTATATCGGATTCAATGTTTATCCAATCCAACTTTCCACGTACATCCTTATTCCAACAGGATCGCAAAAAATCTCCCGCCACATCAACAAAAGAACTATTGGCTAAACAACTCCTTAAAGGGTAAATCCCGCGGGTATTAAAAGAAATAAAAACATACCCATGCCCAGTTATTTCCTTTGTCAAACTAGATTTTGATGAAATGCTATTTTTCGTAAGCTGTTGAAATCGTCTAAAACTTGGCTCACCAATCCCATCCGTACCAGGTAAATGAATTACTATTTCTTTCGCATCTGTCACGCCTTTAGGATAATATATTGAGACTTCTGTGACCCAGTTAGCGTCACTTGATTTCACAAGAATATGTTCTTGCCTTGCATCTACATTAATATAAAAACAAAGGAGAAAAATAAAAATTGTTTTCATCAACAGGACTTTTAAAATATAAGGATCGGACAGAAATGGTATTGATAACACCTTTAATAGCCCTAATTATCAATACCAAATCATTAATTAAACACCAGAAATTACTTCAATGCCTTGCACGTCGCAGTGGTTGTAGTTATCGTTTCAGATCCCGAACCTTGCCCTCCTGCACTCCCACCAACACCATTTGGAAGGACGACATTGGCACTACCACCCCCTTGTCCACTTTTTGTGGAAGATTTGGTAATAACCTCCGGAACCGTTCCCTGCGGACATGTCACCGTACCACTGCCACTAGGTGATTGAACGCTACCTGAGCCCCCGCCAATCGATCCCCTATTCTTAGTCCCGAAATCGGCATCGATGTAGTTGTTGCTATTGATAACAAAAAAACCATCTCCTCCAGTACTTCCATCTTCACTTGCACCACCAGCAATAACCAACAACTCTTCATTTGAAATAATACGCATTTTATGTTACTCCTATACATAGTTAAAAGAACCCGTCTATCCTATACAGACGGGCTTGACTGCTTCCGTAGTTGGTCTCCATAACCTTCTACGGATTTCGACAATCGGGCGGAGTTTTGGCTTCGCCCGACTTGTACGAATCTGGTTTTACTACTTAAAACTGCGTCCTTTTATTGCACCGATCATCTATCGCTTCGTCACCGCCAGTAACGGCTCCATAATCCATTCCCATATTTTGCGTCGATCTTGCACGATGTCCGCTTCTAGGCTCATGCCCGGTTTGAGGTGTTGTTCTTGCCCGTAGGCGCTGATGCTTTGTTGCGCTAGGCTCACTTTGATGCGGTACAGGGCTTCATTGCTGTTGAACCCAATGATGTTTTGTTGGGCGTTGCTCAAGATGGTGCTCGCTAGCTGTGGTGGCAATTCGTTCGGGGCTAATGGGGTGCTGCTGACATCAGTCACGGTGCCTTGTTGTAGTCCAAATTTTTGATACGGGTAGGCGGCATAGCGGATTTGTACAACTTGCCCGGGTGTGATGAAACCTGCAGTTTTACTCGGTGCATATAGGTGTGCTTCGAGTCCGGTGATGACAGGACTGATTTGGGCTTCTTGGTTTGCTTGATTTGCTTGATTAACTAGATTTACTTTTGCTGTCGAAGCTGCTCTGGGAATGAGGGTGGCCAGGACTTGTCCGCCATTGATCATTTGCCCGCTTTGACTGGTAATGGTGGTAACAATCCCCGCTTGTGTAGCCGTGATGAGACTGGATTTCCGATTCGTGTTTTCTGCAATTTCTTGTTGCAGACTGGCGATGGAACGTTCGATCTGGGCTTGTTCGGTAGCTAAATTATTCTGCAGTTGGGCTTGCTCGGTTTCAATCGCCATTTGATTGGCTTGTACTTGCAAGCGACCGCGTTGCAGACTGCTAACGCGACTCGCAATGTCGATCAGTTCTTCTTGCTTTTGCTGGACTTGAGCACTTGAGACATAGCCATTACTCTGCAGAGTTTGAAATTTGCTCAGGCTTTCTTGGGCTAGCTTTTGCCGACGTTCGATAAGAACCGCTTCTTGATCTAGCTGCGCTAATTCGCTTTGCAAATTGTGTTGGCGCTGCACCAAGGCTGCTTTTCTTTCGCTCGCCTGTGCTGTGCGCAAGCGTTGCTCAGCTTCTAAACTCTCATGACGGGCATTGAGCTGCTGCCCCACCAGCGCCGTAATTTCACCTTTCTCACCTTGTCTTGCATTGGACAATTCAAACAAGATTTGTCCAGCGTTGACGGCTTCGCCTTCTTTGACGAAACTATGCACCAACAAACCCGCATTCGGTGCCGCAATGCTAATGCTTCCGCCCAAAGGAATCGTAACTCCGGTCACGCGTGCTTTTTTGGTTACGCTGCCTAAAAATAAAAAGAGTATCAAACACAATGCCAAACCAATCGCAACACCCACGATGAGCCAGTTCGATATGGGCTGGGCCAAGCGAATAGCACCCATCCATTGCTGACTGAGCGAAGCACTTACTTCTGGGCGGAATAAGGGAGTGTCTTGGGAATTCATTTTTTATCTATCGGGAAAAGTTATTTTTTATTAGCGCAGTATCTAGATGTAAAATTTCCAATTGCATAAATCAAGCATCAAATAAAAATAACGCCAGAGATAATCAATATTAAAGCAATAACAATCACACAGTTTTACCAGACACAAAATTTGGCAGAAGCCATAATTCGTAGAAAACTGCAAGCTATGACACTTCATGTAAATGAAATAAAGTAAAAAATTTACCGAAATATTTAAATGTCAATTTGGCACTATTGTTGCTTACCTTTGTGTTTCTTTTTACGTAGTTTTTTTACTTGCGGTGCTCGGTGAGCACATCTTTCATATAGCAATCGGTGTGCCAGCTAATTTATTTTTTCATGAATTTTTTTTGTAAATAAAATCAAGCACTTATCGATTGTGTTTTGTTAGTCGTTCAAAATTAAAATTTCCTCATTCTGCTTGGTTAAGAATCGCTTCTTCTCTAGTGAGAATTGAGCGTGAA
>JAHFQV010000011.1:55037-59570 GCA_023259175.1 Oxalobacteraceae bacterium | reverse complement strand
CGACGCAACCTCCACGTTGATAGGAGGAACAACAACGCCAGAGAGCCGAAAAAGTGTGCAATCATATTCGTAGCGTTCTCACCAAAACGGTGAACAGGATTCACAACTAAAAATTTTGATGAATCAAACACTTAACAACGACATTAGCGGTCAACTGCCGTTTCTAGGTTTAAAGATCAGCCTGATCTAATTTTTTGAACTTGATCGTGGCTTCTTCAATTAAGGTGTCGAGCGAAGCAGGGTCAAGGTTGAGGCTGCTCCATGAGGTGACTGAGACGGAAATCATTTGTCGTCTCGGAATCGTGGAAATGCCCAACATATGCGCGATGCCGTCGGCAATGTGGACGATGGTGGCTAGGATGCCGGAGCCATGTTGGTCGGGATGGTGATGGCCGATGATGGCGTTTCTCATGGTCTCAGAAAAATTCCAAGCCCGTGCCAAGCTTGCGCCAACTTGGGTGTGATCGACTCCCAATATTCTTTCTTCGGCTTCTCTTTGTGTGATGAGTGATTGACTTTGATAATCAATCACTTGCTCATAACGGTAAGGGTATAGCGTCACTAATCCCAAGACACCAATGTCATGCAAAAGTCCTGCTGTGAATGCGACATCTTCGTTTAATTCAACCCGTCTTGCGATGAGTTTTGCGGTGTAGGCGACCGCATTAGCGTGTCGCCAAAAGGCTTTGTGGTCGAAACCGTAGCAATCATTGCGCGGGAAGCAGCCAGATAAGCCCGCCGCGAGCGCCATTTGTTTGACCGCATCTAAACCCATGAGGCCGATGGCTTGTTGGATGGTGGTGACTTTGACTTGCGTTCCGTAGAAGGGTGAATTGGCGTAGCGCAGGGTTTTGGCGGTGAGCGCGGGGTCCTGGTTGATTTTTTTTGAGAGGATTTCAAGCTTGAGATCATCGCGCTCAAGTGCATTGAGTAAATCCATCACAATGGCTGGCAAACTGGGTAAATCTTTCAGATCGACAGCGACTTGATCGAGAACGAGAGGAGTCATAAAAGCGCCTTTTTTGAAACGCGTTATTCCAATATTCTTATCCCGAAAATAGGGGATGTGTCTGTTTGTTCGGGAGCTTGAAAAATGCCGTTCACTAAGCTTGCCAGAAAAAAACAGATTCGAAAATCAATATTCGCTTTGGCGTGCGTATTCTGTTGCTATAACCGAGATTTTTCATTAGGCGCACCTGCGGTGCTATTTGTGCGTTGACGGCGCATTTTCGGTCATTTTTGTTGCTCTTCGTTGCCAATAGCTAGCTATTGGCGCCTCATTCGCAGCAAAACTGCCTCGAAAAGTGCATCCGTCATCATCAAAAATCCTAATGAAAAATCTCGGTTCAACGGGGCTTCAGTGAATTGTTGTCAATACGCTTTTCGCTGATACTGATTTTGGCGCGCTCTAGCATGTCGATGGCAGCTGGACCGCGTAGCAGCGTGACTGCGACGGCCATCGCATCGATATAAGTCAAATGAGCTAGGCGTGAGGTCATGGGTGTGTAAATGTCGGGATCTTCTTCGACATCGACGCTGATATGGACATCGGCTAATTCGGCCAAAGGGCCGCCGCTGGCGCATAAGACCAAGACTTTCGCGCCTGCATCCTTGGCAATTTGCACGCTCCTGATGATGTCGCGTGTGCGGCCTGTGCGTGAAAATGCAACGACTAGGCAATCGCTATTGAGTAAGCTGGCCGATTGCGCCTGCAAGTGGGCATCACAAAATACAGTGGTGGGAATGCCAAAACGAAAGAATTTAAGTTGTGCGTCGGTGGCCAAGGCACCGGAATAACCGAGCCCATAACATTCGATGCGACGCGCACGCGACAGAAGATTGACGGCGGCTTCGAAGCTCGCAGAATTGGCCGTATTGCGCGCTTCCATCAAGGTGGCGATGGTGCGGTCAAATACTTTTGGGAGTACATCGCGTACATGGTCGGCTTGATTAACATCCAAATGCAAATAGGGAATGCCGGTCGCAAGACTCTTGGCAAAAGCCAGTTTAAACGATTTAAAACCATCAAATCCTAAAGACTGCGCGAAGCGTGCCACGGTCGGTTCGCTGACATTGCAAACCTGCGCTAAAACGCGTATCGACATTTCAAGCGCGTCGTGTGGTTTCTGTAAAAGGAATTCGGCGACTTGTCGTTCAGCGCGACTTAAGGCGGTGCTGGCAATGCGAATACGTGCCAACAAGCCTTTTTCAGGTGCTTGTTGCTGAGGCTGATGTTTCGCTGCGAGGACGTTAACCATGACGGATACTTTTCACCTTGTTTTTATTTTTTACGGACACCAAAAGACTTCAATTTTACAGCGTGCTTGTTGTAGTAGCTGACTAATCGGCAGTTGCGTTTGATTTGCGTTTTCGAAGACCTGGCGTTTTTGATCGCCCGTAATGACGAGCCAGATTTTTTCCGTTTGCAAAAGTCTCGGTAAAGAAAGCGATATCCGGGTTTGATGGGTTTGCGGATGAACCGCAGCCAAGCACGCTAGATCATCGTGTTGTACCGGCGCATTGGGAAATAGGGAAGCGATATGCCCATCATTACCCATGCCCAACAAGACCGCATTGAACGTCTTGGGGATTTGTTGATGTAGACGCTCACTGATCGCTTCAATTGCTACTTCGGGGATGTTTGCGCCATTTTTGAGTGACACTAAATTCCATTGTTTGCGATAGGATAGTGGCAGGCAGCGCTTAAATAAGCCCTCATTACTTTGTGGATCGCTGTCTTGCACCCAGCGCTCGTCGGTCGCGACCATGTGCACTTGGCAATGACTGCGTTGACTCAGTTCTGTATCTAAGTTTTGATAGATGGGCGATGGCGTCGTTCCACCCGCGAGTGCAAAATAGGATGCGCTTTGCGTTGCGGCGGCACGGTCGATGAGTGCAAGCCAATCCTCGACCAACTGTTGACTCAATTGCGCAAAATTGGCGAAGGAACGAAACTGTGGATCAGTACTTTGAGCGCTCAAGTCGGGTGTAGATAAATGTGCGTTCAGACTCATATCGCGGCTCTCAAGATTCAACATATTCTTCACCCCAGGCAGTACCATGTTGCGCTAACAAATAACTGGCCGCCGCCGGACCCCAACTACCGGCGATGTAGGATTTCAAACCTTCACTATCGTTTTCCCATGCATGCATAATGGGGTCTATCCATTCCCAGGCCGCACCTAATTCGTCGTCACGTACAAACAAAGTGAGATCGCCATGTAATGCGTCAAGAAGTAAGCGTTCATACGATTCGACGCGGCGCGAACTGGAGGCCTCTGCAAAATCCAAATTAAGCGCGACATCCGATAAACGTATCCCTTCGCCGGGCTCTTTCGCCTTCATAAAAAGCTGTACGCTTTCTTCGGGTTGCAGAGTAATGACGAGACGATTGGAGCGCAATGGCCCTTGACCTTTACCGAAAATGGAATAAGGAATCGGTTTGAAATTGATCGTAATTTCTGCACAGCGACTGGCCATGCGCTTGCCCGTGCGCAGATAAAAGGGCACACCACCCCAGCGCCAATTATCGATTTCAGCACGGATGGCGACAAAGGTTTCAGCGCGAGATGAGGGCGGTACACCGGCTTCGTTTTGATAGCTGATCACGGGTTTGCCATCGACGGCACCGGCACGGTACTGACCGCGCACCGTCTTTTTGCTGACTTCGTCAGGGGTAAATTTGTGTAAAGCGCGCAGCACTTTCACTTTTTCATCCCGAATCGCATCCGGATTGGCATTGACGGGCGGCTCCATCGCGACGATGGAAACTAATTGTAGTAAATGGTTTTGCACCATGTCGCGCAGCGCACCAGTTTTGTCGTAAAAATCGCCGCGGGTTTCAACACCCACTTGTTCGGCAATCGAAATCTGTACGTCTTGTATCCACTTGCGATTCCAAAGAGGTTCTAAGAACGAATTGGCAAAACGCAGCGCCAATAAGTTTTGCACCATTTCTTTACCGAGGTAATGATCGATACGATAAATTTGATTTTCGCGTAAATAGCTACGCAAGGCTTGGTTGATTTCTTTCGCTGATTTGGCGTCGCGCCCTAAAGGTTTTTCAACAACGACCCGGGCATTGCCTTCGACTAAACCGTGTTTGGATAATTGTTCGACGACAGGGATGAAAATATCGGGGCCGACTGCCAAATAAAACAAACTACTTGCGTTACTCTCGTTGCCAATAGTGCCGATGCGCGACTTTAAAGCATCGAAATCGGCGGGTGCGCGCGCATCGATTTTTGAATAACTGGTGAGCGCCAAAAAAGCCGCAAGTTGTTCCGGCGTGCCATTGGCTAGTTTGGCGTAAGTCTCAATTGCGTTGGTGACGCGCGCCCGAAATACTTCATCGCTCAAGGCTTCGCGCGCTGCGCCGATAAATTGAAAATCAGTCGCCAAACGTCCGTTGACAAAGGCACTGTACAAGGCTGGAATAATTTTGCGCTTGGCTAAATCGCCTGTGCCGCCAAACAATACGAATGTGGTCATGCTGACTCCGATCAAAACAAAAAATCTCGGTTGAAAAAAATT
>JAHFQV010000011.1:24931-54937 GCA_023259175.1 Oxalobacteraceae bacterium | reverse complement strand
ATTATGGCACAGCTTAAACCATATTTCTTCAGAAATGTAGTTTCATTACGATATTTTTGTTTGTTTTATCGATTTAATTGGTAAATTATCGACTTTCTGAAAGTTTGTTACAGTATTTTTCTGTTTTTGTGCTATCTTTCAGCTATCCGCAATTTTGATCTAATTTTCGCCCAATCTCTTATGACCTTACCGACAACAAGTTCAAACCGTATAGCCATGCATCCTGTGGTGCAGGCTGTGACCGAGCGCATTATTCAGCGTAGCCAAACTTTGCGTTCCGAGTATTTGGCTCGATTAGAGCAAATGCGGCATCGTGGGCCGCGTCGCGCGAGTTTGTCTTGCGCAAATTTAGCGCATGCCAATGCAGCCGCCGAACCCCGTTCAAAGATTTGGCTTAATCAAGCGCAAAAAGTCAATATTGGCATCGTCACTGCCTACAATGACATGCTCTCAGCGCATCAACCATATGCCAACTACCCTGGGCAAATTAAAGAAGCTGCTTTGCGCCTAGGCGCGACCGCTCAGGTTGCTGGGGCAGTGCCCGCGATGTGCGATGGGGTGACGCAAGGTCGCCCCGGCATGGAATTGTCTTTGTTTTCTAGGGATGTGATTGCACAAGCAACCGCGGTGGCTTTATCGCACGATGCTTTTGACGCGACTTTATGTTTGGGAATTTGCGACAAAATCGTACCGGGCTTGTTGATTGGTGCACTTGCTTTCGGACATTTGCCAACGATTTTTGTGCCGGCTGGACCGATGGGTTCAGGTTTGTCGAATAAAGAAAAGGCCGCCGTGCGTGAGCGTTATGCGCAAGGGAAAGCGACTCATGAAGAATTACTGGCTGCCGAAAGTGCTGCTTATCATAGCGCAGGAACCTGTACTTTTTACGGTACCGCCAATAGCAATCAAATGTTATTGGAGGCGATGGGATTGCATGTGCCTGGTGCAGCTTTTGTGCATCCATCAGATCCACTGCGTCATGCTTTGACGGATGCCAGTGTCGAACAAGTTCTCAAAATTACCGAGCAAGCAGGTGATTATCGCCCAATTGGCCAGGTGGTGAATGAAAAAACCATCGTCAATGCCGTGATCGCTTTGCTGGCTACGGGTGGCTCGACTAATCATACGATACATTGGATTGCCGTGGCGCGAGCGGCGGGCATACTCATTGATTGGCAAGACTTTGACGAATTGTCCTCGGTGATTCCTTTGCTGACGCGTGTCTATCCAAATGGCACTGCGGACGTGAACGCTTTTGAAGAAGCAGGTGGTCCGACTTTTGTCATCCGCGAACTTTTATCGCAAGGCTTAATGCATGGCGATGTGATGACCGTATTTGGCGATGATGGTTTGCATGCGCATACCCGTCATCCAGTGTTAGGTGATGCAGGTTTAGTATGGGCGGCGCATGCTGACCTATCGCCCGATACCAGTGTCGTGCGCAATGTTACAGAACCGTTTGCGGCAACCGGTGGACTGCGTTTGTTACAAGGGAATTTAGGACGTGCCATCGTCAAGGCTTCAGCCGTACCGGAAGAGGCTTGGATCGTGCGCGCACCGGCCAAAGTATTTGATTCGCAAGAGGCTTTGGTCAATGCCTACAAAGCCGGGGAGCTGAATCAAGATTTTGTGGCGGTGGTGATTTTTCAAGGGCCGCAAGCCAATGGTATGCCCGAGTTGCATCAATTTACGCCGGTATTGGGTAGCTTAATGTCGGCTGGGCATAAAGTCGCCTTGGTGACGGATGGTCGGATGTCAGGCGCGTCGGGCAAAGTGCCAGCCGCATTGCATGTCAGCCCCGAAGTCGCACGCGGCGGTGCTTTGGGTAAGGTACGCGATGGCGATATCGTCGAGCTTAACGTACATACCGGACAATTGCGCGCACTGGTGGATGAGGCAATTTGGCAGCGCCGTGAACAAGCGCAATTGGTGATCGATAGTAGCGTCGGCTGTGGGCGCGATTTGTTTGTCGCGCAGCGTCGTGTCGTGACTTCGCCTGAAGAAGGTGCGTCGACACTCTTTATTTAAAATCGCACCCCATTCAATTTTATTGAGGACAAACATCATTATGACTACATCTAAAAACGCTATCGTGGCACAACTTGCAGAAGTACGCGTCTTACCTATTTTGGTGACGGACGATGTTGACCAGGCGATTCAATGCGTAACAACATTAGCCGAAAACGGTTTGCCCGCCATCGAAATCACCTTGCGCACGCCGAACGCGATGACCGTATTGCGTGAAGTGGTGAAAGCTTGTCCGCAGGTGACGGTTGGGGCAGGCACCATACTCACGCCGGCGCAACTCGATGCTGTGCGTAATTCCGGTGCGGCCTTCGGGATTAGTCCTGGCATCACACCAGCGTTGGCGAAAGCGGCGATGGAGTCGGGGTTGCCGTATTTTCCGGGTGTCGGCGGTGCCAGCGAATTGATGCTGGCTTTGGAGCATGGTTTTGATGTTGTTAAACTTTTTCCGTCGGATGTGGTTGGCAGTATCAAAATGGCGAAGGCTTTGGGTGGCCCATTTCCTGATGTGAAGTTTTGTTTGACGGGCGGCGTTACGCTGGAATCGACACCAACTTTATTGCAGCAGCCAAATGTATTATGCGTAGGTGGTTCGTGGATGTGTCCAGCCGCTTTGATCGGCGCAAAAGACTGGGATGGAATTGCAAAGTTGGCGCAAGTCGCGCAAAAAGCGGCCGCCGCTGTGCGCTAAACTTTTATCTAAATTTTTAAAAACTTATAATCATGGCGATCTCAGTTTCTCGTACTCCGATGTGGTGCTTGTTGCAGCAGCGTGCTAACAATATGCCGAACTTAAAAGACCTGTTTCGGGCTGATCCGCAGCGCTTCACGCACTTTTCTGCGTCCGCTTGCGGTATCTTGTTGGACTATTCAAAACAGCGCATGGATACCACGGCCAAATTGAATTTATTGGCGCTAGCGCGGCAACAGGAAGTGGAGTCTAGACGTGACGCGATGTTGCGCGGTGAAGCGATTAATAACACCGAAAATCGGGCGGTATTGCATACCGTGCTTAGGCTTCCTAAAGGTGAAAAATTTATGCTGGGCGGTGAAAATATCGCCGCCGATGTCCACAGCGTTTTAGCGCAAATGCGCAGCTTTAGCGATGCGGTGCGTGAAGGTCGTTGGTTGGGTTACACCGGCAAGCCGATACGCACGATTATTAATATTGGGATAGGCGGTTCCGATCTTGGCCCGCAGATGGCCTGTATCGCTTTAGCACCGTGGTCGCAAAAAAATCTCTCTTTGTATTTTGTTTCAAACGTTGATGGTCGCCATGTGGCTGATGCCTTGGAAAATGCCGATCCTGAGACAACTTTAATCGTGGTCGCATCGAAGACTTTCACCACCATGGAAACCCTCACCAATGCACGCACTGCGCGCGAATGGATGTTGGCGCATGGCTGTCCCGAAGATCAAATCCGTCAGCATTTTGTCGCTCTCAGCACCAATGTAAAAGCGGCGACGGCGTTCGGTATTGCGGCGGAAAACGTTTTTCCATTTTGGAATTGGGCGGGCGGACGTTATTCGATGTGGAGTGCGATTGGCTTGTCGATTGCACTGTATGTGGGCGCTGATCGCTTTGAAGAAATGCTGGCCGGTGCGCACGAGATGGATCTGCATTTTGCGCAAGCGCCATTGGAACAAAATTTACCGGTCTTGATGGCTTTGATCGGTGTTTGGAATATCAATTTCCTCGGCCTGCAAGCACTTTCCATCGCGCCTTATCATCAGCGTATGACGCGCTTACCTGCCTATTTGCAGCAGCTAGAAA
Source organism: Oxalobacteraceae bacterium (assembly GCA_023259175.1). Classification (GTDB taxonomy): domain Bacteria; phylum Pseudomonadota; class Gammaproteobacteria; order Burkholderiales; family Burkholderiaceae_D; genus Undibacterium. Next base: position 51,138 of record JAHFQV010000011.1, on the reverse strand, counting down.
TGGAAAGTAATGGTAAGTCCGTTACCCGAGAAGGACAAAGGGTTGATTACACAACTTCACCGATTTTATTTGGTGAAGCAGGCACCAATGGTCAGCATGCCTACTTCCAACTTTTGCATCAAGGTGCGACGATTATTCCGACTGATTTCATCGTTGTAGCTGAAGACGACGCGGGTTTGCCCGGGCATAATCAAGCATTGCTAGCCAATTGTTTCGCCCAATCGAAGGCGATGGCTTGGGGTAAGAGCATAGATGAAGTGCGTGCTGAGCTGGGTGATCTTTCGGATAAATTACTAGCGCCGCGTGTGTTTGAAGGTAATCGTCCGACCTCCACGCTGTTGCTTGATTCGCTTACACCGCGTTCCTTAGGTGCTTTGATTGCGCTTTACGAACATAAGGTCTTCGTACAATCAGTCATCTGGGATATCAATGCATTTGATCAGTGGGGTGTTGAACTCGGTAAGTCTTTGGCGCAGCAGCTCATCAGTCTTGATCCCGCTGCAGTGAAAGAGGATTACGATAGTTCTACCCGAGGTCTGCTACAAGCGATCAAGAAACAATCAAGGCAGGATCAAAAAAAAGTCAACGATAAATTGTTTATACTTTGAGTTGCTTACAGTTTGAAATTTTTCGCCTACACTTTGAACTAGCCTTGACCCTGACCACCATTAAATTTCCAATATCATGAACACATTAGCCGACGATAAAGACCAGAGTTTACGTGACGATATCCGTCGCTTAGGGCGCATCTTGGGCGACACTGTGCGCCATCAGCATGGCGAAGATGTTTTTTCTTTGGTCGAGATGGTCAGGCAAAATTCCATACGTTTTCGTCGAGACGCCGATCATGCCGCGCGCGAGGCGCTGGAAACAACGCTCGATACTTTGACCAACGATCAGACCACGCATGTGATACGCGCCTTTAGTTATTTCTCACATCTGGTGAATCTGGCCGAAGACCAGCATCATATTCGTCGTAGTCGTGCCCACTTGATCGCCGGTTCCAGTGCGCGTCCCGGTAGCTTGACGCATACGATCAACACCTTGTTTGATCGCGACGACGGTGCGCAAAATCTGCTTTCGTTTTTTCAAACAGCACAAGTAAGCCCGGTTCTCACCGCGCATCCGACCGAAGTTCAAAGAAAAAGTATTTTAAATTGTCAGATGGTGATTACGCGTTTGCTGGATGAACGTGATCGCATGCAATTAACGCCTGAAGAATTGAAAGAAAATGAGGAAGCCTTACAAAGAGCGGTACTGACCTTGTGGCAAACGCGTATGCTGCGCACCAAAAAACTGTCCGTTCTAGACGAAGTTGAAAATGGTTTGAGCTTTTATGATTACACCTTTCTGCGTGAAATGCCGCAGTTATACGCTGGCCTTGAAGATTTGTTAGCCAGTAAGGATGCGCGTTTTGCGCAAACTGAATTACCGAGCTTCATGCGTTTAGGGACATGGATAGGCGGCGATCGCGATGGTAATCCTTTCGTGACGGCCGACATTTTGCAGCGTACTTTAGTCATGCAAGCGAATCGTGCCTTTAAATTTTATCTCGATGAACTGCATACTTTGGGTTCACAATTGTCGATGGCGACGCAATTGGTGAAAGTGTCGCCTGAACTGCAAGCTTTGGCGGAACGTTCACCCGACCATTCACCGCACCGGATTGATGAACCTTACCGCCTAGCAGTGAGCGGCATGTATGCACGCTTGGCGACTAGTTTTCAAGCGCTACTGGGACAAGTGCCACACATTGCGCCTTGCGGGCTTGCGCCTGCTTACGTGAATGCCGAAGAGTTGATCACTGACCTTGATGTGCTCCACCATTCTTTATTCGAAAACGGTTCGGTCAGTATTACCCGAGGTCGTTTGCGCCATCTGCGCCGTGCGGTACGGGTGTTTGGTTTTTATTTGGCACCGGTCGATCTGCGTCAAAACTCCGATGTGCACGAACGTGTGGTGGCCGAGCTTTTGCACGCGGCCAATCCTGCTATCGATTATCTTGCATTGAACGAGGAAGATAGGATTACGATTTTAGTCGCTGAGATTAATTCTTCGCGGCCTTTAGCATCGCCTTACTTGACGTACTCAGACGAGACGCAGTCCGAATTGGCAATTTATCGTGCGGCCTATACGGCGCAACAGCGCTACGGTAAGGGTGCTGTGCCCAACTGCATTATCTCGAAAACCGATGGTGTTTCAGATATGTTGGAGCTCGCTTTGCTATTAAAAGAATCGGGGCTGCTGCATCCTGACGAAGCGCGTTTGGACGTTAATATTATTCCCTTGTTTGAAACCATTGAAGACTTGCAAAACAGTGCACCGGTGATGGACCGATTGCTGGCGATTCCGGCTTACGCCCGCCTTTTGGAGAGTCGTCAGCAAGCACAAGAAGTGATGCTGGGCTATTCCGATAGTAATAAAGATGGCGGCTTTTTGACGTCGGGTTGGGAGCTGTATAAAGCGGAGTTGGATTTGGTGGCCGTGTTCGCGCGGCATGGCGTGCGTTTGCGTTTATTTCATGGACGTGGCGGGTCAGTGGGGCGGGGTGGTGGGCCGAGCTACCAAGCGATCTTGGCGCAGCCGCATGGCGCAGTGCAAGGTCAAATTCGTTTGACGGAGCAGGGCGAAGTAATTACCGCAAAATACGGCAATCCCGAGGTCGGCCGGCGCAATTTAGAAGTCTTGGTGGCGGCGACGATGGAAGCAAGTTTACTGTCGCAAGCAGAAGCACCACCGAAGGCGGAATTTTTGCAGGCGATGGAAGAATTGTCGCGTCACGCTTTCCGTTCTTATCGCAAAATGGTGTACGAAACAGAAGGCTTTGAGCAGTATTTTTGGGAGTCAACTGTGATTGCAGAAATCGCGGGTTTGAATATTGGTAGTCGCCCAGCATCACGCAAGAAATCCACTGCGATAGAGGATTTACGTGCCATCCCTTGGGTATTTAGCTGGTCGCAGTGCCGCTTGATGCTGCCAGGTTGGTTTGGTTTTGGTAGTGCGGTTTTGCAATATGTGCAGGACCATCCGGAATCGGCTTGGGCGACTTTGCAAGCGATGTTTAAAGACTGGTCTTTTTTTGCCACCCTTTTGTCGAACATGGAAATGGTGTTAGCGAAAAGTGATATCGGCATCGCCAGTCGATATGCGCAATTGGTGAAAGACGATAGTCTGCGTGATCGTATTTTTCCATGTTTGGAACAAGAGCATGCGAACACGATAGAGGTACTTAAAAAAATCACCGGGCAGGAAGAATTCTTGTCCGACAATCCCTTGTTAAAACGTTCTATCGTCAATCGCTTTCCGTATTTGTCTCCGCTGAATCATGTGCAGGTTGAGCTGCTCAAGCGCTATCGTCACGGCGACGAAGATGAAAGCGTGCGCCGTGGGATTCATCTTTCTATCAACGGCATTGCGGCGGGTTTGCGTAATAGTGGTTAAGTCGAGTGCTTAAGTCGAGTGCTTAAGTCGAGTGCTTAAGTCGAGTGCTTAAGTCGAGTGTTTAGATCGCAATCTCGCGCATTAATTGCATCAAAAGTTCGCTACTGGCGCGCGCAGAATTATTGACCGCTTTGATAGGGCGTAAGCGGTGCGCCACCACAGGACATAAGACCGCTTGCACGTCTTCCGGTAGCACATGATCGCGCCCTTCGAGCGCAGCCCAAGCGCGCGCGGCTTGCAATAAGGCGAGCGCTGCGCGCGGGCTCATGCCTTCCGCGAAAACGCCTTTCTCGCGCGTCGCATGGGTAATTTTCTGAACGTAATCGATTAAGGCGGGTGCGACATGAATTTGTCTTACCTGTTTTTGTGCCGCGATCAATTCACTTGCTTGCATCGCCGCTTTCATGCCTTTGAGCAGTGTTCGGCGGTCTTCGCCCATTAACAAAGCACGTTCGGCTTGTGCATCGGGGTAGCCTAGCGATAAGCACATCAGAAAACGATCTAGCTGGGATTCAGGGAGTGCGAAAGTGCCGACTTGATGGGTTGGGTTTTGCGTGGCAATGACAAAAAATGGATCGGGCAACGCGCGGGTTTGTCCTTCGGCGCTGACCTGCTGTTCTTCCATCGCTTCCAACAAAGCTGACTGGGTTTTCGGTGTGGCGCGATTAATTTCATCGGCTAATAAAACTTGACTAAAGATCGGACCCGGGTGGAATACGAATTGACTTTTTTCGCGCTCAAAAACGGAAACCCCGATGACATCAGCAGGTAAGAGATCAGCCGTGAATTGCAGACGATTAAATTGTAGGCCTAGCGAGATGGCAAGTGCATGGGCTAAGGTGGTTTTGCCAACGCCAGGTAAATCTTCGATCAATAAATGACCGCCCGCCAGTAGGCAGACCAATGCTTGTTGGACCGGGTGTTCTTTGCCGATGATGATTTGATTGACTTGTTTAGCGACCGCGTGAATTTTTGCAAACATAATGGCGTTGGGATGAGTGAGTATTGAACCGAGATTTTCCATTAGGCGCACCTGCGGTGCTATTTGTGCGTTGACGGCGCATTTTCTGCCATTTTTGTTGCTCTTCGTTGCCAATAGCTAGCTATTGGCGCCTCATTCGCAGCAAAACTGCCTCGAAAAGTGCATCCGTCATCATCACAAATCCTAATGGAAAATCTCGGTTGAATTGGCAGTGTAGCTGGAAAATGCGATTGAAGTGTAGATCATGTTAGCGCAGTGCGCGTCTTCGTTGAGAAAACATCGGATAAATTTGCCTTATTTCAAAAATTAATCGACACTGTCGTTTCAGAGGCGTTCGGGGAGGCTCGAAGGCGCCGATTAGAGCTCAGACCAAGCGTGCATTCGTTTGCGAGGGACTCTCTCAAGAGGATTAGGGGAAAGTGCATGGCAAGACCAGAAAAAATTCGCTTAGGTGAAATATTATTGCAGCAGGAGTTGATGACCCAGGCGCAACTGGAGTTTGCGTTATCCGAACAAAAGCGTACTGGTAGAAAGCTAGGTCGGGTTTTTGTTGAAAATGGCCTCGTAACGGAAGATCAGATTTCCATTGCGATGGCTAAGCAACTCAATATTCAATTCGTTGACCTCAAACATTTTAATATCAAACCCGAAGTGGTTCGTCGCTTGCCTGAGTTACAGGCGCGGCGTTTTCGCGCGCTTGTCTTAGACGAGCGTGTAGATGGTTTTTTAGTGGCGATGGTCGATCCTACCGATCTGTTTGCCTATGACGAAATTGCGCGTATCTTGCGTGGTGTGGTGCATCTGGCCGTCGTCAATGAAGACGATTTATTAGCTTCTATCGATAATCTTTATCGTCAAACCGAAGCCATTACCGATTTTGCGCGGGAATTAGGGCAGGAGCTTGGTGATGGTAATATCGATTTTGGTACGCTCATTTCCAGTTCGGGTGCGGAAGATGCGCCGGTTGTAAAGATGCTGCAGTCTTTGTTTGAAGATGCGGTACAAGTGCGGGCATCGGATATTCATATTGAACCGCAAGAGCGAAAATTACAAATTCGGTTTCGGATTGATGGTCAATTGCATTTGCAAACGGAGTCAGAGCCGAAAATCGCGAACGCCCTTGCTTTGCGTTTGAAAATCATTTCGGAAATGGATATTTCTGAAAAGCGTTTGCCGCAAGATGGTCGTTTCGTGATTCGAGTGCGACAACAACAAATTGACGTGCGTATTTCAACCATGCCGACACAATTTGGTGAGTCGGTGGTGATGCGTTTATTAAATCAAAGCGGCGGTATGCTCAATCTCGATAAAATTGGGATGCCACCGGAGATGTTGCAAACTTTCCGCTCTATTTTGCAGCGTCCGAATGGACTGGTCTTGGTAACAGGGCCGACCGGTAGCGGTAAAACGACTACGCTGTATGGCGCACTTGCCGAACTCAATACCGAAGAGCGTAAAGTCATTACCGTTGAAGACCCAGTGGAATATCGTTTGCCCGGCATCAATCAAGTTCAAGTGAATGAAAAAATAGAATTGAGTTTTGCCCGTGTTTTGCGCGCCGCACTACGACAAGATCCGGATATTATTTTGCTCGGTGAAATGCGCGATCAGGAAACCGCGCAGATTGGTATGCGTGCGGCAATGACAGGACATTTGGTGCTGTCCACTTTGCACACCAATGATGCAGTCAGTACCCCAATTCGTTTATTAGATATGGGCGTGCCGCGCTATATGGTCGGGACTTCCTTGCATGCGGTATTAGCGCAACGTTTAGTGCGCGTGATTTGTGAAAGCTGCCGCGAACTTCATCATATCAGCAATGCAGAACGGGAGTGGCTGGCGGGCGAGGAGCAGGCAAAGTTAAATGAGGCCTCCTGCCACCATGGGCGTGGCTGCGCACATTGCAATGGGACGGGTTATCGCGGACGAATTGGTGTTTATGAACTTCTGGAAATGACGAACGAGGTGATTGAGGCGGCGCATCATCATGATAATTCGCATTTCGTTAAAGTCGCTCGTAAACAAATGCTAGGAAAAACGATGCGTAGTCATGCACTTAATCTGGTCTATCGAGGCATCAGTACCGTCAGTGAAGCGATGCGTATCAGTAATCAAATCGATGAATAATTAAATCATGCCATTTTTTGCCTACAAGGCGCGCAACGCGCGTGGTGAGTTAGTTGAGGGTGTATTGGAAAGCGCCGATACCGATGCGGTTGCACGCCATCTCATGGGCTTAGGCATTGCACCGACTAAGATTTCTCCTTCGAAAAATCCCTCGGAAATAAGTGTATTTTCAGCGCTGAAAAAATTCTTTGAACCCAAAGTGTTAGCCTTAGATGTGCAGCTTTTTAGTCGTCAACTGTACACCTTGCTCAAAGCAGGCGTACCGATTATGCGCAGTCTTTCTGGATTACAGGAGTCGGCGGCGAATATTGCTTTTCGTGCCGTTATTCGCGACCTACGCGAATCGCTGGACTCTGGGCGTGACCTGTCGAATTCTATGCAAAGGCATAAAGCTGTGTTCTCGCTTTTTTACGTTAGCATGGTACGCGTTGGCGAAATGACCGGGCATCTTGACGCGATTTTCTACCGCCTCTCTGAACATATGGAGTTCGAGCGTGAAATGCGCAACCGGGTCAAAGCGGCTTTGCGTTATCCCACTTTCGTTGTCGCTGTGATGGTCATTGCGATGGTGGTGGTAAATATTTTCGTGATACCGGCGTTCGCCAAAGTGTTCGCAGGTTTTAATGCTGAGTTACCTTTGATGACGCGGATACTCTTAGGTGTGTCTGGCTTTTTTGTCTCTTATTGGCTTTTGATTTTGGGCGCAATGGTCGCCGCTATGTTTAGTTTTCGGACCTACATCAATACAGTCCCTGGGCGCTATTTATGGGATCGTTGGATACTCAATGCGCCGGTATTCGGACGCATCATTTTGAAGGCAACTTTAGCGCGCTTTTCACGCAGTTTTGCTTTGTCGAGCAAAAGCGGCGTTCCTATCGTTCAGGCTTTAGGGGTTGTAGCGCATACCGTCGATAATGCCTACATCGCGAGTCGTGTTGAGCAAATGCGCGATGGTGTGGAACGCGGTGAAAGCATTTTGCGCACGGCCACGGCCAGCCAAGTATTTACGCCTGTGGTTTTGCAAATGATAGCGGTGGGTGAAGAGACGGGTGCGATCGACGATTTGATGGATGAAATCGCCGACATGTATGAGGGTGAAGTCGAATACGAACTCAAGACACTATCAGCCAATATTGAACCGATTCTGATTGTGGCCTTGGGTATTATGGTGTTGATACTGGCCTTGGGTATCTTCTTGCCGATTTGGGACCTTGGACGGGTGGCATTGCATAAGTAAGAGCCGAGCACGCAAATTTGCTTCGACGTTCTAGCACTTCTACAGTTTTTATTACGAACTGCGAGCGAATTGTTGGGTGTTGATGTAAAACCCGCTAAATTTGTTGTTTCGGCTACGTAAATCACAAAGCATGACTTGGTCTTAGCGCGTTTTTTTGCTACTATGAAACTAAGTTGTCATATGGGAATCTTGGGTGTTTTTGTGGGCTTAGTTTTGCGTGGATTTTAAAAAATTAAAACGTGAGGGGAATGGAATGAAGAAGCAAAGTTTAGGTTTTACATTGATCGAGTTAGTGGTTGTCATCACGATTTTGGGTGTTTTGGCGGCTTTCGCTTTACCGCGTTTTGCGGCGATTCAAACGGAGGCACGTATTGCGAAAATGAATGGTGGCTTAGCGACTTTGAAGTCAGCGGCAATCTTGGCGCACTCATTGCAAATTTCGCAGCAGTTGGCCCCTAATGCATCCGTGACGATGGAGGGGGCGACTATTAATATGGAAAACGGCTATCCAAACAGCGCATCGATTGCGTCTGCTGCTGGTTTGGCTTCACCTGATTTTGAAATAAATACCCCTGCACCGACTGCGACGGTATTTACGCTAACGCCCGATACAAGTCATGCTTCATGCAAGATCGAATACACAGCAGCTGCTGTCGGTGCGCAGCCCACTTATACGGTCTCCTTGTTGGCAGCCAATTGCGCTTAAGGCTCAGTAAGATTTCGGTATAAAAAGAACTAGAGCGGACTTACGCAAAATTGCGCTAGCAAGGCGAACTCAATACCGCCAGCATCTGTTTTGCGTATGCCCTAACAAAACTGGAAGATTGAATGGGATTATTCTCAAGAAAAAACAATTATGCCGAGTTAATGGCGATCAGCCTGACCGCTGAGGGCTTGTATTCGGCCTGTGTGTTGGAACGTGAGAATGCCCTACCTGAGCTGGAATTTCTGTCGTTTTATCCCAAGGCGGCATTGCCGTGGGAAACCTTGTTGGAGCGGCTGGTACGTGAATCACCCGCTAAACGTAAGCGACGTAGCCTTTTATTGCGAACGGGTGATTATCAAATCATTGCACTCGATACGATAGGAGTGCCGCCTGAAGAAATGAAAGATGCACTGCGTTGGCGTATCAAAGACATGTTGGACTTTCCTGTGGATGAGGCTAGCTTTGATGCGATTCACATTCCCGGCGACGTGAATGCGGGTGGGCGCAATGCCTCGATGCTGGCAATTGTGGCGAAGAGTCAAACGATCGCGCGCCATCAAATGCAATTTCAAGACACTAAATTGCCCTTAGAGATTATCGATATCCCGGAGATGGCTCAGCGCAATATCTCGGCGCGATTAGAGCCTAGTGGACGCGGTTTAGCCATGCTTTCTTTTGATGAGAGTGGCGGCCTGTTAACCGTGAGCTTTGGCGGTGAACTTTATCTGTCCCGTCGCCTCGATCTGAATTTGCAAATGGTACAAAATACGGTTCATAGCGAGCAGGCGACTGCATTTGAACGCGTTTCACTTGAAGTGCAGCGGTCTTTGGATCATTTTGATCGTCAGCATAATTACATCACCACAGCAAAACTTTTAATCGCCCCGATGGGCGCGGCTGCGACCCAGCTTCAAGAATTCTTATCGAATAATATGTATTTGCCGGTCGAGGTGTTGAATCTCGCCGATGTGCTTGACCTAAGCAAGCTGCCGCAACTACAAAGCCCAGATCAGCAGCAGGCGTATTTTCGCGTGATCGGAGCAGCAATGCGTTTATTGAACGGTGCGGCATGAGACAGAATATCAATCTCTTTAATCCGCTTTTTCAAAGACAAGAAAGTCTCTTGACCACCCCTGTTATTCTGTTAAGTGCACTGGTGGTTCTGAGCTTGAGTTTGGGTTTTTCTGAATGGGTGCGTTTTCAGACCAATCAGCTTAAACAAAAGGATACGCTGGAGATGGCCAAGATGAGCCAAGTGCAGCAGAAAGTTGATCAATTACGCGGTCTTTCTAATGACAAATCCAAGACGCAAATTTATGAGGCGCAATTAAAGGAAGTGGAATCGGCCTTAAACAATCACGCACGTATCAATGAAATTTTACGCGGCAGCGATTTTGGAAATACCCAGGGCTATTCGGCTTATTTGGTGGCATTTGCAAAGCAAATCCCCGAGGGGGTGTGGCTCACGGGATTTAGTCTCGAAGGCTCGGGCATGGAAATTAGCCTGACGGGCCGTACGCTGGTGCCGGAATCGCTACCGCTGTTCGTCTCCCACCTTAAACACGAAAAAATCATGCAGGGGAAAACTTTTTCTAAGTTGGAAATGCAAAGGCCAAAAGTGAGTGAACAAAAAAGCGCCAGCGTTCAGGGGAAGACAGAGAAAGCCGAAGCGCCTTATTTGGAATTTGAATTGCACTCGGTAGAATCCAAGGAAAAAGAAAATAGCAAATCTGAAGAGCCGGGGGCACAATGAAAAATGCGCTTCTAAAGATCTATCATTTAACGAATAAAAAAATCGAAGCGATGCCCATGCGCGAACGGGCCATTTTGTTTGCCCTAGCTACAGTAGGTTTGTTTTTACTGATTTTCGCGCTGCTTATTGATCCTCGGATGAAAGCAAAAAAGCTGTTGGCGGACAAAATTCTGACTCAGCAAAATCAAATGATTGCGCTGCAAACGGAACTCAATGAGCGTTTGGCGGGGCATAGTTTTGATCCCGATTTCGCGATTAAAACCAAGATCACACAAGCGCGCCAACGCCTGCAAGTTGAGGATGCGGAATTAAATAAATTGCAGAAAAATTTAGTGCCACCCGAAAAAATGGCCGATCTTCTGGAAAGTATTTTGAAACGTAATCGTGCCTTGAAATTAGTGTCTATGCGCAGCTTGCCAGCGCTCAATTTGGTCGAGGGCAAGGCAACGCCAAAAGAGTCTGCCAAAGACTTAGGTGATCAGCTATTGGGGCATCAGAAAGCCGTGGTGGGACGCGGCATTTATAAACACGAAGTGGAATTAGTTTTACGCGGAAATTACCTAGATATGCTCAGCTATATGCGTGAGTTAGAAGCGATGGACGAACAAGTATTTTGGAGTCGCAGCAGTTTACAGGTTGAAGAATATCCTACCGCGATTTTGCATTTGAATTTGTTTACTTTAAGTCTGGAAAAGAAATGGCTGGACTTGTGAAATCGTTTGCGTTTAAGTCTCAAAAGAGGACGAGTGCTGTCCTATTGGCCGTGCTGGTAAGTGTGGTAGAGGTGGCTGCGCAAGATTTGCCGGATCCGACTAAACCCCCGCGTTTTGGCAGCAATGTTCAGCAAGCTGAAGGTGATTCAGGGGTGCCAGTTTTGACGGCGATTTTAATCGGACCCAAGAGAAAGTTTGCCATCATTGATGGGCAGACTGTGAAGCTCAACGCGAAATTTGGCGATCAAACTTTAGTTCAATTAACCGAGACTGAGGCGGTGCTTAAACTGGGTAGAACACAGCAGATTTTGAAATTGGTGCCAGACATTAAGAACTATACGCAGCGCGCCATCAAGCGCCCGATATTAGAAAATGCTGCGCAAACGACCAGGCAAATAAATGCGGTCGAAAATTTGAATAAGGCGGCGAAAGAAAAACCGATGCCATGTCAAGATGAGCCGCACCCATGTGGTAGGAAAGAGAAAGAAAAACATGAATAAACCGTTGTCAGCCCTTGTAATCTTGTTGTTCCTGAGCGCTTGTGCGATGCCGCCATCGCGCCAAGAAACCTATGACCTGATCAAGAGCGAAATCAATAAGGCAGCAACTAGCAAACCGAAGCAGGCAGCACCTGATGCGGTCGCTGCTGCTCTGCTGCCGGATATGAAAGCGGATTTGCCTCCTGTGCGTAAGCCTTTGGAAGAGCGCTTCAGCGTTAATATCAGTAACGCGCCTGCGGCTCAGTTTTTCATGGGGATCGTGAGTGGGACACCGTATAACATGTTGGTGAGCGCCGACGTGACGGGAAATATTTCGGCCAACCTCAAAGATGTCACCCTGTTTGAAGCCTTAGATGCGATACGTGAAATGTATGGCTATGAGTTCAAAATGGAAGGCTCGCGCATTTTCGTGCGCGCATCGGGCATGCAAATTCGCGTTTTTCAAATTAATTATCTCGCGACGATACGCAAAGGAAGTTCGGATATTCGGGTGACTTCGGGTTCCGTGGGTGATACGGCCGCAGGGCAAGGTTCGGGTAACGGCAATAGCAGTAACACGCAAAATCCAGGTGCGAATCCTAACGATCAGCAGAATAGCAATGGGGGTAGTTCCCGCGCATTTACTTCCAGCAAAATTAACACCACCTCCACCAATGATTTTTGGGCGGAATTGAGGACTTCAATTGAAATCCTGGCCAATAAAGGGCAGGACGGACGGCAGGTTGTGATTAATCCGCAGTCGGGCGTGGTCGTTGTGCGTGCCATGTCGGACGAATTACGTAACATCGCGGCCTATCTAAAAGCGACGCAATTGTCAGTCGATCGCCAGGTGATATTGGAAGCAAAAATTTTGGAAGTTGAATTAAATGAGCAATTCCAAACGGGGATCAATTGGGCTTCGTTCGCTTCGATCAAAGGAATTTCTGATAACGCTGCTTCCATGGGATTTGTTTCGCCCGGATCGAATTTGAGTACCACCAAAGTGACTGCGACCGATACGGGTATCACGGCGACGACAGGCTTAAGTTTAGGTGCGGCGGCACGCGCCGCGAATGCAGGGTCCTTGTTTGGCCTTGCATTTCAAACGGCTAATTTTTCCGCCTTATTATCCTTCCTCGAATCACAGGGAACGGTGCATGTATTATCGAGTCCGCGTATCGCGACTTTGAATAATCAGATGGCGGTGCTCAAGGTCGGCAAGGACGAGTTTTTTGTAACCAGTCTTAAAACCAATCCGGGCGTGGCCAATAGTTCCGGTACCAGCGCGCCTACGGTCAGTTTGGATGTGCAGCCATTCTTCTCTGGTGTTGCCTTGGACGTGACTCCACAAATTGATGGATTTGGGAATGTGACTTTGCATGTGCATCCCTCTGTCAGCAACGTGACTACGGTTGAAAAAATCGTCAATGCCGGTACCGCCGGTTCTGTTTCTTTGCCCTTGGCGTCGAGTTCGGTCTCTGAAACCGATAGCGTGGTTCGCGGACAGAATGGGCAGATTATCGCGATTGGTGGTTTGATGCGTCAGGCTTCCGTCAATGATAGATCACAGGTGCCGGGTGCTGGCGATGTGCCCCTATTGGGCAGTCTATTTAAGAACACTAACCGTGTTTCGCAAAAGCGCGAATTGGTTATTTTGATACGCCCGACTGTGGTTGATGGTGAGGGTGCATGGGAGCAGGATTTGTTAGATAGTCAAAAGCGGATTGATGGTTTAGCCCCGAAAAAATACATCGATGCCAAATGAAGCGAAGTCCTGAATCTAGTTCATGCCAGAGTGGATGTGGCGTTAGCTTATCTTCAGGAAGACTGTTTTTAATGGGCGAATTTTGCTATGTATGAATCCCATTTTGGCTTGCAGCACGCCCCGTTTGGAATAACCCCAGACACCAGTTTTTTCTTTTCCTTTGGTAGCCATTTAGAAGCACTCAATACTTTGATGGTGGCAGCGCAAAGTGGCGAGGGCTTTATAAAAATCACCGGCGAAGTCGGTACAGGGAAAACCCTTTTGTGCCGCAAGTTTTTAAACAGCTTGGGGGATGAATATGTTACCGCTTACATTCCGAATCCTTATTTAGAACCGCGTAGTTTGTTATTGGCGATCGCCGATGATTTGTCGATTTCGCAGCGAAAGCTGAAAGAGCAATCTGATATTATCAAGCTCATCAATACGCGCTTGTTAGACTTGGCCATTTCTGGAAAAAAGGTTCTACTCTGTATCGACGAGGCTCAGGCCTTACCAGTTGAGACACTTGAAGCGATACGCTTACTGAGTAATCTAGAAACCGAAAAACGTAAGCTCATTCAGATCGTCTTATTTGGACAGCCGGAGCTAGATCGTCGTTTGGCGCGGAATGATATTCGCCAGCTCGCGCAGCGCATCAGTTTTCATTATCGTTTGCGTCCTTTGAGTCTCGACGAAACCCAGTTTTATATTACCCATCGTTTGCGGATTGCTGGCTACGGACAAGTGCGTTTATTTAGCCGATCTGCTTTGGCCTTGCTGTGGTTTGCCAGTTCAGGTACGCCGCGCATTCTCAATATTCTCGCCAATAAAGCGATGATGTTGGCTTATGGCGAAGGACGGCATCGCATCGATATCCAGCAAGTTTGGAATGCCCTGCGCGACACGGAATCGCTGCCGCGCTGGTCGCGTTTTAGGGCGGCGCTGCGTATGTTCGGTGGGCTTACGGCATTGTGCTTAGTTGCCTATTGGATGTGGCGCTAACGGGTGTGAGAGTGCTTCGGTGTGTGCCAAGCTTAGGTCGATTTTAGAGTGAAAAAAGAAGAAATATGAGTCTCATCAATCAAATGTTGCAGGACCTAGAAAAACGTGGGGAGGACACCGCTTCGGCGGGCGAACAATATCTGCAAATGGGTAGTGCACATCGGGTCCAGCCTGCAAATCGATTTAAAGTTTTCGGCTTGTCGCTGCTCCTTGTGCTCGCTGTGGGCTTGGGGTATTTTTATATGACCCGCGAGACCCATAAGCCGCTTGTCAATCAAACGCCCGAGCCTAAGGCAAACCTTGCGCCGCTGCGGGAAGCTAGTGCTAGCGCAATCCCCGAAGCGCAAGACGGAAAAATGGCGGCGATGCCTTTAAAGCTTGCGCTAGAATTTGATACTCGTAAGCTCAAATCGACCGACATTGGTGCGTCTACAAATAAGCCCGAAGAAAAATCCTCGCCCGAGACGGCCAAGGATAAATCGTCGGTGACTCCAGCGCTGATGGAAATTAAACGTAACACGGTCGAAACGAGCAGCAGCTTACTTAAGGCCGACAAAAGCTCGACTGCAAACCCATCCCTCAACACAGCCTCCGCAACTGGCTTGATGGTCAAAGAAATTACACCGCAGCAGCGGGCGGAAGGTGAGTACAAACAAGCGAGCATTTATCTTCAACAGGGCCGCATCAATGAAGGCATCACAGCCTTGGAGCAAGTCCTTAAGACGGATCCAGTGCACGCACCGGCTCGGCAGCTCTTAGTGTCAACTTTGTTGGAGAACCATAGACAAGAGGAAGCACTGCAGGAACTCAAAACGGGAATCGCACTGGATCCCTCCCAAATCAATCTCGTCATGTTACTGGCGCGTTTGCAGTTAGAACGCGCCAAGCCCAACGAGGCAATTGAAACTTTGCAGGCGAGCTTAGCAATGGCAAAAGAGCGCCCCGATTATTGGGCGTTTCTGGCGGGACTTTTGCAGAAAGTGGGGCGCAATAAAGAAGCCGCTCAGCATTATCGTAATGCAGTCAAAATGAATCCGAATAATGGCGTATGGTGGATGGGACTGGGCATTTCGCTACAAGCCGACGCGGCGAATAACGAGGCTTTGGAGGCCTATCAGCAAGCGCTGACTCGCTCGGGTCTCAGCGCTGAATTGCGATCTTATATCGAACAAAAGACAGCGCAATTGCAAAAATAAACTTAAATCCTTGTCCTGTCGTTACGCAAAACGGCTCAAATAGGGCGATTTTTGAGGGATTTTCAAACAATCCAGCATGAGACTTGCACAAGACCGTAAAATAGCGGTTTGAAATTGCACATAAAGAAAAAGCATGTCGATACAATGGTTCCCTGGCCACATGAATGCTGCGCGCAAAAAAGCCGCAGAAACCATGGAAAGCACCGATTTGGTGATTGAAGTTCTGGACGCAAGGATACCGCAAGCCAGTTGTAATCCTATGGTGGAAGAGCTGCGTTTATTTCGTCAACGTCCCTGCCTGAAAATTCTCAATAAAAGTGACTTGGCCGACCCCGCCTCCACCAAGGCGTGGTTGGATTTTTACAATGCCCAAAAAGGGGTACGCGCCGTGGCGCTGAGTTGTAAAAAACCGTCGGATGTTGCAAAGGTTCCCGGCTTTGCTTTGGAGTTAGCGCCACATCGTGGTGTGCCAACCAAGCCTTTGCGTATGATGATTATGGGTATTCCCAATGTGGGAAAATCGACGCTGATGAATGCTTTGCTCAAAAAGCGGGTGGCAAATGTCGGTGACGAGCCTGCGGTGACGAAAGTGCAGCAGCGTTTGTACTTGGGTAAGAATATGATTTTAACCGATACCCCCGGTATGCTTTGGCCGAAAATCGCCCATCCAACCGATGGCTTGATGCTGGCAGCGAGTCACGCGATTGGGGTGAATGCCTTAATTGAAGAAGAGGTCGCGGTATTTTTGGCAGAAATTTTATTGCAACGCTATCCGCAATTTTTGAATCTACGATACGGCTTGAATGCGGCTGAAGTGGACGCCGTCGGCGTGGTTGAAGCAGTCGCCAAAAAGCGTGCCTATCGCGTCAAAGGCGGCGATTGGGATTTTGAAAAAGCCGCGCATACGCTGTTGTTAGATTACCGTAGCGGCGCACTGGGTAGAGTCAGTTTAGAAACGCCGCAAAGCCGCGCACATTTGTTGGCGACTTATGTGCCACCGGTACTCTTGGGGCAGGGGAAAAGTGTGGATACCGGCATGGCTGAGGAATCTGAACAGGATGATTTGGCTTAGCTAGTCGCGATACCGAGCAAAAATTCTGAACGTGAAACTCGCCTTTAAAATCATTTTCTCCGTTTTACTTTGTGCCGGATTATGGCGATTGTTCGCTCAATATGATCCTAAAGTTGCGCCGATAGGCTTACTGTTCGCCAGTTTTTTTTGGCCACATCTTTTTCCGCGCGAAATCATGAATATTTTCTCGTGGTGGAAAGAACGTGCGCGCTACAGTGCGGTTTTTCATTGGCACGGAAAATTTTTTGTTTTTGACGGTCATCAAGTGCGGTTTTACCTGATCGATGGCACGATTTGGATACCGCTCAGTGACCTTGCTCCAATTGTCGAGCCGACCTTGAATGAACGTGAATTGCGTTTGTTGGGCGAAGACTTTGCCGTGATACCTAACGAAAAAATCCAAGGCTTGAATGAGCAAGGTGTTTTGCGCGTCCTTAAAACGCGAACCGAGTCGAGACATGCGACTTACCCCATGATACGTTTCAAACGATGGCTAACCCTATCTGCTTTTCCAAATATCAGGAAGCGTCCTTCGGCAGCGGCAAATTCGGTGTAGCGATTTTTGCATATTTCGCTTCAAAAATACCGCTTCAAAAATACCGCTTCAAAATTGCACACGAAAAAAAACCTCGACCAACAAAGATCGAGGTTTTTACCTGCTAAGCGCAAATTACATCATGCCGCCCATGCCGCCCATACCACCCATACCGCCCATATCACCACCACCCATTGAGGCTGGTTTGTCATCAGGAAGTTCGGCGATCAAAGCGTCGGTCGTCAAGATCAATCCAGCGACAGAAGCTGCGTTTTGCAATGCAGAGCGCGTTACTTTAGCTGGATCCAAAATACCCATTTCTATCATGTCGCCATAGGTATCGTTGGCTGCATTGAAGCCGAAATTGCCAGAGCCATTGATGATTGCGTTCACAACGACGGAGGGTTCGCCACCGGCGTTTGCGACGATTTCACGCAAAGGCGCTTCGATCGCTTTTAAAACTAATTTAATGCCTGCTTCTTGATCAGCATTGTCACCTTTGATCACGCCAGCTGCAGCGCGCGCGCGCAACAATGCTACGCCACCGCCAGGTACAACACCTTCTTCAACCGCTGCACGCGTTGCATGCAATGCGTCTTCTACGCGGGCTTTTTTCTCTTTCATTTCAACTTCAGTTGCTGCGCCGACTTTGATGACTGCAACACCACCAGCCAATTTCGCAACGCGCTCTTGGAGTTTTTCACGGTCGTAATCAGAAGAAGCTTCTTCGATTTGCGCACGGATTTGTTTTACGCGCGCTTCGATACCAACAGCTTGACCAGCACCGTCGATGACCGTGGTATTTTCTTTGCCGATTTCTACGCGTTTGGCTTGACCCAAGTCTTGTAAAGTCGCTTTTTCCAAAGTCAAACCGACTTCTTCTGCGATCACTTGGCCACCGGTCAAGACGGCGATGTCTTCCAACATCGCTTTGCGACGATCACCAAAACCAGGCGCTTTTACGGCGGCTGTTTTCAAGATGCCACGGATGTTATTGACCACCAAAGTTGCTAGGGCTTCGCCATCAACATCTTCAGCAATAATCAATAATGGACGACCTGATTTTGCCACTTGTTCCAATACTGGGAGCAAATCACGGATGTTGGAGATTTTTTTGTCGAACAATAAGATGAATGGATTTTCCAAAATCACCGATTGTTTTTCTGGATTGTTGATGAAGTAGGGCGACAAGTAGCCACGGTCAAACTGCATACCTTCAACGATGTCCAGTTCATTGTCCAAAGACTTGCCGTCTTCCACAGTGATCACGCCTTCTTTGCCGACTTTGTCCATAGCACGAGCGATGATGTCGCCGATGTTTTGGTCAGAGTTCGCGGAGATGGAACCGACTTGCGCGATTTCTTTGTTGGTCGTAGTTGGACGTGACAAAGTTTTGATTTCAGCGACCAAGGCAGTGACTGCTTTGTCGATACCGCGCTTCAAATCCGTTGGATTGAAACCGGCGGCCACATATTTGAAACCTTCACGAACAATCGCTTGCGCCAACACGGTTGCAGTCGTTGTACCGTCACCAGCGTTATCAGAAGTGCGGGAAGCGACTTCTTTCACGAGCTGTGCGCCCATATTTTCTAAACGGTCTTTGAGTTCAACTTCTTTAGCTACTGAAACACCGTCTTTAGTCACGGTAGGTGCGCCGTAGGAACGTTCCAGTACGACGTTGCGGCCCTTAGGACCCAAAGTGACTTTAACTGCGTTTGCCAAAATGTTGACACCGTTAACGATTTTCGCACGAGCGTCATCGCCAAAAATTACTTGCTTAGCTGCCATATTAATTCTCCAAAAAATCGATCAGAACACCATTATTTTTGTACGATTGCGAAGATGTCTTCTTCGCGCATAACCAGAACTTCATTGCCATCAACTTTGACAGCTTGACCCGAATATTTACCGAATAAAACGCGGTCGCCGACTTTAACTTCTAAAGCGCGCACGGAACCGTTTTCCAAAACCTTGCCATTACCCACGGCTAAAACTTCACCTTGATCTGGTTTTTCGGCGGCTGCATCAGGCAAAACGATACCGGAAGCAGTTTTTGTTTCTTGATCTAAACGTTTAACGATAATGCGATCATGCAGGGGACGAAGATTCATTATTAACTCCTAAGAAATGACAAAATTAAACTATCTAAATAAAACAAACATGCAAAAATACAAATTCATGTGCCAAAAATGCGTATAGCGCAAGGCGCTTTCTAAGCTTTCATGCCACATCTAACGCAGCATTGTTAGCACTCTCGTGTGCTGAGTGCTAATTATATGGGCGAGGGTGAGGTTTTTCAAGGAAGAATCTTGAAGATAGGTTTTTTATTTTGCAAATCAAAGGCTTGTCTCGGCTTTATGGCGTTATTTTGTCATGTATCGAAGATAGAAATTTGTCGCATGCTGAGTACTCAAGTGCTGGCTTTATTTTTGTTTTGATCGGTGTGATAATGAAATTTAAGTTTTCGGGAATGGCGCTGCCATTTGTTTGATTTGTTTGTAGTGTTTAATTAGCTTGGAGATGGCAATGAAACGAGTGACTGGCATAGGTGGTATTTTTTTTAAGGCCAAGGATGCGCCTGCTTTACGAGCTTGGTATCAGCGTCATCTGGGGATAGACGTGCAGGCTTGGGGTGGCACGGGATTTAGCTGGGGTGAGACCGAAGGTCAAGCCGGTGTGGGTACCACGGTTTGGTCGATAGGCTCTACCGAAACTGAGGCGTTCAGCCCAAATGGTGCTCCTTTCATGATCAATTATCGGGTTGCTGACCTACATGCCCTCGTCAAGCTCCTTAAAGAAGAGGGCTGCGAGGTGTTGGATAAGATCGATGAGTCCGAGTACGGCAAGTTTGCTTGGGTGATTGACCCAGAGGGAAATAAAGTCGAACTCTGGCAGCCACCTATTGGGCAATAAAGCTTGATGGAGTCGCCGCATTGGGTATGGGAATGCCTTTGGCGTGAGAATTCCATGTCCGAATGTGGCGAGCCATGAGCGTTCATTTGCAACATGATTCCTTGTTTAAATTTCGATTAAAACTAAGGAGTCCAATATGCAGGGTTTTCAATTGTCAGGCATCGAATACCAACAGTTCGAACCGTTTTTTTCACTCGATGATGATCAACTCAAGGCGCTGGGTATTGTTCGACAGTTAGCCACGGAAAGTCCAGGATTTCCGTGTCGGGTCAGTCTACAAGACGCGCAAGTGGGGGAGGTGCTTTTGTTACTTCCCTATGTACATCAAAACACCGCTTCACCCTATCGTGCATCGGGTCCGATTTTCGTGCGGCGCGGTGCTCAACAAAAAGTTTTGGCACCGGGCGAGTTAGTTCCCTACGTCACGCTGCGCCAAGTATCGGTGCGTGCTTATGATGCAAACGATATGATGTTAAATGCCTCTGTGTGTGAAGGCGCGCATGTGGCGGCTGAAATTGAGCGATATTTTGGCAACGCTAGTGTCGCTTATATTCATCTTCATAATGCCAAGCAAGGCTGTTTTTCGTGTTTGGTTCAACGGGTCTAGGTCTCATATCTGGGTCGAATTCACCTCCTTGGTTTCTTGAAATTCATTTCCCTAGAGCATATGATATAAGTCACGATAGGCTCGTTTCACCTCGTATTTGATCAAATTACATAGCACGGATGATGTTTTTTGCCCGGAGAATAGACGATGCTGCGTTGCCGATCAGTTGTTAGCCTTGCTAAAAAGCTTGATCCCAGCGCTACTAGGGCTATTAGGGCTACTAGGGCAGCCGTGCTGGCTGGTTTCGGGAATCTGGCTTTCTTTTGCGTGTTCTTCTTTTGTTTGCCCACATCGTTTGCAGTCGCCCAAGCACTTCCCCAGTTTGCGGCTAAGCTTGAGCCGTTTTTGACTTTGCGTGCGGGCAGCAGTGTGCGAGCGGACGTGGAAAAACGTCTAGGCACGCCCACTCGTCAAATTAAACCTGAAGTTTTTGAGTATCCGCCCCCTTCTGACGGGGCGAGTACTGCTATGGGGATTCAAAGCATACAGGTGGAGTATCTTTCTGATGCGCAGGTCGGGACGAATGTTGTTGTGCGTATGGACGCTTGGTTGGCCGCTCCGATGGCAATCGACTCTTTGCGGGCGCGCTTTGGTCAGCCAGTGTTCCAACAAAACCGCAAGGACGGCTTGCGCGAAGAGTTGTATTTTCCGCAGCTAATGGGGGCAATTACCAGTGCGGATCAGCCTGATTTCGCGCTTGCCATTAGCTATCTAGCGCCGATTAGTTTGGCCAATGTTTTTTGTGATTTATCGTCGCAGGCGATGCGTGAGAAA
The DNA here is from genome assembly GCA_023259175.1 of Oxalobacteraceae bacterium. GTDB lineage: Bacteria > Pseudomonadota > Gammaproteobacteria > Burkholderiales > Burkholderiaceae_D > Undibacterium. The sequence goes on along the minus strand of JAHFQV010000011.1, from coordinate 29,857 downwards.
CGCTATGGTGATGCGAAAGAGCCTGCTGATAATGCGGTGGTGGTTGATCCAAATTATGCGCGTGGGTTTTTGGCGCAGGGTATTTTTTATTATTTTGCAGAAAACATTGAAGAGGCCATGGTGCGCTTTGTGGCGGCGAGCCACGCGCAATATTCGGCGCGTAAAGTGGCACATGCCCATGTCTGGATGGCGACGGTCTATTGGAAAAAGAAAAAGCAGCTTGAATTGGCGAGAGCCGAATATCAGAAAGCACTGGCGATAGCGCCGGATTTTGATACCGTGCATTTGGAATATGGTCGATTTTTGAAATCGCAGAAGGAGTTTGATGCGGCTTTGAGTGCATTTACCAAGGCGAATGAGCTTGGGCAGGCACCGAACGAGGCAAGGATGGAGCTCGCGATTTTCTGGGTCAATCAGAAAGCTGCCAATAAAGCTTTGCCGTATTTGGTGCAATTGGCAGCCTGGGCGGATGGGGGTGGTAAGTCAGTGACTTCGATTTTGAGCGCCGACTATATTTATGCATTTTATGCTTATGCACTGGCTCAAGCGCGTGGTGAGCGCAATCCACTTTTTGGTGGCAGCGATGAGGAAACTCTCGCCGTGATTGCGAACTATGAGAAAGCCGTGCGCCTAGCGTCTAAATTGGTTTGGGTGTATGCGGAGTTGGGCGATGAGTATGTGGCTTCGTCTGAGTGGGATAAGGCAGAAGCGACTTATCGTTATGGCCTGAGTTTGGATCCGAAAAATATCGGCATGAATCAAAAAATGGCCGAGGTGTTGCTGAGTTTGAATCGTATCGATGCGGCTTTGCATCAGGCTGAGCAGGCCTTGAGTTTGGCACCCAATGAGGGCGCAACGATGATGACGATGGCGCGCGCCTATGCTTTACGCCATCAAGGACAAGAGGCGTTGGCTTGGTTACGTAGAGCCGGTGCGGCGGGGTATCAGGCGCAATATCGCGGCAATTTAGTTTTAGAAGAGGGCATCTTCGACGAGATTGTGAATGAAGATGAATTGCGTCGTTTGTTACCCGGTAGGAGAGAGCGGTGAAAGTACTGATACCTTTGGGCTCTAATCGGGCTGGTGCGAATCGTCGCTCGCGCCCGCTTTCGGCAATTTTTGGCTGTGTACTTGTTAGTCTAATGAGTTTCATTTTGATTGCTTTTCCACTGGAGAGTCGAGCCAGCGATCAGCAATTGATAGAGGCGATCAATGCGGTAATGATGGGTGACGCTACCCCAGCACAGCAGGCGCTCATCGTTTTTAAGAATCGGCAGATCAATCAATTGTCCATACGTGGCAGAATTTCGGACGCAGCTTATCAAGCTTCGCAAAAGCATTTTACCGATGTCAATAATAGTTTGATTCACGATGCCGCCGGCAAGGGCGGTTTGCGGGCAAAATTGCAGCCCGGTTCAGGCGGAAAATTTAATGCAGGCACCGATACCGATGTTTTAGTTGAAGGCGCTGCACCTGGAAGCAAAATTAATCTGAAAAATATACAAGCAACGGAGGATGCTTATCAACAGAATTTGCGTGGCTACTTAAAGCGTAGAGGGATAGACCCTCCTCCCGGAAAAATTAATACAGACACCGATTTCATGCCCACGCGCGCCAGCGTGACGGACGAGGAATTTACCCGTATTAACGAACATATTAATGCCAACGGTGGCACGGCCTATACGCGTCCAGGTGCCGCCGAGGTTGAGTTTCAGATGCGCACGGCCAAGAGTAATCCGGGACAGAAGTTAAACTTGAGCGATACCGGCGACTATATGAGTGAGATGCACGATCTGGCCGACCATAAATTTAAACTCGCCGATGATTGGGAGGCACGCGCCAACAAAATGATGGCAAGTGACCCCGATGCTGCCGAAGGGCTGTTGGCTGATGCGCAGTTGGCGCGCTCCCAAGGTTCGAAATATCTTCAAAGAATGGAAAAGGTGACGAACGCCGTTGCGGACCAACATGGACTACCACCGACAAAAAATCCTGTCGACGCTTTGGGGCGACCCTTGTCTCGAGATAGCCTCGATAGCGCGGTGGAGAATATCAGCAAGTCTGGACGAGGGGTGGCGACGGCGGAGGATGCTGCGTTGGTGGGAGAGTTGGGGCAATTGGGGATAGGAAAGGGCTTGCGCGATTACGTGGAAATGCTGTCGCATTTGGCTGCGAATAAGCCCAGTAGTTTGCCCGAGATACAGGTAATCATCGCAGAGCAGGCGGCCAGCCTTTCACCTTCGCTGCGCGAGGCCTTGATCTTGCGTTCGGTTAAAGCCTATCAAGCGGCTGGCGGGACGCCAGTTGGTAAGGATGCATTCGCGCAGGCTTTGGTACACCTCGTAGATGATCCCGCAGCGCGAGCCACAGCGCGGGCGAAGGTGGCAGCGGGTAAATTTGAGGTGCCTGAGGGGGTTGCGGCTACGGCGCGGGTCGTGGGTGGGGTGGGGGCTGTGTTGACCGTTGCGACGGTTTATCTAGACTATCAAGCTTGTATCGATTCAGGTAAAACGAAAGAACAATGCGATGAGGAGTTAAAGCATACTTTAAAAACCACGGCGATCATCGGTGGTGGCTTGTTTGTGGGCGCGAAAGGATTGATTGCGGCTGGCCTCATTAGCGAAGCGACACTGGCCGCGGTGGGCGCGGGCCTGACATTTGCAGGCGTGCCGTTCGCGCTGTATGCAGCTTATTACGCCGGTATTAATTGGGCGAATGCACCTGAGAAAAACTCAATGACTCGGCAATACGCAATGGAAAAAGACTTGCTGATGAATTTCGGCAAAAGTTTTAATCTGGCACAGGCCGAATTGTCTATGATGCAGACGCGCCAAATACAGGCTGCCGGCTTGTGTTTGCAATTGAGGAATCGCGCCAAAGCGACTCTGGAATTGAGTCAACTCTCTGAACAGTTAGCCTTGCAGTGGTCGTCTGCCTTGGGCGCAAAACCGAAAGCGAGCGATAGCTGCGAGGGGCAGGGCGAACGGATGGGGCGTATTTTTGAATTGGCGAAACAGAGCGGTGAAAATGAAACGAAGGTGATTCAACTCTTGGATGACGCGGGGCGCTTGGGTGAACACTGTACGACGGCTGCGCAAGCAGAACAAATTCGGCAATTGATGGAAACGAGTAATTCTATCTCAGCGCAAATGCTGGTCAGTGCTGCCGAAGCGCGTGGCTATAACAGCCGAATTGGACATCAAGATGAGGCTGAGCAAGCGCAAAGGCTGGTCGCGGCCAAGCCTTTGAAAGCGCGGTTCTTGGCCAATAAAGAGCATCTGGCAACCCAATCTTCAGAGATGCATCAATTACAGGATGTGATGCAACAAGTGTTTGTCGATTATCAGCGGGCACGTTCTGTAGCAATGACGCACATAGCGACTTTAAGCAGTATTTTGCCTAAGACCTTGCCTTCTCCGCTGTATCAATTAGAGTTTTTTCAGGCCAATGCGCAGGAGGATAAATTGACTAGCCGTTTGAAGCCTATGCCTGAGGCATTAGCCTGTCCGGCTGGCGAAACTGCCGCCTCCAATGCAATCGCAGCGAGCTTACTTGTTACGCAGAAATTTGATGAACTTGAAGATCGACACAATGCTCTGCGTGATGAAACCAATGTCTGTACAGGCGTGGAACGGCAAGATAAATCTGTGGACGACATGGATGCTTCGGCGAACTGGGTGCAGGCGGCCGTGGAAATCAATAGTCCACTGCTACAGAAAGCCGATGCCTGTCAGCGCAAGAGCAAACCGCTGAGCACAGCGAGTCAGTGTCCTGCAAACGCGAGTCCGGTGTGGAGCGATGAGAAGAAAAAGAATCTCTGCCAGTGCTCGGCAGGTTTTAAACTTAGCGATGATAAAAAGCTTTGCGTACCGAAAAATGAACCCGTCGTGGTCGCCTGTAATACGACCACCAAAGCGGGCTCGAATCCACCGCAAACCATCGTTGTCAACGTCGGGCGAGTCGCGGGAACGGCGCTTTTTCAATATCAAATGTTTGACGTACCGGATCACATGCTGGTCCAGTATGGCGGCCAAACTTTGGCCGATACAGGTTGCGTGAGCGGTTCGAAGTCTGTCCCCCTGAATCTATCGGGCGCGAGCGAGCAGGTGACCATCGTTGTTCAACCTGCCTGTCGTAAATCAGAACGTACTGAATGGAATTTTAGTTTGAGTTGCCCAAGTGCCGACAAGGTCGATGCGGCCGGTAACATCATTTCAGCGTCGAATTCCTCAGGTAGTGGCAACGACGGACCTAGCCAATTTCTGCTCGAGACGGTCAGTGGTCCGACGCATATGGTGAGTGCCGACGCAAGCAATCAGCAGCCACTTAACATGACCACTGGATTGATGAAAGGCGCATTGATTCAAACTGGGTCGAACGGCCAAGCGGTCTTCAAGAGTCCACAAGAAACCCGCGTGACCATGAATGGCAACACTCAAATCAGGCTCGGCGGTTCAGATAAGGGACAGCAAACAATGGAGCTGCAGCAAGGTGCGCTCGATGTAAATCGCCGCCCAGGCTTGCCCGGTAAAGATGACGTGCTCATTGCCACACCGGATGGCACGGTGCAGGCCACCGGTACCCGTTACCGCGTCAAGCGAGATGATCGCGGGACTGAAGTATTCGTATTGGAAGGCTCGGTGCATCTCACAGGGCGCTATATCATTCGCACTTACGCAGCCAATATCGAAGCCGGCAAACCTTCTCCGGTACGTGAAATGAGCTTGAGTGCGGGCGAGCAAGCCTTAATCGTCAACACTGATTTCAGTTCGCAGAGCACCACAAACTCAAACGCAAATGCAGCCAATAGTGCAGCCAATAGTGCAGCCAATAATGCAGCCAATAGTGCCACGACAAACAACGCGGTCGCGGAAGTCGCCTCCACCCCCTCACGTTGGTCAACTACACCACGGCCTCTCGATGATC
>JAHFQV010000011.1:0-24921 GCA_023259175.1 Oxalobacteraceae bacterium | reverse complement strand
CAATATCGAAGCCGGCAAACCTTCTCCGGTACGTGAAATGAGCTTGAATGCGGGCGAGCAAGCCTTAATCGTCAACACTGATTTCAGTTCGCAGAGCACCACTAACTCAAACGCAAATGCAGCCAATAGTGCAGCCAATAATGCCACGACAAACAACGCGGTCGCGGAAGTCGCCTCCACCCCCTCACGTTGGTCAACTACACCACGGCCTCTCGATGATCGTCTGGCCGAAGCAGTCAGCGGGACTCCTAGACCCGCGACCGACATTCCCGCCGCGACGTCGGGATCGGCGAGGCCTTCTAATGTCCCAGCGCCCGCACCGAATCCCTTAAATCGGCCAGACCCTTGGAACGATGCCCAAGTACAAAATTTAATGGATCAATGGTTGCGCACGGCCATTCCTAACATCACTGCTTCTCGTCCAGGTAATTATAGTTATACCGAATGGGGGCAAATTCGAACCCCAGGCGTCACCATATTGGGGGCGCCGAATCACCCTAAGGGCTGGTCGCGTTATCAAAGTATGTGGGCCGTTAGGATGAAATTTGATTCCACAAATCTGTGTACTTTGGGTGAATTTGTCGAGCGTCAAATCGCAGGGCGACCTATGGATGGATGTCAAAAGACGCTCAAGTCAACGTCCTCACTACCCACATGGTTGGCACCCGCGGCAAAGCCGGTCCCCGCTGTAAATCATCGCGCTGAAGAAGCCCTGACATTAGCGCGGACGGAAGTTAATCGCGCAGCGAGTGAAACCCAAGTCGCGCCAGATTTTTCTGGCGACTGGGGATGTGACGTGCGTGAAGGTGCCGATATTTCTGCGCTGTATCCAAACATTAAGCGTGTAGGCAATACCTATACGGGGGAAACTGTGACGAGTGGCATGGAAGGCTTGTTGACAGCACAAACGGTTCGTCTTGAAGGCGATAAACTGATCATGATTCACGCGCTGCGATTGTCAAGTGGCAGTTTGACCCTGAGCTTGATCAGCAAGGGTTCGACCTTGACGGGGACCTATCAAGAGAATCGTCCAGGTACGCCCGTTAAGCCCTTGCCCATCGAAAACTGTCAACGTATGAAACCGGAAGTGGTAAGTCCACCGGTTGTTGAGCCCAAAGTCTCCACCTTGCTCGACCAGATCGCAGCAATTCCGAATTCAGAATGGGTGGGTACTAAGCCTGTCTTGGGCAGTGATGGACGTGCGGTCTTTGCGCTGGTGGCCGAAGTGCAGGATTCGCGCATCCGGGTTTGTGCAAATCTGGCTAAAAGCAAAGGCTGGAATGTTGTCGGGTTCAGTTCGCGTCCTTCTCTGCAAGCGGCGCAGTATTCAAGTCCTCCCGCCTTTCCATTGATACTCAGTGCAGCAGCACGCGATATGATCTACAAAATTCACTGGGCAACCGGTCGACGAGATGTCCCGATTCCATTTACGACTGCCTACCTAATCGAGCCAAACGGTCAAATTACCCGCAATGGCCTTTGCGATGTTTTGGTCGGCATCGATTTCGGAATCCCGGAAGGAAGGAAGTGAATTGATTCGCCCTCCTTGCTTTGTGAGAAGTGAGCGAAGTATTGTAAACTCCTAGGAAAGCGCGGATTTATTCAAGTCTGCAAAATTTTCAAGAAAATAAGGGTGTGAAATGCTTTGGAATATTTTTGGAAAACCCCAAGTCATCGAAGTACAAAAAGCGGCTGCAGCGCGCGATTTCAAAGAGCGCATCGCCGAGCTTAGCGCCCACAATGTAGAAGGGCGGCTGCAAACGCTGGCGCTCGCGAATCAAGCAATGTGGGAAATTTTGTCGCAGAAGTGCGGGGTTACGGAAGAAGACCTAGTCAATAAAATGACCGAGATCGATCAAAGGGACAACAAGAGCGAGGGTAAAGTGAGTGGCAACTTCGAAGCGACCTGCCCGAATTGTAATAAGCGCATTCTAGGTAATCATTTGAAGTGCGTCTGGTGCGGCGCGAAAGTGCCTATGCGTTCACCGTTTTAACTTTCGAAAGAAGTTTGTTGCTAAGGACTTGATTTGATTGAGTTGATAATTGCTTATTAGCGCAATTTTCAAGGCAATACAGTTGCACTTGTTATTCTTGTGAAGACCTGTTAGTGGTGCTAGTATTGGTGCTTTAATTGACTCTATAGGTGTGATATGCCCCATCTTATACTAGCTGAAACATCTGCAAGTGTTTCAGAACTCAAGAAGAATCCTATGGGTACTGTTGCTGCCGGTGAAGGTATGCCTGTCGCTATTCTTAACCGTAATGAACCGGCGTTTTATTGCGTTCCTGCTAAAGCTTATGAAGCCTTAATGGACAGGCTAGAAGATCTGGAACTCAACGCAATCGCAGATGCACGAAAAGGTCAGTCAATTGTAAAGGTTAAGTTTGATGATCTTTGAACTTGGTTTTCTAGAAGAAGCATTGAAAGAATGGCGTAAACTCGACAGCAACACGCGAGAGCAATTCAAAGCAAGGTTAAGCGAGCGTTTGAGTAAGCCTCGCGTGCCGTCTGCGAAATTGACTGGACATAAAGATCGCTACAAGATTAAATTGCGTAGCGTTGGATATAGGCTAGTGTATGAGGTACGTGATAATGAACTTGTCGTGATTGTTGTCGCGGTTGGTAAGCGCGAGAGGAATGCGGTCTATGAGGCTGCTGCAAAGCGGTAATAAAAGTCTTTTAGTTAGGCTTGTATGTTAGTGAATGGGGCGTGCTACAAATTTTTTCGTAACTTCGTAACTTCGTAACTATTTGTTTTCGGCGATTCTAAACACACTAAAAGAATCGTATGGATTCCAGATCTACTACCCATCCCTCTAAAGTTTGTTTCTACTTCAAGGCGAGCGGGATGGTTCGATGGGAGTAACGCAAAAAATAAGGCTCTCACATGGAGAGCCTTATCAATTCTGGCGGAGAAACGGGGATTCGAACCCCGGGTAGGCTATGAACCTACGCACGCTTTCCAGGCGTGTGACTTAAACCACTCATCCATCTCTCCTTTTCGCAAATGCCGTGATTTGTCAGCCTAGGCTGATACCCACATTCCATTTGGGAAGCTCGAGATTATAGCAGCTCGTAATTATGGTGTAAATGCTTATCTGGTCTTTGCTTATTTTGAGTCTCGTGCGTCGGTACCTCGAACCGAGATTTTTCTTCTCTTGTTGCCATTGTAGATAAAACCAAAGACCTGCAGAAATCTGGGATAATCGCGAGCCATGAATCTATTAAAAACACTCGCTGCGATTAGCAGTATGACGATGTTGTCACGCGTGACGGGTTTGGCGCGTGATTTTCTTTTTGCGCGGATGTTTGGCGCAGATGCGGCAATGGACGCTTATGTTGCGGCTTTTCGGATCCCTAATTTTTTCCGGCGTTTATTTGCTGAGGGTGCTTTCTCGCAGGCTTTTGTGCCGATTTTGGCGGAGTATCGTAATCAAAAAGGGGATGCAGAAACGCGTGAGTTGGTGGACCATGTGGCGACCGTATTGACCTGGGTTCTGGTGTTTAGTTGCGTCTTAGGGGTGCTGGCATCGCCATTGCTAGTTTATTTATTTGCTTCCGGTTTTCGTGAGCAGGCTGCGAAATTTGACTTGACGATTTTGCTGACGCGCATCATGTTTCCCTACATTGGTTTTATGTCTTTGGTCGCTTTGGCCAGCGGTATTTTGAATACTTGGCGACAGTTTAAAGTTCCGGCGTTTACCCCGGTTTTGTTGAACCTTTCTTTTATCGTAGCGACGATTTTTTCCGAGCCTCTATTTGGTAAGGAAAAACAAATTTACGCATTGGGCTTTGCCGTGTTGATTGGCGGTGTATTGCAGTTGCTCATGCAAGTGCCTTCTTTGATCAAAATCGGTATGTTGCCACGGATAGGTTTAAACCCTAAATTTGCTTTGCGTGATCCTAAAGTAGGTCGTGTTTTGCGACAAATGGGGCCAGCGGTTTTGGCGGTATCGGCGACGCAAATTAGCATCATCATTAATTCGACTTGGGCCTCAAATTTACCCGGCGCGATGTCGCATTTGAATTATGCGGATCGCTTAATGGAATTGCCTTCAGCTTTGTTAGGGGTCGCTTTAGGGACCATCTTGCTGCCGAGTTTGTCGGGTGCCAAAGCCAAAGGCGACACCAAAGAGTATTCCGCTTTGCTCGATTGGGGTTTGCGCTTGACTTGTTTGTTGGCTTTGCCCTCGGCGGTGGGTTTGTTGACCGTTCCTGAGGCTTTGGTTTCCACGCTTTTTCATCACGGCAAATTTGATGCGCATGCGGTGCTAATGACTTCGCGTGCGGTGGCCGCTTATGGAGTGGGTTTGACTGGTTTGATTTTGGTGAAAATTTTAGCGCCCGGATTTTATGCACAGCAAGATATTCGCACACCGGTGAAAATAGCGATTGTGGTTTTGTGCGTGACCCAGGCCTTGAATCTGCTTTTCTATTTTTGTGTGCCGACTTTGGCCGAAGCCGGATTGGCTTTGTCGGTTGGCTTGGGGGCTTGTGTGAATGCGGGTCTGCTGTTTCGCGGTTTGCGTCAACGTGGTTTGTATGTGCCTGAGCCGGGATGGTGGGTTTTTATTTTGAAGCTCTGTTGCGCGCTATTGTTGATGGGTGCTTTGGGCTGGTACTTTAATTCGCATATTGATTGGCTAGGATTACGGGCGACCTCGGTCATGCGTTGTGCGATATTGGCGGGCGTTGTTTTGGTCTGTGCTTTCACTTATTTTGCTGCGCTGTTTGCGATGGGTTTTCGTTTACGGCATTTTCGAAAATTAGCGCATTGAATATTTCTGCGCTTTCCTAGCGACTAGCTTTCTTGAATGTTGATGGATATTGCATAGCCAAGTTAGAAAAACCACACATTTTAGTTTGTAGTGTGTTTACTTTTTGCTTGGTAATCCATAATTTCATTTTGTTTTTTCGAGTAAGTCTGGCGAGTCCTTAGAGTTTTTTGTGACTGAGTGCTCACATATTTTTCGCGACCTTTGCGGTAGATACTCGCTGTCCGTATCTTTAACGCTCTTTCTTCGCTTCCTTAAATTTTTTCGATTTAATAGTGTTGTCGTTTGTCTCGAAATTCGTGACAAACGGCGCGGGAACTCTGTGGCTTTTTTTCAGAGAGACTGGCCTTATGTTGTCCTGTGATTGCATTTGTTTTTTGTTGTAGAAATTTTGAAGTAAAAATTTAGACGCAGAAATTCAATTTATGTCTTATCCATGAAAGGGAGAGCAAATGAAACATAATTTTAAAAATACGGTACAGAAGAGTATCAGCCGTGCTTCAAAATACTTGATAGGCCTTGGGCTTGTGCTTGTGGCGGCGGTGACATCGACTGTGGCAATTTCGCAGTCGTCACCGAATCTCACAGTACGATTGAGTGCAGCCAACGCCATCGTCAAGGGTGATGTTGATGTCGCAGTGAATGTGCATGTGACGAACAATGGCCGCAGTGCGGTGCGTGTCCCAAAATGGCAAATGCCTAGCAATAATCATGAAGGTCCCAATTTCCATGTGACGCGGGATGGGACTTTGGTTGAATATGTAGGCCGTATCGTCAAACGTGGCGCGCCCACTGAGAAAGATTTTGAGACGATACCTGCAGGTGCAACGGTAAGTTATCAAGTAGAACTCACAGGTGCCTATGACTTGAGTCAAAACGGTCGCTACAGTGTTGAATTCGTGGGCTTGGATAGTTACAAAAGCAGCGTAAATAGTCTGGCCGCGAGTGCAGCACCGCTGTATTTGTGGTTGGAAGGACGTACTGCGACTGCGCCGAGTCGTGCCGCGATGGAACCTTCCGCTGTGGCATTGGCTGGCTCAATTACTTATACCGGCGGTTGTACGACTTCGCAAAAAACAAGTTTGAATTCTGCGGTCACTGCTGCCCGTAATTATGCACAATCGTCCTACACCTATTTGAGCGGCACGCCCTCGGCGACTCTGCGCTATAAAACATGGTTTGGCACGTATTCGCTGACCAATTGGAATACAGTGAAGGGTCATTTCTCTAAAGAGCTTGATGCCTTTAGCAATAAGCCTTTGACCTTGGATTGCAGTTGTAAAGATAGTTACTACGCCTATGTGTATCCAAACGCGCCTTACAAAATTTATGTTTGTAATGCGTTCTGGACTGCACCGATGACGGGTACCGATTCGAAAGGTGGAACCTTAGTGCATGAAATGTCGCACTTCACTGTTGTGGCTGGAACGAGTGACTATGCGTATGGACAAAGTGCGGCAAAGTCTTTGGCGATTTCAAATGTTTCTAAGGCTTTGATGAATGCAGATACGCATGAATATTTTGCGGAAAATAATCCATTCCAAAATTAAGCCAAACGATCTATTTTAGATTTGAATTTGCCTCACTGGGTTTTGCCCAGTGAGGCATTTTTTATCCACTGATTGCATCCCATTTTTCGAGTGCTTCCAATAATAGCTCGTCGATTTCAGCAAATCGGTCGTTTAGCTTTTTGATGTCGTCTGGCTTGGCATCTTTGTAGAAGTCACCATTGGCTAGCTGGGTCGAAATTGCAGCCTGTTCGGCTTCTAAATTGGCGATGCGAGTAGGTAATTCGTCCAATTCTTTTTGTTCTTTGTAGCTGAGTTTTTTGGGCTTATTTTCAGGTTTTTCTTCAGCTTTTTTGACAGGCGCTGTCATGCTGCTGACGGGCGACGCGGCATTTTTTGTATTGTTTGAGGCGGATTTTTTATTGGCGCCTTGGGTGTTTTTGTAGCTTTCCCAATCCGAATAGCCGCCTATGTATTCTTTCCATTCACCTTGACCTTCGGATGCGATGACTTGGGTGACGACATTATCAAGGAAGGTGCGATCATGGCTGACCAAAAATACCGTACCCGAGTAATCTTCCAAGAGTTCTTCCAAGAGTTCTAGTGTGTCGATGTCTAAGTCATTGGTAGGTTCATCTAGGACTAAAACGTTGGCCGGTTTGGCGAAGAGACGCGCCAGTAATAAACGATTGCGTTCTCCTCCAGACAAGGATTTGACTGGCGAGCGAGCGCGTTCTGGCGCAAACAAAAAATCACTCAAATAAGACATGACATGTTTGCGTTGACCATTGATTTCGACGAAATCGCTGCCGGGTGAAATGGTGTCGGCGAGACTGGCCTCATCATTGAGTTGTGCACGCATTTGGTCAAAGTAGGCAATTTGTAATTTGCTGCCTTGCTTGATGCTGCCGCTATCGGCTTGTTCTTCACCCAAAATAAGTTTCAGTAAGGTGGTTTTTCCCGCGCCGTTTTGTCCTATCAAACCGACTTTATCGCCACGTAAAATAATGCTGGAAAAATTGCTGACGATTTGTTTGGGGCCGTAGGATTTATAAATATTTTCCAATTCTGCGACGATTTTACCGGAGCGTTCACCCGCCGTGACATCGAGCCGCACTTGACCTTGTTGTTCGCGTCGCGCCGCACGGGTTAATCGTAGTTGTTCTAGGCGTTTAACCCGACCCTCATCGCGCACGCGCCGCGCTTTTACGCCTTTGCGTATCCAGACTTCTTCCTGGGCTAAAAATTTGTCGAACTTTGCAGATTCTACTTCCTCGATTTCGAGTTGTTCTGCTTTGCGCGTCTGATAGGTCGTGAAATTACCAGGGAAGGAGGTGATCTTGCCGCGATCAAGTTCAATGATACGGGTCGTGACATTGTCCAAAAAACTGCGATCATGGGTGATGAATAAGATGCTGCCCTTGAATTCTTTGAGCAAGGCTTCTAGCCATTTGATCGACGAAAAATCGAGGTGATTGGTTGGTTCATCGAGTAATAAAACATCGGGCGCACTGACCAAGGCGCAGGCTAAAGCGACGCGTTTTTTCATGCCGCCCGATAAGGTATTCATGATCGCGTCTTTGGATAAGTTAAGCTTGTCCAAAGTGGTTTCAACGATATTGCCGAGGTTCCAAGCGTCGGCTGCGTCGAGCTTGACTTGAATATCGTGCATGCGCTCCATTAAGGCATCGTCGTTGTCGCCGCCAAATTGCAGTGTGAGGTTTTCGTATTCTTGTAGCAGTTGGGGCAGTTCACCTAGACCTGATGCGACCGCATCAAATACGCTCATTTCCGGATCGAATTGTGGTTCCTGTTCGACGTAAGCGATTTTGATGTTTTGCTGCATAACGAGCAAGCCATCATCGAGTTTGAACGCACCTGCAATGATTTTGAGTAGCGAGGATTTTCCCGTACCGTTGCGACCAATTAAGCCGACGCGTTCTGATGTTTCTAAGGAAAATTCAGCGTGATCGAGAAGAGCAACATGGCCAAATGCCAGTTGTGCATTACTAAGAGAAATGACTGCCATAAATTTATTGTCGGGCTTACGCGCGCCGATACTGATCCAAAAATACGAAATTGAGGGGGAAATCTGGGTTCAAGTCGATTTGCAGCAAGTCGTTGCGAAAGCAGCGCAAGTACATTGACATCAAGATCCAAGCCCGTATTGTACGCTAAACCGAGTGCGGTAATTGCGTGTTACTGCATCGTCAGGTAAGATGACGCACTTCGACGCATTAGCTCATTTGCCAACTATTGCCAGCTATTTTGCGTCACACGCGCTATGACAGCGCCTCGTCCAGAGATCGTTTTTGCGTGTCTCGCCGTAGCACAATGGATAGTGCACATGCCTCCTAAGCGTGGGATACAAGTTCGATTCTTGTCGGCGGGACCATTTCGATAGGCACATTTTTTCATTGTTCTGGCTTGTAGGCCAAGGAACAATGCCTTCCCAGCTCAAAATTTTGTGTTCGTGTTATATTTCTTTGCGCTTGCATTGTGTTTGCATTTCGCTTGCATTTCATTTTCAAAACTAAATCAGATTTTTTAAAATAGAGATGGCGCAGAATCAAAGTGGCCGCGCGCCTAGCTGCGGCGAATCTGCAGTAAGCCTAATCATAAAATTAAGGAGATAAAAATGATGGATAGCAAAAATAAATTTAGCGGCATGACTGTGCTACTTCATTGGACCGTCGGTTTGACCATCTTGTGCTTATTGGGAGTTGGAATTTACATGGCGGAAAATGAGGTCGATGCGCTGTATCCGATTCATAAGTCCTTTGGTGTTTTGATTTTTCCGGTGATTTTATTGCGTGCAATTTGGCGTTTTAAAAATGGCTGGCCAGTGGCAGTGACGACTTACTCTAAGATCGAACAAATTGTCGCGAAGGTGGTGCACTGGTTACTCTTGACTTTGACGATTTTAATGCCCGTGACAGGCATGATGTTTTCAGGGGCAAGCGGGCATGGCTTTGGGATTTTTTCTTGGCAAATCGTACCGAGCAATCCCTCATTGACCAAGCCGGGCGAGGTCGACGCTTTTAATCCCTTCGCCGCACACTGGGGACACGAGCTGCATGAAATTTTCGGTTACGTTTTATTAGCTGCGATTTGCTTGCATGTGGTGGGCGTTTTAAAACATAAATTGATCGATAAAGATGCCAGCCTTGCCCGTATGCTGGGGAAAAATGTCGAGTAGCTCGCATTAGATTTTTCAATAAAGGTCTTATATGAACTTTCAGCACAGTTTGATCTACGCCTGCGCGGCGATGTTTTTGTTGACGGTATTCGTTTCGGTGCGTATGTACAATAAGCGGGTGACTGAAATGAAGGAGAAAAAAATTCATCCGCAGTCGGTCGCTGATTCAGTGCAGGTAGGCGCGAAGTTGGTCACGGTGCATGCGGCGGATAATTATAAAAATCTGTTCGAAATGCCCGTTCTTTTTTATCTTCTCTGCGTTTTGGTTCTGCAGACGGGCGTCGCCGACTTGGCTTTGATACTGGGGGTTTGGTTGTACGTAGTTTTGCGTTATGTTCATAGTTATGTTCACTGCACCTACAATAAAGTGATACATCGGTTTTCTGCTTTCGTCGCCAGTGGTGCCGTGTTATTTGCTTTATGGTTGTATTTCGTTTTTCGAATTGCAATGCAGTAATCCTAAAGTCTTCTACGAAGAAAAAAATGGCATTTGCAAACGCAGATGCCATCTTTAGTTTTACGCAAAATTCTTACTTCACTTCGTCTACAAAAGACTGCAATTTTTCGGCAAATATTTCGGGTTGATCGTACATGGGGAAGTGGCGCGAATTATTGATCGAAACGACTTTCAACTGAGCAGCGCCTTCGTGCAGCCCAGCGTAGTACTCGGTTTTTTGTTGTTCGCTAATGCCATACGCAAGCATGTCCGTTGCGTAGTAAGGTGAAATAATGGTGAATGGCACTTTGATCGCGGCGAGGTCTTTGCGTAGGTCCATTGCGAAAATTTCTGTCATATATTCCGTCACCGCATCTGGATCACTTTTGCCGCTGAGTTCCCCCAGTTTTTTTGCGGTTTCGCCGTCGATTACACCGATCGTATTCATGTACTTTAATTGCTGCGCGGCGAACACTTCCTGTGACTGACCGAGCATTTGTTTTTTCATCCCGTCGGCCATGGCCTTTCTTTGTTCAAGATTCATGCCTTCGCTGCGCGGCAGTACCGCTAAGCCATCGACTGCAAATACACCGCGAACTAAATCTGAATTTGTTTCAGAAAACCAGATTGATAAAGTTGCGCCCAAGCTGTGCCCAACCAAGATAGGTTTGTTAATCCCTTTACTGATGATGAGTTCACGCAAAGAATCTTTGGCCTTCGCCATTTTGGGGCCATCGATCGCTGCCGTGCCATTAAAGCCCGCTAATGTGATGACGTAGAGCGTGTGTTTGTCTTTCAGTCGCTGTACGGTTTGATCCCAGACATAGCCGCCGCTAGAGAGGCCGGGAATGAGAATTAAAGGAGCTGCGCCGTTCTTGCTATTTCCAATTTGCTGTACGTATAAACTGCCGACTTGATAGTTGAGTGGGACACCTAAATTCGCAGTGTCGACTACGTGAGTCGTTTTTGTTTCCTTGATGGTGCTGCCGTGGCTATTGTTGGATGAAATGGCGACGATTACACCGACCATGATAGCAATGCTAGGTGCGCGGAATTTGCAGAGAGATTTGAAGTTCATGATGTTTCCTATGTTGTTAAGTGAAAGACGATGCTCTTTGAGCTGTGTCGGTATTTGCTGTTTTTAGTCGACGAAAAAAATTTGTTCTATCGGTTTTTTAAAGAGTTTTGCAATCGTGAATGCGAGTGGCAAACTCGGATCGTAGCGCCCAGTTTCGATGGCATTGACGGTTTGTCGTGATACTTCAAGTTCATCGGCCAGTGTCGCTTGACTCCACTCTTTTTCGGTTCGTAAATCCTTGACGATATTTCTCATGATTAGCGCTCCAGATATTTTCGGATACAGGTGACGATGCCCCAAGAACCCAGATAGATGGCGTAATAAATAAAGCCCGTTAATTTCGGTAAATCCAGCCCTTCCAGAAAGCCGTAGGTCACGCCAAACATCGCGAGAACCGCACCAGCGATGCCGAGGTTTTCCAATACCCAAACACGCAGATATTCATCCATGCGTTTAAAGTGGCGCACGATCACCCAAAGTAAGGAAAAGCAGGGTAATAAGGGGGTCAGTGCAATTGCGGTACGCAGGCTTCCTTCTGGCATCCCTTTTGCGATGTATCCTGCAACCACGAGTACGATGATATAGGCCGCCATCGACAATCCGAATTCGGCAAAATATTTCCTGTTCATTTCACGTTCACGCATTTTGTTCTCCTAATAAAAAAATCTTGTTGAGGCTGAGTTGTTGGCCGATGTTGCTATCGCTTGTAAAGCTTGTTTTACATCTGTTTGCATAAAAAAAGCAGGGGGTTTAAGCCTTGCTGCTTTCGCTTAGTCAAGCGTGCTTTACACCTGTTTGCAAAAAATAAGCAGCGGATGTTTTGCGGCTGCTGGGCTTTGATGTGTAAAGCATGTTTGACATATTAGGCCTGCTTTCAAAGCATGTCAAGCAAACTTTACATAAATTTGAAGAATTTTTTCTGTGAGGCTATCTGTGACTTGAAAGCGACAAAGCCTCGCCCTTGTTGAGCAAAGCTTTGAATCTTTGTGAGTGGAAATCGTGAAAGCAAGAATAGAATGCAGAAATCGCCTTTGTTTCTTCGATTCCGTGTGTTGCGTATCTCTTATGTTGGGACTATTCACTTTGAGGAGTGGCTATGTCAAATATTGCAGGTAAAGCGTATGCGATGAATGTCATTACACCGATACGGTGGTATACGACATGGCTGAGTCAATTTTATTTTTGGGTCGCCAAACATCTTCCGTCTACTCTCAAGGGGCTCAGTACCCTGTCTCTGATTCACTATGCGCGGTGGGTCATTATCGGCAGGAATCAATTTCCACACCTTTCCGATAAGCAGCCGAAAGAGGAATTGAATTACGCATACATGCTTTTTTTTAGTAATTTCAATGGTAGCTGGGATCAGTATGTCGATTCTTTTACCTTCTCTATTCCCAGTGGTTTGGATTTGTTTTGGAAGTGGAATGTGCGTTATCCCAAGTCGGTACCGCTCACGCCTTTTCACAACTACATTCGTTACAATCAAATTGAAACCATACATTACTACAGCGCTTATCCGCTCGCTTCCTCGAATGATGTGAAAAGCGCGAAGGCGATCCACGATGCTTTGATCGCTTTTGAAAAAGAAGCACCTAGCTTGAGTGACGATCAGTTTGTGCAACGCTACCGTCAGCTATTGCGCGGTTTGCAGCATGATTTGGGCGATATGTATCCGAGTCCGATTGTCAGTATGTCGGCCTATCAAATTCAAAAACGTGAGCGTTGGCATACCCGTCAACATGAGCTACAGGTCGCAGCTCATATTCCCGCATCGATCGCGCTAGACCAAGAGAAGGAGGGCGAGCATGAATCCCAATCGTAGTGGTCGCGCCTATGCCCTGACCGTACTGTCCCCAATCAAAGAAGGTTTTACTGATGAAAAAATCGCGTATGCCGATTGGGTGCGCAACCGTTTGCAGGATTGGAATGGGCTCGATAATAGTCCGATGATGCGAGTACCCAATACCTATTTGTGTCGCTATTTTGTGCTCGATGATATTTATACCGAGTCGCTTCCGACAGGGAGTGCTTTGGATGTGGCGGGTGATTATTCGCCTTACATTTCCCGTGAAATGCGGATGGATGCGCTGCCTAAAAAGGACCAATTGAAATCACGCTATTTGGTTTTCTCCTGTAACTTTCATTGCGGTGATGCGGGTGATCTCGATTCCTATTTGTTGGGATGGTGGAGTGTGATGCAAGCGCAGATTTGTGAGATTTGGCAGTACTGCTATGGATTTGAAGAGGTTAAGCATGTGGGTGCTTTTATTCATTACATTAAAAAATGCCAGCTCGATGCCGCTTTGTTTTTTGATGGCTCTAATGATGAACCATTGGAGGAGCAACTCAAGGCGCTCTATTTGAAAAATGAATTCGCGCAGTTTGCTGCACATCATCAAGGTAGTGAAGTGACCACATTACGTAAAAATTTCGATGCATTTTTGCGTCGTGTTGCACCATCGGATTGGGTCGCGCCGACTTGGTCGCCAGGGAAATATCGCGCATAAATTTTAAGGAGCGGATCGTGACAAAGAAACTCGATTTACTCGATATCCAAGGCAATATTGTCCGTGCTTATGGACGTTTTTCTTACCCCCTTGCTCGCTATGTATTTTTGAATATTCGCGAATCGGCGAGTGCCCGCCGTTTTGTCGGGGCGTTGACACGTCAGGTCACCTCGTCGGCGGAATGGGGCGATTTACCGCATCAAATAAAGCAGCCTGATTGGACGGTTAATATCGCAATGACTTATCAAGGTTTGAAGGCCTTAGAAGTACCACGCTCCTCTTTGATGGGATTTGCGCCCGAGTTTGTCATGGGAATGAAGGCGCGGCGCGATATTTTAGGTGATGACGGCCCTAGTTCTCCTGTCTATTGGGATCCGATCTGGCAAGATCATCACACTAGCCGTGACAAGGATGTGCACCTATTTGTTTCCATCAATGCGCGCTCGCCGCTGCTTCTGGAAAAGGCCTATGCATGGCTCCAAAATATGGTGAAGGAGTTTCAAATTGGCGTGTGTATTTTGGGTGGGCATCGTGGACCCGACGGTGTCCTGCTTGATTATCAAGACGGCTGTGTGTTGTTAGAGGAGGGGGTGCCCTGTGCTAAGGAGCATTTTGGTTATACCGATGGTATCGGTGATCCCGTGTTCGAAGGTGCGCCGCGTTACGACTTGAAGGTCAATGGGCGTGGCAAACAAATGGAGGATGGTTCTTGGCAGGCTTTAGCCACGGGCGAGTTTTTGTTGGGACATATCGATGAGGCGAAAGAATATCCCAACGCGCCTTTGCCCATTTTGTTGTCGCGCAATGGTAGTTATATGGTGTACCGCAAGCTTCATGAAAATGTCGCAACCTTTGATCGCTATCTTGAGGAGCAGGCGCTGGTTTTTTCGCGTGAAAAAAAATTGGAAATGGATGCCGCTCGCGAATTATTAGCCGCCAAAATGGTAGGGCGCTGGCGCGATAATGGCGCACCTTTGGTGCATGCACCTGACCCATCGAGTAAAGTGGAATTTGATGCGAAATTGGCTGAAGCTGCGCCCGCCGAACGCGATCAGCTTTTAAGTGGATTTACCTACGATGAGGATATGAGTGGCGCACGCTGCCCTTTTAGTTCTCATATTCGCCGCATTAATCCGCGCGCTTCTTTAGAAATGGTGAAGGGTGATTTGCCCGGTTCGATGGTGATGAATGTAGAAGCCTTTGATACCCCCGGGGCATTGACGAATCGTCGGCGTATTTTGCGTAGAGGCTTACCTTACGGCGTAGTGAAGGATCGTAGCCGTGACGACGGTGAACACGGGATTATTATCATGATGATTAACGCCGATATTAATCGACAGTTTGAATTCGTGCAGCAGCAGTGGATTAATTACGGGAACGATTTTCAAGCGGGCAGCGATAAGGAAATTTTGTTGGGTAATCACAGCAGCGATGAACGATTTCCGAGCAAAGCGGTATTGCAAGTCGAGCCTGATAGCGATGACGCGCCATTTTTTCTAAATAAACTGCCTCGTTTTGTGGAGACGCGTGGTGGAGAATATTTCTTTGTGCCGAGTTTGACTGCCTTACGCCTGATTGCACAGGGTTTGGTCGATCCGACTTAGGGAAGATCCCAGGAACTTGGTTCACTTTCTATCTGCTCATTTCCTTTGTGCCGAAACGCAGAAATGGCTTCATAGACCTTACGGCGCGCACGGTTGATGCTGCCTAGAGGTTGATGTACTTCAAGCGCGCGCCAAGGATTAAACGAGAGATTCTCGCCCAATTGATCGTGCGCTGTGTCGTCGAAATCTTGTTGCAAGATACGAATGGTGGCGACCTTGTGAAAGGACGACAATTCTTCTGACCATTCGACTTGTGCGTTCTCAAGTGGCATCTCGTTTTCATTGGTTTGGAGTTGGACGCAGAAGTCAAAATAAGCTTCGTTTCGACTGAGGCTGCGCGTCATGGCGTCGCGCAGATAATTGTCCGGTGCTTCGAGCGGAACGATGTCCGCAGTACGATAGCGCGGTATGGCAGAATATTTTACAACCCGTTCGCCCAGACGATAGGGTGTGGTGCTGTAGTAGCGAGTGTGGAGAGGATTGGCGATCTGAACTGCCGACATGAGTAGATTGCACAATACTTTGAAATGAAGCGTGAAGAAGACTATCTTTTGCCATAAATTGCCCTGCAATGCTGCGAGCATGCCGGCGAATTCAAAAACATCTTTGGCAATGAACATAGGCGGATTGATGAGAACGAAATCGTGGGTGTTCCCATCGATTGGCGCACATAATTTTATTCCGGGGACACCCATTAGTTTGATCGCCATGCCGCGTATGTCGCGCTCAAGGTCAGGTTTGTTGCCGGTGTCTTGGTTGGAGAATCGTATCCAAGCCTGAAATGTTTGTGGCGTTTGAAATAGGCCAAAGGCAAGTTCTTCGGGAAGCTTGGGTGAGATAATGAATTCGGCTTTTACTAAGCCGTACATTTTCGAATGAGTATCGCGGCGAAATTTTCCTGGGCTACTTTCTTGCGTGATTTTTTCTTTTAGACGACAAATCATGCCCGCAATGGCTTGCTCTTCGGCAGCGTTCTCTGGCGCGTGTTCATCTTGCATAAAAATCCCGTTTCAATTTACACAGATCAATCGGGTGGTGAACTAAATTTAAAAATAAGGCTCAAAACCGCAGTTGCAGGGAAATTGTGCGGCGCAATATTTCGCGCGGCAATTCAGTATTAGCCTAGTTTTTGTAGTTTGCAAGAGCTAAAAAACAAGTTTACTAAAATAGGACTGACGCAAAACAGACGCTGGCGTTGTTGGGTTCGCCGTTTGTGAAGCTAAGCTAAGCTTAGCTTAGCTACAAAAGCACTGTCTTGAGCTTCTCGCCCCCGACTCAAGCGTTCGAGGGTAGGCTCTCGCCAGCGCAATTTTGCGTAAGTTCTCAAAACAACAGGGGATTAAGAACTCATGAAACTACCTCAATTGCTTTTCGCGATTTTGCTCGCGTGCACCGCGTCTGTGAACGCACAGGAATCGGCCGCCAGTGCTACCACTAATGCCGCTGCCAATGCGGCCAGCGAACGTCCTAAGCCCGCCACCGCCAATAATGAGCGTGTGCTTGCCCCCGAATCTGCCGTGCATAGTCAAGGGCAGGTGCTCATTAAAGGCAAGACAGTTCCCTACAAAGCGACCGCCGGTACCCAGCCCGTATGGGACAAGGATGGCAAAGTCATCGCCGCACTTTTTTACACCTATTATCAACGCAGCGATGTAACAAATCGCGAAAAACGTCCGCTTATTTTTTCTTTCAATGGTGGACCAGGCTCGGCATCGGTGTGGATGCATGTCGCTTATACCGGCCCTAAGGTTTTGAATATAGATGATGAAGGTTATCCGGTACAGCCTTACGGCGTGCGCGATAATCCGCATTCGATCTTGGATGTGGCGGACATCGTTTATATCGATCCGGTCAATACCGGTTTTTCACGAGTCTTAGATCCGAAAGCAGATCGTGCTCAATTCTTTGGGGTGAACGCTGACATTGCCTATTTGGCTGAGTGGCTCAATACCTTTGTGTCGCGTCAAAGCCGTTGGAATTCACCTAAATTTTTGATCGGTGAAAGCTACGGTACGACGCGGGTTTCGGGTTTGGCGAAAGAACTGCAAAACAATCACTGGATGTATTTAAATGGCGTTATTTTAGTGTCGCCAACCGATTTGGGCATTAAGCGTGAAGGGGTCGTCGGTAGCGCGACGAGTTTGCCTTATTATGCTGCGAGCGCTTGGTATCACCATGCATTACCGGCCGATTTGCAAGCCCGCGATTTGGATGTGGTCTTAGCTGAGGTTGAGCAATTTACGATGGATGAGTTCATGCCCAATTTGGCGCGTGGCGGTTTTATTGATGCAAAAAAACGCGGGGAAATCGCGGCTAAAATCGCGCGCTATTCCGGCTTGTCTGAGAAAACGGTATTGCAGCATAATCTTACGGTGCCTACTTCTTATTTCTGGAAGGACTTGCTCCGCGAAAAAGGAAAAACTTTGGGACGCTTGGATTCTCGCTACTTGGGCATTGATAAAATGCAGGCTGGCAGCGACCCTGATTACAATGCGGAACTCACTTCATGGCTGCACTCGTTTACACCGGCGATTAATTTTTATTTGCGTGATGTGTTGAAGTATAAAACCGATCTTAAATACAATATGTTTGGG
Organism: Oxalobacteraceae bacterium; assembly: GCA_023259175.1. GTDB lineage: Bacteria > Pseudomonadota > Gammaproteobacteria > Burkholderiales > Burkholderiaceae_D > Undibacterium. Next base: position 7,219 of record JAHFQV010000011.1, on the reverse strand, counting down.
CCGGTTCATCCTTGGGACAACAGTAACGACAGAACGGGCGAAAATTTGCGTTTGGCGATGGCAGAAAATCCGTACATGCATTTAATGGTGCAGTCCGGTTATTTTGATGGCGCGACTAATTATTTCGATGCCAAATATACGATGTGGCACATCGATCCCAGTGGACAAATGAAAGACAGGATGGAGTTTAAAGGCTATCGCAGCGGACACATGATGTACTTGCGTGCTGAGGACTTGGCGAGCTCCAATGAACATATCCGCGAATTCATCAAGAAGGCGACACCCTTGGGGGCGCAGCCTGCCAAGTACGACAATAATTAGCCCGAAGTCTTGATCATCATCTTACGTACAACGTCGTTAAACACAGCCACGATTGCAGGGTCAAACTGAGTTTCGGCGTTGGCGTTGATTTCGGAAATGGCACTTAGTAAGCTACGCTTATAGCTGCGATCAGAACGCTCGGCTGTGATGGAACAGAAGGTGTCAATGATGGCGACCATACGGGCGCCGAGGTGGATATCATCACCCGCCGAACCATTCGGATAACCGGTTCCATCGAAACGTTCATGATGATCCAAGACGATGCGCGCCGCCTCATCCCACCCGCCAAAGCGCAACAGCAATTGACTGCCGATGACGACGTGTTCCTGAATTTTTCTCAATTCTTCGCGCGACAAAGAGCCTTCTTTGTTGAAAATACTGTGGGGGATAAAACTCATTCCGACATCATGCATCCAGGCTGCCGCTTGCAGTTGTTCGGTATCAATTGGATGTCCCATTGCGAAATTGAGCTGCTCCAAAAGAACGACCAGTTGATCGCTACGATTGCGCCTGAAAATATTGAGATTATCGATAAATCCTGCCAATGAACGCATCATTACCAAATCTGGGGGGGCTTCTAGCAAGGTTTTCTTGGGCTTATTTTCTAAGTCTTTGAGCCGTTGCTGCGCGCCAAAAACCGACATCGCTTTTTGAAATTGTTCGCCAGCACGTTGCGGATTTAAGTTGTTGAGTATCGCTTCACTGACACGGCAAAGCTGTAGACGCTTACTGTCATCGACTTCGCCGTTGGCGATCAGTTCACCTATCATGTCCTGCACGTCGTCAATACAATGAAGTAAAAATTCACCCATGATCGGCTGGTATTCGATTTGTTTGCTACGAATCCGGGAGACGATGTCTTCGATGCGATGAAGTGGCTCGATGAAAGGCGTTAAGCCCACCATCTGGCAGTTCCCCTTCATGGAATGTAAGGCACGAAATAGTCCGTGAACGTATTCTTCGTCCTTGCTTTGATTTAAGCCTTTAACGCAAAATTCTATTTCCTCACAATTTTCAGAACTGCAAGTGACAAAGTCGTCAATGATGGAGCGTTCCATCGCAAGAAATTCTGGGCACGTTAAAATAAGTGAGCTCATGATGCTTTTCTCCTTATGACGCAAAACTACCTAGCAAATTCATTGACGGTCATCGAAAACTTCAATGGAAATTTTTGGTTAAAAAGGCAATTCAAAAAAAGATAAAGGCTGGCTTCTATCACTTTAGGCGGGATATTTCATCTTGGCAAATGATTGTGCGATTGAGTTGTGCGAAGCGCTAGGGAAGTGTGCAGAAAGGAGGGGGAGACTAGATGAATTACGCTGGACATGAAGACTTTCCCCTGAGCGATTCACACGTACAGGGGAAAGGGAAGATTTTGAGACTATTTTTCAGTTTAGGGAAACTCCATTTTTTCGTTGAACAAGGTCGAAAATTCAGGTTCTTAAAAAAATGGTGTTTCGCGCTTATCGAATAAATCCGCGCTTCCCTAACGATTGTCCTTCCATTTATCGTTGCCTTTTTCTTTTTCAGCGCGTACTGGGGTTGCTTGTTTCGGTTCGGCTGGTGCGACTCTTACCGGTTCTTGTCTTGGCATTTGCATGGTCGGCATGGCAGGCATGGCAGCAGCAGGGCGTTCAATACTGCGTTCGATACCATGATCCATACGCCGTTCAGCCTTGTCATTATTGCGTTCAACTTGACGTTCATTGCTCCGTTCGAAGTTGTTCACAGGGCGTTCGACTGTTTGCATGCCGCGATCTTGGTTTTGCATAGGGCGAACATTGGTTTGCTCATAACTGTGCTCAATCGGGCGGGGTACGGCCATTGCCGCACTGGGGTTAGGGCGGGTGTCGATGTCGCGACGGGTTTCAAATCGGGGGTTGTTAAACGCCCCACGATTGATGTCATCTGGACGTACTTGTGGAAATTGTTTAACGGCCTCACGTCGATCGGTATTGCTTTGCATCGTATTGCGCTCGGCATTCATTTCTTCCACGGTGCGGATTCCGGTGTTGCGCTGTAACCCGGCATCGGGGTTGGGAGTCACATTGTTGGCTCCAGTGGCAATGGGCCTCGTCATTTGAGTTGGAACGCGATCAAAGCTTTCGATGTGGCGCGAGTTGGGCAGATTCACAGTATTTCCTGCCGCGCTCGGTGTTTGTTCGATCACGTGATTGTTGTTTGGATTGTTGTTTGGAGTGCGGTTAAAATTATTTGGGGTGATGCCTGCGTTCAAACCTTCGTTTCGTACCGCCGCGGTTACGGTAGGACGATTGTGGAATTGTTCGTTTTCTTCCCAATTACGAGGACGGGCATCGCCAAAACGATTGAGTCGGTCGGGTGTGAGATTAGGACCTTCGTCTAATACACGCAGGCTACGGATTTCTTGACTACGTAAGTTGGTCGCCACAGGAAAGACATGTTCACCCCGAACAAAGGTTTGAGTCGGAACCGTCGTGACCGCGTTTTGTACATGCTGATTCACATAAACTTGATTATTGTTGACGATATTGACGTTGTTAATCGTCGTGCGGTTGATGACGGTCTGGTTGACGTTTTGGATGTAATGCGGATTATGGCTGTAATAGGGGCGATATAGCTCGCGTGGGCCCAAAGGGAACCAGGATATTGAGGTGCTGAAATGGCCACCTGAACTGATAGAAATCCCCGCGTTTAAGCCACCGGTCCCGACACCGATAAATGCGACCAAGGCCGGCGCATACACAGGACGGTAATCATGTTGATAGCGTCCCGGCACCCAACACCAACGGCCACTAACACTGGCCCAACGACCATAGTGGTAGGGTGCAAAGCCCCAAGGCGCGCGATCTACCCATGTCCAGCCCCAAGGTGCAACCCAAACCCATTTGCCGTCACGATATGGAGCCCAGCCCACCGAAATGCCGCGTGGGTACCAAATCGGACCGTATTCGGCATGGGTTTCCCAATAACCGTATTCGTCTAACTGTTCGTAGCCAATGACTTCCCGCGAAACGTAACGCGCTGCTCGGGAATTGTCTTCGGCACGATCTCGGTCATACGCCCATTGATCAAGTGTGTCCGGCTCATCGATTGCTGCGATTTGTGTATGGTATAAATTGATCCCAGAAAAACGGGTTTGCTCACCGGAGCGTAAAGTGATGACATCGCGCTCGCCTTGCGCTACACCGAGTCCACGCCTGACCGTGATAGAGGTGGTGTTATCTTCATTGACATTGATGCGATACTCTCCGGCTTCTTGAATGGCAAATCGTAAATTCGGGGTCGTGACTTCAAATACTTCACGTGAGGGTAAATTGCGCACCCGAATGAACATGCTGCCTTGGGCGAGTTGTAATTGGGTATGGTCATCGGTGAGTTGAATAAAACTTAATCGGCTTTTTTCGCCCAAACGTAAGGCGTTTGCGCCCACATGTAGTTCGGCCCGCCCATGTTCCGCGACAAAAATACTATCGCCGGTGGATAGTGGGCGATTAGCTAATAGGGGTGCCCACTGGTTGCTGCCTGCGTCGGCAAAATCGATATTGCCGTAGGCGAAACTAACGCGGGCGACGCGCCCCGGTGGATCGGTTTGGGCTTGCGCTGGAGCGCTCAGTAAAATGAGGCCTAGGGATAGCGCTGCGATGCTAAGAAATTGGGTGGTTTTCGTGAAAGGGCGCATGGGATTCTTTCTAGCGTTGAAACAAATTAGGGGGATAGCGGTTTTACCTGTGAAGCCTTAACGCAGCCGGTTCACTTTTGGATGTCACGAATATTCACAAAAATAAAGAAAACGACGCTGCATTGCACAAACGTCGTTTTTTAGTCGAGATTTTCCCCGAACTAGAGGGGCGCAAAATAGGTACGAGCGTCTTTTTTGCTTTAGTCCTACTTTTTACGCCCGTATTTCGCGGTAATACTCGCTTGAGCTAGGCTATTTGACTTGATCATATAAGCAATCATTGCCGCACTGGCATCCGCTGGCAGTTCGATTTTATCGGTCTTGAGCGCATAAATCGTAAAAATATAGCGATGTTCTTCGTCGCCTTGGGGCGGGCATGCGCCGCCAAAGCCTGCGCTACCAAAGTCGGTCTTACCTTGTGCTGTTCCACTGGGCAGTTGTCGCCCCGTCGCTTCGCCTGCACCTTGCGCCAAATGTGTGGTGTCAGAAGGGAGGTTGTAGACCACCCAATGCCACCAGCCTGAACCTGTCGGTGCGTCTGGATCGTACATCGTTAATGCATAGCTTTTTGTACCCTTGGGGCCGGCAGTCCAGTTCAGCTCGGGCGAAATATTCTTTCCAGTACAACCAAAGCCATTGAACACTTGCTCGATATTGAGTTTCGCGTTGGGTTTGATGGTCGGGCTGCTTAATTCCAGTGTGCTGGCCATCGCAGTACTCAAAAACATTATTCCTAATGCAGCTGTGCTGAATTGTTTGAAGTAAATTGCCACGTTGATCTCCTAGTGTTGGGAAAAACTAATTTTATATCTTTGGGGGAGGAAGTATTTATCCGAGCTTTTCGAAAATCAGTGCTTGCTTAGACTTGGAACTTGCAGACCATCAAGCAAAGTTTCAGCGCTAAATAATTGTGTGCAATCGACTTGGTCGAAGCTGTAATGTTTGCCGCAAAAATCACAATTAATATCGAGTTTATTAAGCTCCAATACGGCCGCTTGAATTTCGTCCTGTCCTAACATCTTAAGCATATTGCCGACCTTTTCGCGCGTGCAGTTGCAGTGAAACTGGGGATGTAGGGGTTCGAAGACACGCAGGGTTTCTTCCCAAAAGAGGCGTGTCATCAGTGTTTGAATATCGACGCTTAAGAGCTCGTCTTGTTTGACGGTGCTCGCTAACATCACTGCGCGATTCCACGCTTCTGTTTCATCCTCAACTTGCGCTTCGCTGCCACCCGTTTTAGGTAGTTTTTGCAGGAGCAAGCCGCGACTCATGTGTTGATCGGCCGCCAGCCAGAGTCGGGTATCGAGCTGCTCTGATCGCATCATATAATTTTCAATAATGGTGGCAATCGAGTCGCCGTCTAGCGGAACGATGCCTTGGTAAGCTTGTTGCCCAGGCAGTTTGTCGTTGGGGTCTAGCGTAATGACGAAGCGTCCCTGACCATGTTGATGCACCAGATCGCAGAGGCGAGCATCGTCAGCGATGACCGCCTCGGGCGCGAGTTTGGCCGTTGCACGTAAGCGTAGTTCTGCATCGCATTCGACGACTAGCAAACGCACCGGACCATCACCGTGAATTTGCATGACCATGGTGCCATTGAATTTGAGATTGGCGCTGAGTAGTGCCGAGGCCGCGAGCAATTCACCTAAGATGGTGCGAACCGCTGGCGGGTAATTTTGATGCGATAGAATTTCGTGCCAAGTGTTAGGCAGTTCGACTAATTCGCCGCGTACACCGGCATGTTCAAACATAAATTTTTGTAATTGATCGTTCACTGGATTTCCTGAATTGATGGCAAGCTTGAGGATGGCAAATTTGAATCTATGCGCTCGAGGCTAGTTTTGTATTGCTGAGCGCGCTTGGCGTAGTGCGCCGCATTGTTTTGCATTTGGGCGATGGCTTCCGCGCTTAATTCGCGCACGAGCTTGGCGGGAGTACCTACGATCAAAGAATTATCGGGAAATTCTTTTCCTTCCGTGACCAAGGCACCCGCGCCGACTAAGCAATTTTTGCCTATCTTTGCACCATTTAAAATAACAGCTTGGATGCCGATCAGAGAACCATCGCCAACGCTGCAGCCATGCAGCATCGCTTGATGTCCGAGGGTGACATTTTGTCCGATTTCCAAAGGAAAACCCATGTCGGTGTGCAGCACGCAAGCTTCTTGTACATTACTGTTTGCGCCGATGTGGATGAGTTCGTTATCACCCCTGAGCGTGGCACCAAACCAAACACTGGCACCCGCATCGATTTTAACTTTCCCGATGACGGTCGCATTGTCGGTAACATAGGCATCGCTATGAATTTCGGGTGCGACACCCGCTAGAGAGTAAATAGGCATTTTTTTACTTTTTGTTTGTTGTTTGTTTTGGCTTGTTTTTAAACAGTGTATAAATTGAAGGACTTAGGTCTTAGTCGGATAAATCGAGGACAAGATGCCCACTCTCCGATAAGATGCGGTCAACATTATTTCCTGCACCCTCTATTTTACCTTTATCAGTATGAATTTACCGCAACAAAGCGACTCGCACAGCATTTCGCACAGCATTTTATCTATCGTCGATGGCAGCCACAGCCTACGACAATGCGCATTGAATTTATTAGCAGAAACCAATGCCCGTCTTAAAGCCGATGGCGTACAAAAGCTGCGGGATGCTTGGCTGGGAGGCCGCATACAGTTGGATGAAAATTCGATTTTACTCAATGAAATGCCGGTTCCAGGCCGGCCGGATCGACCTGAATTAGTACCGCCTTTGGGGGTGAAACGGCGCGCCATGAATACTGTCGAAGGCCGTGCCAGCTTGATACATGCCTTGACGCATATCGAGTTTAATGCGATTAATTTGGCACTTGATGCGATTTGGCGTTTTGATCATATGCCAGCGGCTTACTACATCGACTGGCTGCAAGTGGCGCAGGAAGAGGCTTACCATTTTTCACTTTTGGCAGACCATTTAGTCACACTTGGCTTTCAATATGGCGACTTTCCTGCGCATAATAGTTTATGGGAATTAGCCGAAAGAACCCAAGCCGATGTTTTGGCGCGTATGGCTTTAGTGCCTAGAACAATGGAGGCGAGAGGCTTGGACGCGACACCGGCTTTGCGCGCCAAAATTGCACAAGCGGGGGATCTGGCAGCGGCGGAAATCCTTGATATTATTTTGCGCGATGAAATCGGACATGTTGCCATTGGAAATCGCTGGTTTAACTATTTGTGTGAGTCGCGCTCGCTCGATA